>CAZLSW010000034.1:0-31024 GCA_964562375.1 uncultured Muribaculaceae bacterium | reverse complement strand
AAGAACTGGGTAGAGCAGACCCCCGTTTTGGGTAACGCATGACGAAAACAGGAAGCAGGGAGGTGCCGGCGGCATACTGCCCTTGGTCGAAACGGTCGACAACAGCATAGTTGGTGGCGTCGGTCACACCCGTGCCGGCGAAACAGTCGTCGCTCATCAGCTCGCTCACCACGTAGAATCCCCACGTGTCGGAGCTTTGCGTGCGCTTCCAGCCGTTGTAGCAGCCGATAAGGGCGCTCTCGGCGTTCTCCTCGGTGGTGTAGAAGTTGGAAGTGGTGGTGGAGGTCGCGGGGTCTACGTCAAGAAACGAGTCGGTACAACCCACCAGCGGAGTGCACAATGCACATTGCACAATGCACAATGCAGCTATTTTAATATATTTGGAGGTTTTCATTGGTTTTGGGATTGGATTAGAAGGTGAGATTTACACCGAAAAGGAAGGTGCGGGGACGAGGATAGAAGCCCTGGTCGACACCGCTTACCCATGAAGAAGAACTGGTACCGGTACCCACCTCGGGATCAAGACCATCGTAGTGGGTGAACGTGTACAGGTTCTGAATCTGGAAATAGAGGCGGCACTGCTGGCACCATTTCTTGTTGATCAAGTGGGCGAAGTCGTAGCCGATGGTCACATTGGAGATGCGCAGGAAGTCGCCGTCTTGCACGTAGATGTCGCTGAATGCCCAGTTGTCGGTGCCCTCGGTGACGCGGGGAAGGGTGTTGGAGGTGCCTTCGCCGGTCCAGCGGTTGAGAATGCGGGTAGTGTAGTTGGCCTGCTTGTCGGCGATGTTACGGTAGCTTTGCACAATCTTGTGGCCAGCCATGCCCGAGAGCACGACGCCAAGGTCGAAGTGCTTATAGGTAGCGCCCAGGTTGAAGCCGAAGGTCCATTTGGGCACGCCCGAACCGAGGTCCACCTTATCGTTCTCGTCGATTACGCCGTCGTGGTTTTGGTCGACGTATTTCACGTCACCAGGCTGCACGTTGCTTTGGTAAACACCGTTGCCGGCTGCGATCCAGTCGTCGATTTCCTGCTGGTTCTGGAAGATACCAGCGGTCTTGTAGCCCCAGAAGTAGCCGATTGAGTGGCCGTTTTGTGCGCGATAGAACTCCTCGGCGTTATCGTAGAGCACGCCAGTGGCACCGTGGATGATACCGTCCTCGGTGGGGATCGAACCTACGCGGTTATGGTTGTAGGCGAAATTGCCGCCGATGTTGTAGGACACGTTACCGATGCGGTCGTTCCATGTCAAGGATACCTCCACGCCTTTGTTCTTCACGTCACCACCGTTGATGAGTTGAGAGGTAAAGCCCGAAGTCGACAGTAGCGGTGCCCAGACGAGCCAGTCCTTGGTTGTCTTCACGTAGAAGTCGACAGCACCTTGCAAGCGCGAGTTGAGGAAGTAGGCGTCGATACCCACGTCAAACTGCTCGGAGGTCTCCCACTTGATATTCTCGTTCTCAAGCGACGAGGGATAAGCGCCGATCACGTAGCCGTCGCTGGCCGAGCCGTTGACCGAGCCGAAAGTGTAATGGCCACCGTAAACCACTTGCGCCAGATACTGGAAGGAGTCGACGTTGTTGTTACCCACGCGGCCCCAGGATGCACGCAGCTTCAAGTTGTTGAGCCACGAGCGAGTGGATTCCATAAAATTCTCGTTGGAGATATTCCAGCCTGCCGATACCGAAGGGAACCAGCCCCAGCGGTGTCCCTTGGCGAATTTCGAGGAGCCATCGGCACGCAGGGTGAAGTTGATCATATAGCGGGCGTCGAAGTCCCAACCCAAGCGAGCGAAGTAGCTAAGGTTGCGGATAGCAGTCCAGGGCGAACCGGATGCCGACAGGCCGTTATCGGCCGAAGTGGCGGTGCCGTTGTCGACGTAAGCGTGGCTCCAGTTGTCAAATCCTGAGGAAAGCGAGGCGTTGCCGGCGGCCACGTTGAAACCATCGGTACGCGACACTTCCATACCCAACAATGCGTTAAAGTTGTTGCGGTCAACCGAGAAGTTATAGCTGGCGGTGTTTTGCCAAGTGATAGTGTAGCCGTCGGAGGCGCTTTGGCTTACGTAGGTCTTGTCGCCGTTGGTGTAGGCGTCAAATTGGTATTGGGGCGTGAACGAGCGATAGTTGCTCCACGAGTAGCTCAAGCCCAGCAACGTTTTTAGGGTCAAACCCTTGATGGGATCGAGTTGCAGGAAGACGTTGCCGTTGAACAGCGAGCAGCGGGTTTTCTGCTGCGAGAGGGTCATCATCTGGCCGTAGGGGTTGCCGTCGGCGGCGTGCCAGTCGCTGTAGAGAGTGGAGTTGTAAGGCGATCCGTATTGCCCTTGGTCGCTATATACGGGAGCCAGCGGGGAGGCGTTGAACGCGGGGTAGATTCGGTTGCCGTTGTTGCCGTTGCCCTCGTCGTTCATGTTGCGCGTCTTGTAGTGAACGAAGCTCACTTGCTCGCCCACGGTGAAGAGGTCGTCAAAGAATTTGTAATTGGAGTTGACGCGGAAGTTGTAGCGCGAGTAGTTGCTCACTTGCTTGCCGCCTACGATACCTTCATTGGAGAGGTATCCGAGGGAGATCGCGAAGTTGTTCTTGGCGGTACCGCCGGTGATGCCCAATGTGTAGCTCTGAATCTCGGCGTTGTCTTTCCACAGGGTGTCAAGCCAATCGGTGTTATAGAGGTTGCCGTTGGCGTCGTAGATACTCTTGTAGCTGCTCCAGTCGTAAGGGGCGTTACCCGAGTTGACGGCTTGCTCGTCCATAATCATCATGTACTGGGAGGCGTTGAGCATATCTACCGAGCGGGGCTTGGACTGCCAACCGTAGTAGCCGTCGAAGCTAACGGTGGTCTTGCCTTCCTTACCGCTCTTGGTGGTGACAAGCACCACGCCGTTGGCGGCTTGCGCGCCGTAGATAGCGGCCGAGGCAGCGTCCTTCAGCACGTCAATGCTCTCGATATCGGCGGGGTTGACGGTGTTGATATCGCCGCCTACACCATCAATAAGGTAAAGAGGCTCGGAGTTGCCCACGGTACCCAGGCCGCGAATCGACACCTTCATCGACTTGCCCGGCTGGCCGGTGGTCTGCGAGATGGTAACGCCCGACGTTTGGCCCTGCATGGCCTGCAACGGGTTGGTGGTGTTCATCTTGGCCAGGGTCTCACCTTTTACTTGTGAGGTGGCGCCAGTGACCAATTTCTTTTTCTGTACACCGTAGCCTACAACTACTACCTCCTCGAGCACCTCGGAATTTTCCTTAAGCTTGATTTCGACAGGGGTTGTGGTGGCCTTGAATGTTTGGGAAGTGAACCCGATGTAGCCGGTTTCGAGTTCGGCTCCCTCAGGCACATTGGTAAGAGTGAAGTTGCCATCGATGTCGGTGTTGGCTCCGTTTGAGGTGCCGGAGACTTTCACCCAGGCCCCGATCAGCGGCTCGTCGTCGGTGGCCGAGAGGATGGTACCCGTGACGGTGATGGTCGACTGAGCCATCATCGCGGGCGCGATACACATTATTAAAAGTAACAGGAAGAAAAATTTCCTTCCGCCGCCGCCAGCCTTGGGCGTGCGTTCTTTAGGCGGTTGCATGGTAATGATCTCTGTTTTTAGTTGGATGGTTTTAGAAATGATTTCATGGTCGCTTAAGGCAACGATCTTTGGTAAAAACTCACGTTGCAAAATTACAACCGCAACTCATCCTTCAGCGAATTATTTGTTTTCATGATGGCCCATCCTTCAATGTATGTAGGGGTAAAAATGTTTTTGTTCATGGTAAAAATGTTGCTTTGGGGTAATCACATCTAATGAAAAATTGCTTTGCAAACGCAAATATAATGGAATTTTTTTTAATTTTGCAAAGGAATTAGTTAGTTGTATCCAATCCTTATACATCTATCCACCATGAACCGTGTCATATATAGTATAGTATTATCCCTCACCTTTTGGATAGCCGGGATCGGCCAAGCGTGGGCCATCTCCCAACCTCTCCATTTCCAGGAGATGCCTCTCAACCCCAAGCTTACATCCAATATGATCAACACCATCGCTCAGGACGACCGTGGCTTGCTGTATTTCGGCACCGCCACCGGCTTGTGTCGATATGACGGATACGAAATCGTGCCCTTCCGTCAGACCGGCGGTAAGGACAATTATATAAAACGTATCGTTCCCCACCAAGGGCACCTTTGGCTGTTGACCGGCGACGGCTGGGAGGCTTTCGACCCTATTGCCGAGAAGGTCCTCGAGGATACCACGGGCATGGCGGTGCCACCTATCGTGACTATGGCGCGCGACAAGCGATGGAACGACGTCACCGACGTGCTGGATTTAGGCAACAACCGTTTGGTCGTTATCACCAACACCCCTCGCGTTTTGGTGGCCGACAGCGACAACCTCAAGGTGGAAAAATCAATCGACACTCCTTTCAACTGCGCTGAGCGCCGCGTCTACAACCTCGCCCACGGTAGCGACTCCACCGTGTGGGCTTTCGGCGAAGCTGGCATTGCGGTTCTCAACCTTAACACCATGATCTGGAGCCAGCAATGGCACGGCGTAAATCTCGCCCAACTACCTATCGCAAAGGCCATTATCACCGATGATGAAGAAGCTGTATGGATTGCTTTCGACCACTCGGGATTGGTGCGCATCACTCCAGACGGCCGCGTTACCCAAGCGCAAAACAATCCCTCCGACCCCCGCTCGCTCTCTTCCAATAGCTTGACGGCTCTGTATCAGGATCATAGCGGCTCGGTGTGGATCGGCACGCGCAAGAGCGGCATGATGTCGTATCACCCAGCTCGGCAGAAATTCGCGTTCCATCCGTGCCCTGATGTCAACGTAATCACCTCATTACCCGACAATTCCGTGCTCATTGGAACCGACGCCGAAGGATTGATCCTATGCAATCCCGTCGCTTGGAGCCAGAAGAAGATCACCGGCACGCTGGGTGCCCCCGGCAGTTGCGCGGGTGTGGTATGCCTCAAGCCCACCGACGACGGCGTGTGGATCGGCACCTACAACCACGGGTTGCACCTGCTGAAACCATCGGGCCAAATGGTACAATACACCCAAGCCAACGGGCTCGCCAGCGACAATATATGGGACGTGTACCCACTCCCCGGAGATGACCTATTGCTCGCCACCCTCGGGGGTGGTTTACAGATTTGGAACCCTACAACGGGGTCCAAAAACGTTTGGCTATCAAATAATTCGCCTTTACGAACCGACTACATCGCCCAAATCGTCCCCGACCGACGCAACCCCGACCTCGTGTTCCTTGCAACCTCTGGCGGGCTAGCCAACTTCAACCTGCGCTCCCATTCCATCCTGGCGCAAACGGGTACCCGCGACGGACACCAACAGTTCTCCCACTTCAATATCAATCAGGTTCTGGTCGACCACCACAACCTATTGTGGCTCGCAACATATGCAGGATTGGACGTTTACGACCCCCAACGCGACTTGCTGTGGCATGTCCCCCTTGGCTCAGCGACTAACGGCGGCAGCGACCCCACCACCGACTTTATTCTCGGCCTGCTGGAGGACAAGCAAGGCAACATCTGGGTATCCACCGGATCCCGACTTATAAGAGTAACACCTAGCTTACAATCAGGAGATTGGACGTTCTCATCCACCATTTTCGACCAGCAGGACGGACTCCCCCGTTGCGACTTCAACCAACGCTCCTTTGCCTCCCTCCCAGGTGGCGTAATCGCCGTGGGCGGCTTGAACGGTGTCAGCTCGTTCCGACCTTCGGAAATCACTGCACAAGAGGCCGCCCCGTCCTACATTATAGATTTAACCCTCCGAAAAGGCAACCTCGGACCGATTGACGGCCAGCGACTTGTCGACGGCGTGAAAATCGCCTACTCCGAAAACGAGTTCACTGTGACCTTCGCCGCCGACGACTACGCCAATCCATCGGCCACCGTATGGCTCTATCGCCTCACTGGATATCAGGACGAGTGGATAGCCACTCAGCCCGGCGACAACCACGCCACCTACACCAACCTTGGCTCGGGCCATTACACATTTGAGGTGAAGACCCTGCTCCCCGACGGCACCGAAGGACTCGTCACCGCCCTTCCCATCACCATCGCCTCGCCTTGGTGGGCCAGCTGGTGGGCCATCATTATTTATATTTGCCTTATCCTCGGAGCGGTGGCCCTGATTATTAGAACCGCGCGCCGTCGTGAACGCACGCATGCCCTGGAGACTCAATACCAGGAGCAATCGCGGCTGCTGGGATTGGTCGACAACCTGTTGAACGACAAGCCTGTGGAAGAAACCGTCAACCCAGCTCCAGTGCTGATGGCCAGTGATTACGACCGTTTGCATGAGCGTGTGAAAGATCTCTTGCAACTTCGACAAGAGGGCGACAAGCAACCCCAGTACATCAACCCCGAGCCAACACCCTTGGTAATCACAAGCGTCGACGAGCAACTCATCCAGAAAGCCGTCAAGCATGTTGAGAACAACATGGATAACCCCGACCTATCGGTGGAGGAATTGGCCTCCCACCTGGGCATGAGCCGCGTACACCTTTACAAGCGCATAAAACACATCACCGGCAAGACCCCCATCGAGTTTATCCGTACACTCAGGCTCAAGCGAGCGGCCCAACTCCTGCGCGAGAGCCAGATGAACGTCTCGGAGATCGCCTACCAATGTGGCTTCAACGCGCCCAAAGCTTTCAGCAAATATTTCCGCGAGGAATTTGGCGTAAACCCATCGGTATACCAAGAATCTCACGAGACAACAACAAATCAACCCCTCGTTGGCAACATTTTGTCGCACTGAAAATGAGTTGATTAAATCAAAAATACCCCCTGTTGGGGATTTTCTCATTGTAATTTTGCACCAGTCACATTAAGCTACGAGAAGAGGTAAAACTCACAACATTCACTCAACCAATTCTCAACCGAAACTGAAATGACTTGCAAAAACCTAATCACCATGATGGCCGTGGGAGTCACCGGCACAGTCCTGATGTCGGCAGCCTCGCCCCCCGGTGTAACCACCGACGCTCAAGGGGTGACGCTGAAGGCGCGAAACGGCCAGACTGTGCGAATCCAACCAATAAGCGATAAGATCGTGCGCGTGAGTGCGGCCCCTCAGGGGGCTGCCCTCTCGGCCGACCCAAGCTTGATTGTGGTGCCGCAAGCCTCCGTGCCTTCATTTACTACTACCGACGAGGGTAACCGCCTCGTGGTATCGGCCAAAGGCATTTGTGCCGCGGTTAATTACGCCGACGGTCAGGTGAGCTTCTACCGCCCTAACGGACAATTGCTGCTTGCTGAGCGCCACGATGGCCGATCGTTCACTCCTATTAATGTGGAGGGTACCGACGGCTACACTGTCACCCAAACCTTCGCCTCGCCCGACGACCATGAAGCCCTTTACGGCCTGGGCCAACACCAAGCCGACGAGTGGAACTATAAAGGAAAGAGCGAGGAGCTGTTCCAGTACAACACCAAGGTGTCGGTGCCCATGATTGTATCCACCGGAGGTTACGGCGTGCTTTGGGATAGCTACAGCCTTTGCCGATTCGGCAACCCCGCCGAATATGAACAGATTGGCGACGCGTTCACCCTTAGCGACACAGCGGGCAAGCAGGGCGCCCTTACCGGCACATACGTGGCCAAAGATGGCTCCACCATCACCCGCCGAGAGCCACAAATCTACTTTGAAAACCTCAAGACCCACGACCTCTCCCACGTGATCAATCTCCCCGAGGATTTCCGATACAATGGCTCCAAAGTCACTTACGAGGGTACAATCACTCCCAAGGAGTCGGGCCAACACGACTTTATACTTTACTATTCAGGCTACCAGACGGTGGAAATCGACGGCCAAACCGTCGTTCCCGAGCGTTGGCGCACCGCCTGGAACCCCAATTCCTACAAATTCTCGGTTAACCTCACGGCCAATCACCCGGCCCACCTGAAAATCTCCTGGATTCCTAACGGCGACGTTGCCTACTGCGGCCTGCGCGTCCACTCCCCCCGCGACGCCGAGGATCGCAACGCCATGACCTGGTGGGGCGAAATGCAGTCGATGATCGACTACTACATGATCGCCGGCGACTCGATGGACGACGTCGTGCGTGGCTACCGTCAACTCACGGGTCAAGCCCCCATTATGCCCCGCTGGGCCTTGGGCTACTGGCAGAGCCGCGAGAAATACAACACCTCCGACGAGGTCCTATCCACTCTGGCCGAGTATCGCTCGCGCCAGATTCCCATCGACAATATCGTGATCGATTGGCTCCACTGGCCGCAGGACTCCTGGGGTTGCCATGAGTTTGACCCTCAGCGCTTCCCCAACCCCAAGGGGATGGTCGACTCCATCCACGCCATGAACGGCCGCGTAATGGTGTCGGTGTGGCCCAAATTCTACGCCACTACCGAGCATTTCAAGGAGTTTGACTCCAACGGCTGGATGTATCAGCAAGCTATCAAGGACAACGTGCGCGATTGGGTAGGCCCCGGTTATCTCGGATCTTTCTACGACGCTTACTCCGAGCCGGCTCGCCGCCTCTTCTGGCACCAGATTCAAGATCACTACTATCCCCTTGGCATCGACGCATGGTGGATGGACGCCTCCGAGCCCAACGTGCGCGACTGCGTGGATATCGACTATCGCAAAGCCCTCTGTGGCCCCACCGCCCTCGGCCCTTCCACCAAGTATTTCAACGCCTACGCGCTGATGAATGCCGAGGCAATCTACGACGGCCAGCGCGGCGTTGACCCCATGAAACGAGTGTTCCTGTTGACACGCAGCGGTTACGCCGGCCAGCAGCGTTACTCCACGGCCACCTGGAGCGGCGACATCGCCACACGCTGGGAAGATATGAAAGCCCAACTGTCGGCCGGACTCAATTTCGCTGTGAGCGGTGTGCCCTGGTGGACCATGGATATCGGCGGATTCTGCGTCGAGGATCGCTACGTGGCCGCGCAGCAACTCTTCGACCAAACAGGTAAGGAGAACGCCGACCTCGCCGAGTGGCGTGAATTGAACACGCGCTGGCACCAATTCGGAGCCTTTTGCCCATTGTATCGCTCCCATGGCCAATGGCCGTTGCGCGAGATTTGGAACATCGCCCCCGAAGGCCATCCCGCTTATCAATCAATATGCTACTACAACACCTTGCGCTATCGCCTGATGCCCTATCTCTACGCCCTCAACGCCCGCGTAAGCGATGACGGGTACACGTTGATGCGGCCCTTGGCGATGGACTTCACCCCCGACGTGCTGGCCCGCGAGGTAAGCGACCAATTTATGCTCGGCCCGGCGCTGATGGCTTGCCCAGTCACCAAGTATCAGGCACGCAACCGCACGGTCTACTTCCCGCAAGGTTCCTCGTGGGTCAACTTCTATGACGGCACTGTCACCAATGGTGGCCAATACGCCGAGGTTGAGGCCCCCTACGAGCGTATGCCCCTCTATGTGCGCAGCGGCTCGATCCTGCCTCTGGGACCCGAGGGAATGCAGTGGAGCGGCGACAAGCGTGAGGGCGTGATCACCCTCGTTGTGTGTCCAGGAAACGACTGCGACTTCACCCTCTATGATGATGACGGCCTTACCTACGCTTACGAGCACGACCAGAGCGAGCGCATTCCCTTGCATTGGGACGACGCCACCTCCACCCTCACCATCGGCGACCGTCAAGGCTCTTGGCCCGGTATGCTCGCCCGTCGCACCCTCCGTGTTGTTAAAATCCAAGGAACCGGCGTTTTGGAGGCTCAAGGAAAGGATGTTGAATACGACGGCCATCAGTTGGCTGTCAATATCTGAGACACTCCACTATGAGAGCGCTGATTTCAACGATAGTGTTGGCTATGGCTGCGCTGTCAATTCAGGCAGCCGATAGCCGCGCCGTCAGCCTCAACGACGACTGGACGTTCTCGCTGGATGGTGGCGAGCCACGCAATGTGCCAATTCCTCACGACTGGAGCATTGAGGGCCAATTCGCCTATACCAACCCCGCTGGTACTGGCGGTGGCGCCCTCCCTGGAGGCATCGGCCAATACACCCTTACACTCCCCTACGACCAAGCGTGGAATGGCAAGGAGGTGTGGATCGACTTTGATGGCGTCTACTGGCAATCTCAGGTCGCCATCAACGGCCAAACGCTCGGCACGCGCCCCAATGGCTATTCTTCATTTACATATAATCTCACCCCTTGGCTTCGGAAAGGGGACAACCTCCTGACAGTGCGCGTCGACAACTCGCGACAGCCCAATTCGCGGTGGTATACCGGCTCGGGCATCTACCGCAACGTATGGCTCCGCGTAGTCAACCCCACACATATCGTCAAAGACGGACTGGTAGCGCGCACCCTGAGCGTAGATACGGACACCGCTCGCCTGGAGGTAACCGTTACCCTTTCCAAGCCGCTAAAGGGGCAGCTTCGGTTGAGCCTTGACGGCGACAACGGCCAGCACATCGCCAGCCGCGACGTCGCCGTCAACGGCTCGGAAGTTGTGGCCAAACTCACCGTAGCGAATCCCCAACTATGGTCCTGCGACAGCCCGACGCTTTACACCCTCCATGCCTCACTTTGGCAGAAGGGGAAGGAGATTGACGCGTATAGCACCCGCATAGGGCTGCGTGACGCACAATGGAGCCCCACTGAGGGATTCTCGCTCAACGGCCACCGGATGAAGATCAACGGCGTGTGTCTCCATCACGACTTCGGAGCTCTAGGTGCGGCATTCCACATTGACGCTGCCCGACGACAATTGCAGATGATGAAGGATATGGGCGCCAATGCCATCCGTTGCACCCACAATCCCCCAGCTCCCGAGCTGCTTGACTTGTGCGACGAGATGGGACTGATGGTGATCGACGAGGCGTTCGACATGTGGCGCCGCCGCAAAACGGCCTACGACTACGCTGAATATTTCGATCAGTGGCACGAGCGCGACCTGCGCGACCTGATTCGCCGCGACCGCAACCATCCCTCCATAATCGCTTGGAGCATTGGCAACGAGGTATTGGAGCAGTGGGACGCCGCCAATGCCGACGACCTCTCGCTCGAGGAGGCCAACCTGCTACTCAATTTCGGCCATGAGCGTAATCAAGGCTCTACCGACAACGAGAGCATGCGCCTTACCCGTCGACTTGTGGCAATCGCCCATGAGGAAGATCCCACGCGACCCGTCACTGCCGGTTGCAACGAGCCCGACCCCTCTAACAACCTATTCCTCTCGGGAGCCCTCGACCTGATCGGTTTCAACTACCACGACGATTGGTTTGCCTCGGTGCCCCACAATTTCCCCGGGAAGCCTTTCTACGTGAGCGAAAGCGTGTCGGCGCTGATGACACGCGGCCACTACACCCTTCCCGCCGACAGCGTCACCCTCTGCCCCGAGCGCTGGGATAAGCCTTATTACGACCCATCCATCGCTTGCTCCTCCTACGACAACTGCCATGTGCCTTGGGGCAATACCCACGAGGGCACCCTCCGCTTGGTCGCCAAGTATCCCCATATAGCCGGCCAATTCGTGTGGACAGGTTTCGACTACTTGGGCGAGCCCACGCCCTACGGATGGCCCGCGCGCAGCAGCTATTTCGGCCTTGTCGACCTTGCCGGCATCCCCAAGGACGCCTACTACCTTTACCAAAGCCAATGGTTGCCAGAAAAGCCGATGGTGCACCTGTTGCCCCATTGGAATTGGCAAGAGGGCGACCTGGTGGACATACGCGTGTACGCCGCGGGGGTAGACAGCGTTTCTGTCACCCTCAACGGAAGGGCGCTGCCCCAACTCCCCTCGGAGCATCTCTACCCGTGCTGGCAAGCCTCCTATGAACCGGGGCAGCTCCTCGCTGTAGGTTACAAAAACGGCCAAGAGGTGGTCCGCGACTGCCGTCAAACCGCTACCTTGCCCCACCATATCGAGCTTCACCTCGACCGATCGGCGATCTCTTCTCCTACCGGATTGTGCTTCGTAGAGGCCGAGGTTGTGGATCACGACGGCAACCCGTGCCCGCAAGCCTGCGACCGGTTGACATTCTCGGTGGACGGCGCGGCGTTCAACGCCGGTGTGGACAACGGCGACCCAACGTGCCTCGACCCATTCAAGAGCGACCATCGACGCGCTTTCCACGGCAAGGCAATGCTTATCGCCCAGGGCGACGGCCATGATGGCCCCGTTACAATTACCGCCTCAGCCCCGGGACTTCTTCCCGCTAAAATCATATTAAACAATTGATTATGAAAGTATTATCATTTATATCGTTAGCAATAATAGCCTTGGCCGCTACGGCTTCCACCCCTGTCTATCTCGACAAGACGGCGTCGGTAGACGACCGTGTGGCCGACGCTCTGAGCCGCATGACTATGGAGGAGAAGGTCAACTTGCTCCACGCTCAAGGCAAATTCTACTCGGGAGGCGTGCCTCGCTTAGGCATCCCAGGATTGTGGATGAGCGACGGCCCCCACGGCGTGCGCGCCGAGATTAACTGGAACAATTGGGGATACGCCGACTGGACCATAGACTCCATCACGGCTTTCCCGGCCCTCACCGGCTTGGCAGCAACTTGGAATCCATCGCTCGCCGCTGAATATGGCAAAGCACTTGGCGAAGAGGCCCTGTACCGCGGCAAGAATGTGATGCTCGGCCCGGGCGTCAACATCCTGCGCACGCCCTTGAACGGTCGCAACTTCGAGTACATGGGCGAGGATCCCTACCTCGCCAGCGAGATGGTGGCACCTTACATCCAAGGGTTGCAAGGCACTGGCACTGCCGCTTGTGTCAAGCATTTCGCCCTTAACAACCAAGAGAAGTGGCGTGGCACAGTGGAGGTGAAAATCTCCGATCGCGCGCTCTATGAGATCTACCTCCCCGCTTTCAAGAAAGCTGTCGACGCGGGCGCTTGGAGCGTGATGGGTGCCTACAACAAGATTTGGGGCGAGCACTGCTGCCACAACGACCGCCTGCTCAACAAGATTCTCAAGGGCGATTGGGGCTTTGACGGAGTCGTTATCACCGACTGGGGTGGCGCTCACGACACCCGTCAAGCCGCAACCAACGGCCTCGACATCGAGATGGGATCCTACACCAACGGACTCACCACCGAGGCCGACGGTTTCGGATTCAACGACTACTATCTGGCCGATCCCTATCTTGACCTGTTGAAATCGGGCGAAGCCTCCGAGGCAACACTCAACGACAAGGCCGCTCGCGTGTTGAAACTGATTTTCCGCACTGCCATGCGCCCCGACAAACAGATCGGCTCTCTTTGCACCCCCGAGCACTACGACGTGGCGCGCCGTGTAGGCTCCGAGAGCCTTGTGTTACTGAAAAACCAAGGCAATCTGCTTCCGGTCGACGCCTCCCGCTATGGTAAAATCCTCGTGGTGGGCAACAATGCCATCCGCCCTCTCAACGAGGGTGGCGGCTCCTCGGAGCTGAAAGTGAAGGATATGATCTCGCCCCTGCAAGCCCTCCAGGAGTTGTGGCCCGGCAAGGTGGAATATGCCCAGGGCTATACCTCGGGCCGTCCCCTTTACGAGCAACATGAGAACATCGACACCCTGCAACTCGCCCAACTTCGACAAGATGCCGTGGCCAAGGCCAAGGACGCCGACCTTGTAATCTACGTGGGCGGATTGAACAAGAACGCTTACCAGGATTGCGAGTCGACCGACCGCGAGTCGTTCAACCTCCCTTATGAGCAAGATTTGCTGATTGAGCAACTCGCCAAGGCCAATCCTAATCTTGTGGTGGTAAATATCTCGGGCAACCCCGTTGCCATGGATTGGGCCGACCGCGTGCCGGCAATTATCCAAGGCTGGTACCTTGGCTCCATGGGTGGGTATTCCTTGGCCGATGTCATCTCGGGTAAGGTCAACCCCTCGGGCAAGTTGCCCTTCTCCATCCCTTATAAATTGACCGACGTAGGCGCCCACTCATTCGGCGACAAGGCCTACCCCGGCGTCGAAACAGCCTCGACCTCCGACGTGCTTATCCCTGGTTCGGTGGTCGATGCAGGCAACAATCCCGTGGTGGAGTATTGCGAGGACATCCTAGTGGGCTACCGCTGGCACGACACGAAAAAGATACCAGCCCGCTACCCATTCGGCTACGGCTTAAGCTACACCACCTTCGATTACTCCAAGCCGCGACTTTCAGCCAAGCAGATCTCCCAGGGCCAGAGCCTCACCGCCGAGGTTGACGTCACCAACATTGGCAACGTCGCCGGCGCCGAGACCGTGCAACTATACATCTCCGACCCGAAATCCTCCCTTCCCCGCCCCCTCAAGGAGTTGAAAGGCTTCAAGAAAGTGTCATTGGCTCCCGGCGAAACCGCTACGGTGACCTTTGACATCACCCCTGAGAGCCTCTCCTACTACGACCCCTCGAAGGGATGGATCGCCGAGCCGGGCAAGTTCACCGTCACCATCGGCTCCCAAAAAGCTGAATTCACTCTAAAGTAACCCCTAAATCACTTATTTTTAATCACTTTGTCGGCTCGCCCAGAGCGAGCCGACGCTAAAACCCTACCCAAATTATGAAAAAATCATTACTTCTTCTGGCCGCTTCCTTCGCCGCCTTGTCACTCTCAGCAGCCAACTACGAGCTCTCGCTCGACGATCTTTCAGTGGGCTGGAGCAGCTCCTACGACGCCTCCACCAAGACCATCACCTACGATGACGCTTGGGGTGCTCGCGGCTGGGAATTTTCCGGCGTCACCACCAGCAATTACTCCAAGGTAGTTGTTGAGTTTGCCGAAGCTACCGCTATCCCTGTCAAGCTTTACCTCGCAAGCGGCTGGAGCAACATCACCGACGCTGAAATCTTGGCTGAGGCCGGCGTCACATCTATTACCCTTGACCTCGACTCGTCATGGGACTTCAACCAAGTGTTCCTACAGGAGATCTCGGGCGTGGCCGGTGGCACGCTCGTTCTCTCGTCGGCTTACCTTGTTGAAGGCGAAAACGAGACCCCCGGTGAGACGACCGTCGAGAATTATACCCTCGCTCTCGATGCCGTGAACATAGGTTGGGGGGCTACCTACGATTCCACCACCCATGCCATCACCTACGAGGCCGGCTCATGGGGAGCTATCTACTGGAATGTAAGCGGCTTGGATCTTGAGAACTACACCAAGGTTGTCGTTGAGTTTGCCGAGGCAGTCGCAACACCCGTTAAGCTCTATCTTGCCAACAACTGGACCAATCTTGAGGGCGTGGAAACCACCGTTGAGGAGGGTGCAACCAAGGTAGAGGTTGCTCTCGAAAGCGATTACACCTTCAACATGGTGTTCTTGCAGACGGGCACCGACGCTGCCGCTACCGTCACCCTCTCGGCCGCCTACGTTGAGGCTAAGAACGCCAGCGGCGTTGCCAATTTGGCAGTTGACAACTGCCTTGTCCCGGTTGAGTATTACACGTTGCAGGGCATCCGCGTCGCCAACCCCTCCGCAGGCCAGATCCTTATCCGCCGCCAAGGCACCCAAGTTTCTAAAATGAGATTTTAGAAACAAAGGATAAATGATAAAGGGAAGATAGCCTCGCCTGGTGAAAGCCAAGCGGGGCTACTTGTTTGTATTTAACCATGTCGCGCAGTCGGGTATAAATCTGGAATACACGATTACAAGAATTAACGACCTCACGACATCCCCCGCCTTAAAACAACTACCTAATTTGGCTCCGCTAAGCAGGAGCGCTGGCTTTCCTATGGAGCAGAGAGTGGAGCCGCCGACACGGCGGGACGTCCTATTTATCCAAGAATCTTCCTTTTTGTTTCACAATGGGTTACACGTGATTTTTATAACAATTTATCCCGTTCAAGGCAACAAAAAAGCCCGAAAATCGGCCTTTTCGACCCCTACCTTTGCCTGTGAAAATTCACCTACACACTAACTTTTACCTGTACCAACATCATGAGTAAACGATTACTTTTTTCCTTATTTGGGCTATTGCTCGCACTGCTTGCCAACGCCACCAACTACGACCTGGGCCTGACCCCCTCTTGGGGATGGAGCTACTCAGCTGCTGACGGCACCATCACCTACTCCGGTGCTTATGGAGCTGCCGTATGGAATATCCCTTCCGATATCGATATCACTGATTATACCGCTGTCGTCGCCGAGTTTGACGAGGCTCCTTCAATAGGCGTGAAGATTTACACCCAATATGGCGAGGAGGACAATTATACCTATCCCGAAGCCTCCATCTCGGCCGGCGATGCTACCTCAGTTACCCTTACACTGGATACCTCATGGTCGTCGGGCATCACCTATATCGCTCTCCAAGGACTGGCCGAAGGCGAGGTTACACTGAAAGCTCTCTACCTTGTTGCGGCCGACGATGATGACGACACCACCGAGGAGGTTGTTGGCACCAGCGACTACTGCCTGGATCTCACCTCCGGAACCAGCGCTTGGTCTACATCCTTTGAGAACAATGTCATCACCATGACATCAGAGGGTGCATACGGTGCATGGCAATACGCAATCCCATCGGATGTATCCCTCTCAGATTACGCATCACTTAAGCTCACTTATTCCTCGGAATACCCCGTCAAACTGTACGTGCGCGACAGCTCTTGGGCCTGTCTGAGCGAAATATCCACTTCTGGTACTGGCGATGATTTGATTCTTTCCCTCGACATCGACGCGTCGTGGGCAAGCAGTGTTGATGCTATTATGATTCAATTGAATACGGGTACTGAGGGCGCCACCGTCACTCTCACATCCCTATGCCTGATCGCTCCTGAGGATGATGATGACGACGAAATCACTCCTGTGAGCCTCAATTTCTCTCAGCCCGACGCGGAAAGCACCCTTTACTTCCTCCCCGTGAGCGAATACGAGGGCTACGCCAACTCATCCACAGTGGCCATCACCATCTCGGTTGACGGCTCCGAAGTTACCAGCGCCGGCTGGGGCATCGGCAAAATGTACGCCTACAACAACTGGGATGGCATTTTCAACTCCTCGGCTGTGCCCTTGGCCGATTACCAGTTCACTTCCACCAGCGGCGATGAGGACAACGTCTTCTACTACACAATCAAGGACCTAAAGGACGCCGCTTGCGTTTCCTCAATGTACTACACCACCGATGAAGAAGAAACCTACCAAGGAATTACAATCAACACCTGGTGTGGTACCTCCCTCAAATCGATTGTGGTTTATCCCGAGGCCAACAACTCGTTCATCGACAACAACCATCACTTGCACCTCAACACCTGCCTGCCTGACGCCACTTGGTATGACAACACCACCACTTACTCCTATGACAGCGACGACTCCTACCTCGAGGCCTACCTCCCAAAGGCCTGGTCGTCGGGCCTGCTTTGGTATACCCACAACCTTGACATGCGACAGTATGCCAATTTGTGGATCGCATTTGCCGAGCCTACCCCCGTGCCATTGAAAGTGTCCATCCTCACAACTTACGGGTTCAATCCCGAGATCATCATCCCTGCCGGCCGTTACGACTACTGCTTCCCGATTGAAAACTTTTGGTTCACCGATGTCGTGGAGACACAAGTGCAGGACGAAGAGACAGGGGAGACTACCACACAGTACACCTACGACTTCACCGAGAACTCCGATTGGGGTACCATGATGCGCCTTTGCCTGCAAAGCACCGTCGACGCTAGCACCTTCAAGATTCGCGACATTTACCTTACCTTCACCGCTAGCCCCGAGTACGACACATTCCAAGCCAAAACCCTCAACTACACCGACGATACCGACGACCAGAATAAGCACTACCTCGACGCTTCTGAACTGGCCGACCTCGACGATGATTCACTCGTGCGTGTATTCGTCTACGAGCAACAAGGCACCAAAGAGGATGGTAGCGACTACAAAAAGTACAACGAGATCGTGGGCACGCTCTACAAGCAGGGCTACGACATGGAGAATGATTACACTCTCAACGGCACCTCGGTGTGGAACAACCTCAACCAGCAGTATCAATCCTACGACCACGACGGATGGTCGGACCGCGGCTACGACTTCCGTGTACATCTAATCCGTACGGCCGATTCTACCGATGAATCCGATCTGGGAATCCTCAACCACTACGACTTCACCGCCAAGTTGCTCAAGAGCTGGATTGAATACGATTACGACAGCGACACCTTGACGCTGGAGGACACCTCCTCCTCCGAGAGCGGTAGCACTCTCGACACCTCGGCTCGCCTAAAGGAGGAAGAAACCGACGATGACTCCTCCTCAGAGGATGACGACACCACATCGACTCTCACCGGAAAGCTCACTCTCAACCTGTGGAAACCCTGGTGCACGCTGCAAAAGATCGTGGCCGTGACCTCCGACAGCGCCGTCGATCTCGACAGCCTTACCGGTGTTGAGAGCCTCGCTACTCCCACCGACGACAATGCCACGGTTGAGTACTACACCCTGCAAGGCATCCGCGTTGATCACCCCACCGCCGGCAACATCTACATCCGCCGCACCTCCACCTCGGCCACCAAGATTAAGTTTTAAGCTCCGTACAACATCATGAGAAATCGATTTTTGCTTTCTATATTCGGGCTGGCGCTGTCATTGCTTGCCCACGCCACCAACTACGACTTGGGACTGTCCAACGTCAACGTTTGGTGGGGAGCCACCTACTCCAATCCCACCGTATCCTATAACTCCGATGAGTATGGGGCAATCTACTGGAGCCTGTCGGATGTAGCCACCAGCGATTACCAAACTGTGACCATCCAATTTTCTTCAGCCTCAACGGCCTCTCTAAAATTATATTTGGCCAAAAATTGGTCCAATCTCGCTGAGGCTGAAGTAACCGTGGATTCGGGGGCGACCTCGATTTCCCTTGACCTTGACTCTTCTTGGGATTTTGACATGGTCGTTCTCCAGGATTGCACCGGATCAGGACAAACAGTTACCCTTTCTGCCGCCTATCTCGTTCCCAACGACGATGACGACACCACCGAGGAGGTTGTGGGCACCAGCGACTACTGCCTCGATCTCACCGAGAATGCCTTAGGATACAGCTACTCCTACGACAACAATGTCATCACATTCACTGGTGAATGGGGAGCTTGCTCCTTCGCTATTCCCTCGGACGTGACATTGACCGATTACCAATCAATCGTGGTAACATTCTCGGCCGAAAACGCAATCAAGGTGTTTTTAGGCACGGGATGGAGCAACATTGAGAGTGCCGAGGCATCCTCCACAGCCGGCGACACCTCGCTCACAATCACAATCGACTCCTCAATGGCCGCAGCCGACGGGATTTGGATTCAAAATACCGGTACGGATGGCGCCACCGTTACCCTCACTTCCATTTGCCTGATCGCTCCTGAGGATGATGACGACGACACAACCTCTTTCGAAACGGCGACAAGCGCCGTGCGCAACATGACCATCGGCTGGAACGCTGGCAACCGCCTCGAGTGTAACAGCAACCTCCAATCCAACATGTGGATCGAATCCTCCAATAGCGATTACGAAACCGCATGGGGCCAGAAAAAACTCTCCAAAGCCCTGATCACCATGCTGAAAGAGGCCGGATTCAACACCGTGCGTATTCCCGTCACTTGGTATCCCCATCTTGGCATCACCGTCTCCAACGGCAAGTGGAACAAGTCCAACTGGTCGCCATCCTCGGTCACCATCGACTCCTCGTGGCTCGGCCGCGTGAAAGAAGTGGTGGACTACGTGATCGACAACGATATGTACTGCATCCTCAACGTCCATCACGACACCGGTGCCCTCTCATCCTCATTCGACGTGGCCTGGGTAGTGGCCGACGCTACCTACTATACCAAATATAGCGCCACATTCAAGAGCCTGTGGACACAGATTGCCACCGTATTCAAGGACTATGGCGAGAAACTCCTATTCGAGGGCTACAACGAGATGATGGACGCCGACGGCTCATGGAACTACGCATCCTCGGCCGCTTCCAAATACTCGTCAACCA
Source organism: uncultured Muribaculaceae bacterium (assembly GCA_964562375.1). Taxonomy (GTDB): domain Bacteria; phylum Bacteroidota; class Bacteroidia; order Bacteroidales; family Muribaculaceae; genus JAJPXC01. The sequence goes on along the minus strand of CAZLSW010000034.1, from coordinate 11,116 downwards.
ACGCCTCCGCGTCCTACTCCGCCGTCAACAGCTTCGCCCAGGACTTCGTCAACGCTGTGCGAGCCACAGGCGGCAACAACTCCCAGCGCAACCTCATCGTCAACACCTACGGCGCCGCCTGCGGCCCGGGAGCCAGCGCATGGAGCGAGTACCAATATCTACCGTTGACCCAATTGACCCTTCCCACCGATGAGGCCTCCGGTCACCTCGCCGTTGAGGTGCACTGCTACCCCTACTTCGCCTCGGGTGCCACAGCCTCTGACGTCAAAACCGAAATTGCCGGTTACGACGCCAACTGGAAACAATACATCCTCCAGGCAAAGAACGCTCCCCTGATTATCGGCGAATGGAACGGCGAAAGCGTGGCCGACACCTCGCTGATTCCCACCGTGGCAACTGAGCTTGTGTCGCAATGCAAGGACGAGGACATCGCCACACTGCTGTGGATGTCGATCTTCAACGGCGATTATGGTGACGAAAGCAATCTCAGTTGGGGCGACAGCGATGCCGTGGCCCTAAAGGACGCCATCGTCACTGCTTATTACGGCGACGACGGTTACAACAACATCAGCTCGGGGGTCAACGACATCATCACCGAGCCTGCTGAAGATGCCGATGCCCCCATCTTCAACCTCCAAGGCATCCGAGTAGACCACCCCACCGTCCCCGGAATCTATATCCGCGGCGGCAAGAAATTCCTTTTCCGAGGTAAATAAGATACAAGGTTAATAAGATTACACGGGTAAATAAGATTCTTAATAATAGATTCAATTCAAGGTTAAATATGTAAGTTCAAGGTACGACTGATTAATTCCTATCTATCCTTTTCACCGGGGGATGTAACACTGTGATTCCAACCAACTTACTGTTGGAAAAGAGTTATCTGTTCAGGTAACTCTTTTTTTGTGTTCCTACGGCAAGAATTTTATCAAAATGTAAAATATGAATGAATACTTCTGCGCTCATTTCTTGTTTTGTTAACACTACTGTCCGGAGAAATTCTCCCAGAATGGAAGCTGAGGCATTTCCAATCATTTGAAACATAACGCATTAGAAAAGATTATTTATGATTATATTTTGTTTTTGTCCCTTAATTGGGGATAAACGAGTATCCTTGGAGTCCGACACGGGGCTGCGCAAAACTTTTTCAAAACATTTCAAGAAATTTGGAGATTTAACCTATATAATTCACAACCAAAATAAATATTACGCCTAAATACATAAGAATCAATGTAATAACATCGACTAAGTGAAATTTGCGGTTTTTACATTTCCTTAGTCTGAATTACCCCCAATTGTTTGCTATAAAATAATAAAACCGGCCAGCATTACTGCCGGCCGTAAATACATTGGTTGACTTTCGATTAGTTTATAATCAGAACTGTTGTTGTGCGCGCGTTTAAACACCATTGTATTAAATACGTCATCCGAAGGCCGTCTTTGTATTTAATGATGGCTTCGAGCACAGCATTCCGTCCTTTGACGGACAAGTTTAATACGTGAGTAAAAGATATTCTCAAATTAAAGTTCTCAATATATTTTTGGGGTGTCGTGTCGTGAGACACGGCGCTTTCTTTTTCTCAAAAGAAAACGGCGGAAATCTTGCGTATCTGCCTGATTTGTAGTAATTTTTTTTGGGGGGGGGTGCTAAATCAAATCACTGACATCCGCCGTTTATGGGACACAAAATTACGACAAAAGATCAGGAAATCCAAGAGCAACCGCGCCTTCTCGCCGCATAAACTGACAGTCTAAAAAATCACTCCCTGTCGCCGACTTGTATACAAGCCGGCATCGCCTTGATATACATATGTCCACAAACTTAGCCCGCGTCGTATCATATCAGCATTTCAAACCCTATATTGTTTAGAACTTATCCCGCATCACGTCGCCATAAAACACTCTGATCCGCGAAATCCTTGCCGCGGTTCTGATGAAATTGATTAAATACAGCGGGTTTGAATTATATAGGTTAGATAAGGCGTACGCCGAGATACCGGACAGTATCGCCTACCACGCCCAGCGGACAAACCGCGACGCGTGGGTGAAGCGGTATTTCGGCGATATCCTGCAGAATGTTCTGAACGAGAGAGCCGACGAGTTCGGGGAGCGGTGGCTCAACGCGTCGAAGGCTGAGCGCCAAAGGACCGAGGAGGAGTTGGGCCGCCGGATGTGGGAGCGGGCTGTGGACCGTGACATGAGCGAGGTGGAGGACGTGCGGTTCCGGGTGGCCTACATGATGTTGTCGGATGACGCGAGGGCACGGAAATCTAGTGGGCAAGGCGGGGAAAAGGGGATGCAGAAGCAGAGCGAGCTGTCGGGGGCGGCTCCGACCGAGGAGCAGCGTAAGTTGGGCGAGGCGATGGCGGGGTTGGTAAAGAAAGCGGGTATCGAGGTGGTGACGGATATGGCGGAGATGGAGCGGGCGCTGGGGGAGAGCGGGGAGGCGCAAGCGATGAACATGTTATCTCGTCTCGCTCAGGCCTCAGTATTTATACGCAGAGGATTGGCGGAGAATAAAGCCGAAGGCAAGTTTCAACTTCCACTGCCCAAGGCTGTGGAACGGCTCATCCGTATACGGGCGAAAGAAAAGGGTATAACACTGACTGATGCACAGTTGAGCCACCTACTCTCCATCGGTGGCCTTAGGCATGGCATGAACAACCATGGGGTAGGCGGCCGCAAGATAGACGAGAGCTCCATTCCGCTACGCGCCGAAGACATGGAACTGGCGCCCTATATCATGACAGCACCCCACCGCGTAGAGGTAACCATTCAAGACCGAGGGCGAATGTCTGTGAGGTTCATTCGGCAGCTTTCCAATGGCATGGTGGTGGTCGTGGAGAAGGAAAACATAAACGACCCACACTCGATGGAAACCATCAATATGTGGGCCGACACGTCCTCTAATGTGGCCGATGCTCGCAGCGGGAAGCTGGCCCCCGGTCTCACGTCTGAAAACGTCACCATTAGCGGGGACGACGCCGCGAAGATACGAAAAGATGCTGAACAGGCAATACTTCGCGACGCTTTTTTGCAGAAGATGACGGCATGGCACGGTTCTGGGCGGACGCAGTTCCTGCGGACTCGGAACGGGGAGGTGTACGGTTTTGTGAAGGAGGGGAAGATGTATCTCGACCCGGCGCTGATGAATCCCAACACGCCGGTGCATGAGTACACGCACCTGTGGGACAACGCGCTGCGGACGGCTAATCCCAAGCTGTGGGCTCGGGGCAAGGAGCTGATGAGGGAGATGCCGCTGTGGGACGAGGTAAAGAACGACCCGGCATACGCGGATATCGCGGGTGACGAGGACTTGCTGGCCTCGGAGGTACACGCGCGGTTGTCGGGACCCGAGGGGGCGAGATTGCTGGAGCGGATGGTGACGGAGGCGAAGAGCCGTGGAGCGATCGAGATGGCGAAGGCGGTGACGCTTCGGGAGCGCGTAAAGAAGTGGCTTGGCGAGGCGTTGGCGTGGGTGCGGGACGCGTTCGGCGGCAAGTGGAGCAAGGAAGATTTGGCGAGCCTTACGGTTGAGGAGTGGAGCTCGATGCCAGTCCGCGACCTCGCGCAGGGCGTGAACCCGCTGCGGGAGGGAGGCGAGGCATCCAAGTGTGGCGAAACTCAGCGAATGATCATGGGTGAGCGCGGCGCGGCGGCGCTGGACAAGAAGGACGGCGGCAAGAGGATGAAAGATCTGGACGACGCTAAGGAATGGGAGAAGATGTACAAGGAATTGGAGGGGAATCCAGGGGAGCGCGAGCGCGTGCAGAAGGCGGCGAAGGCGGTGCGGGAGATGGCTCCTGTAGAGGTGAAAGCGGGGTCTTTCCCAAAAGATAAAGCCGACGCTAAAGCCGCATATGACGCTATTGGCGACGTTACCAACAAGGCGACCGGTCAAACCGTCAACTTCTATCGTTCGGCGTTCAAGAAAAATCATCGTGAGGGAGGGTTGTTTGAACGAGCGATACCCGGTTTGCGAGAATCGTTTGAGCGGTCGGTGATGGCTTACAGCGAGGTGGACGCTTATAAAGGCAAGCAACGCCCTGACGGCACAACCCATAAAGGTCATGCCAATGTGGAGTCGTATGACAACTATGTGGGCAAGGTGTCGCTGGACGGCAATGAATACTATGTGAGGTACACAGTTCAGTCCAATCGCGGCGGGGAGGCTGGCGCTCACTCCATGTTTGTGACGGATGTTGAATTATACAACAATGCCGGCGAGCGGGTGAACGATACCGAATTTCCCTCCGGTCGAACACCGTCCGACGGCGTTGTTGACGCGAAGTTACAAAGATTTTTCGCGTTGGCAAGCGGCAATGCGCACGATTTCCGTCAGGCGTTGCGTTTTGCGACGGGCTGGGAGCGGGGCGCTGACGGCAAGTGGCGTTGGGAGGAGATGGACGGGGGGCTCCGTCCTGAAATTTATGGAGACTTACAGAAGTTGGACTCTACTATTAATGAGAGTCCAACCAAGCGCAGTCATAAGGTGACGAAACTATTAGGCGATGTGCTGGCTGATTGTCCCGCGTTTGAGGCTTATCCTCAATTGCGTAATTATCAAGTGACGCTCAAACAGGTTCACTATCAAGATGAAGGAGGGTCGTTTAACCCCAAAACGAAAAGTATAACGATATGCAGTGAGATGTTTTCCACGCCTACCTACCTTAGAAGCGTATATGGCTCATTGATACATGAGGTGCAGCACGCGATACAGCATATCGAGGGATTCGCTAAGGGGAGCAGCCCTATTGACGCGACCATGCGGCTTGAGGAGATGATGGGGGAATTGAAGTCGAAGATGGACGCGGCGTGGGGGAAGTACCAGCCTCGCTTCGACGCGGCATCAAAATCAAAGGACCCCTACGGCGAGACGCGGAAAGCGTTGGCTGATTTCAGCAAGGAGTTCCCCCAATACGAGGCGTGGGAGCGGGAGTATGACCGCTTGAGCGACATCCGTGAGGGAAGCATGGAGGAGATTTACCACGCGGTGATGGGCGAGGTGGAGGCGCGCAACGCTTCGGAGCGGCTGCTTTGGAGCGAGAAGGAACGTCGGGCCAAACTGCTTGAGGATAGTGAGGACGTTGCTCGGGACGCGCAGGTGGTGTTGATGGAGCAGTCGGGGCCGAGCTTGTTTATCGGGAAGCGGGCGCGGGCGGAGTATGAGCGGCTGTTGGAGAGGAAGCGGCCGGACATGCCCGAGGATATGCGTCGCGACGCTTTGGATTACCTTCACTCGCTGGAGGACACGAAGGAGGAGAACCGCCGGGTGAAGATAGCGGTTCATTGGCTGGCGAGCTCGGAGGTTAACCTGCCGAACGACATGCACGTGATAGACAAGGCGATCAAGGTGGCCGACGCGGCGAAGGTTGACCCGATGCGTTACTCGTCGCCGCAGGAGCTGCTGAGGGCTCACTCGGAGGTGAGGGTGAAGGAGAAGCCGATAGACCCGGACAAGGTGCCTCAGTTGACGAACAAGCGGGAGCTCGCCGACGGCTTGGTGGTTTATGACGTGGAGGACACGAAGGCGGGCCAGGCGGCTATGCGCGAGGTGATCAACACTCATTGGGGCGAGGACGCGAACCCGTGGTGCCTGTTGCAGGGTGACGGGGAGGGGAACCTTACGGAGATGTCGTGGGGGTATTGGCAGACCTACAACGGTATGCCGAAGCAGGTGGCGTTCAAGGACGGGAAACTGTTGGCGTTCCGCGGGATTGACGTGTACACTGATTCGGACAAGGCGTACGCTGACGGGGAGGCGACATGGTGGGACCGTCAGGACAAGAACTCGGTGGGTATACCAGTAGGCGTGAGGTTGGGTGGTGGCCGCAGGGGGGTTCGGGATTTCAATCCTGTGGACGGCAAATGGGGAGAGGTTCGCGACATCGAGCGGGGCAACCAGAACGACGGCAAGTATGAGGCGTGGTGGCGCGAGGGTGTGCCGAAGGAGGAGAGCGAGTGGAAGGCCGGGGAGGCTGTGGGGACGCACCGCTGGTGGAGTGCCGATGGCAAGTTGCAGACGGAGATGACCTTTAACGATAACGGCTTTCGGCGCACGGTGGATTACCATGATAACGGGGAGGTTAAGCGGGAGTATGATTGGGATTTGGAGCGTAAATGTTGTGTTGGGGAGAAACGGATATACTACAGAGACGGAGGCCTGTACGAGGCGACGACGTACGACGACAACGGGAAGATACGGCATTACCGTACTTACCACGCTAACCGCGCTCCCGAGCAGGAGATACATTACGACGAAGCCGGGGAGAAGCATGGTGTGGAGCGGTGGTGGAACAATGGCGGCCAATTGTTGCAGCGTATCGAGCATGAGCATGGGGAGACGCTTTTACGGGAGCAGTTTGATAGGGACGGCAAGTTGAGACTTCGCGAGGAGGCGGTAGGGAGTCGTATGTTCCGCGAAGACTGGGGAAATAACCCGTTCGCTCCCGGTTCTTATCGATACACGCGCATATCGACCAACGGCGAGACCCGCAAGTGGCACGTTGACGCCGACGGGGCGGCTCGGGAGATTGTGAACGGGGAGCCTGTGGGGGAGGTAGTGCGCGGTGTTGAGCGAGGCCGCGAGCGCGACCAGCTTGCGCCGGAGCAGTGGAACGGAGGGTTGTTGTTCAGGACGTTGGAGCGTGACGAGCGGGTGAGGGTTGACGAGGTGTCGGAGGGGATGTTCGAGGTTGGTGTGGATCCCGAGTGGAGCGTAGTAGGTGATAAGGAGTTGGTGGAGCGTCTTGAGAGCGGTCCCAAACGTAAGGCGTACGCGGCGATGTTGCTGATTGACGGGAAACTTTATCCGCCGATGAGCAGCCAGGAGGCGCGCGGGCGGATGCGTAAGCCGTCGGAATTGGGGCGTTGGGAGGAGAGCGAGGAACGGCCCGACAAGATACAGAGGTTCAAGGCGGGCAAGAACGGGGAGAAGCAAGGACAATTCCTGTTGTTGAAGGACAACGGCAAGTCGGTGCCGGCGGCGTACAATCCCTATTTTCATCAGAGCGACTGGGCGTTGAACGACCAGTTCTCGAGCGCGTGGGATCGTCCCAACTTGGTGGTGGTGGAGGTGGAGATACCCGAGAGCGAGATGGCGGGGGATTACAAGGCGAAATACGCGAAGGACGCGACTGGATTGGCTGATTGGAAGGATGGCGGGTTGACCCGGGAGATGGGAGGTCGCGAGGTTTACCTTAGCCGATGGCGGAAGCCTGTGCGGGTGTTGAGCGATGCGGAGGTTGCCGAATTGGTGTCGCCGAGGCTAAAAAAGCATGGCGTTGGAGTGCCGTTCAACGTGGTTGCTCCGGGGTTGCGCGACGCATTGTCGGCGAAAGGGGTTGAGATCGTGGAGCCTGAGAAGGGCGCGGCTGGTAACGCGTCGCTCGAGGCGTGGGAGGAGTACAGGCGAGGCAGTGGAGAGATGAGGTTCAGCGAGAGGCGGGGAGATGACAATCGTAAAATTGACTTGCCAGAACTTGAAGAGCGAGTCCAACAGTGGTCGAAGGGCGACAAACAAAGGGCCCAGATTGAGATTTGCACTTCCAAGGATATGGAGAGCGCGGAGTTCCTTGCTCGGATTAGCGAGGGATTGGAGGCTCCAATAACGGCGGAGCGGCTGAAGGAAGAAGCTAAAAATGCCGGGGCGTTGTATTTGGGGCGTAACGAGAAGATTGTTATCTTTGCGGACGGATTGACCGAGTGGGCGTTACGGAACCATCTTCGACATGAGGAGATTCACCATCAACTCTATATCCACCCCGATACGCAGGAGGTGCTTCCAGAGCTTATAGTAGAGTTGTCGCGAAAATATCCGGAAGCGTATCGTTTGACAAAGGTTTATTATCCAAAGGCGGGAACGCTGGAGCTGGCGGATGAGATGATAACAGAGGTTCTGGCACAGTCGGTAGAGTATGACGTGGTGCGAGAGCTGCTATCCTCGGTCAACCCCAAGTTCCATGATTACATCAACACTTTATTAAAGGCCACGGATTATGGAGAAAAAGGAGATTTGGCGAAGTCGGAAAGACGAGAAGTATCTTCGAGAGATAAAGGAGGCGTTCTTGAAGGATATGGCACGCATCAAGAAACGCTTGGCAGAACAAAAGGAGGGCAAGGAGCCGACCGAGGAGCGGTAGGGGCGAAGCGCCAGGCGGCCGAGCGGATGGGGTCGCGGCTGAACACTGGGGCGACGATAGTCGACACAGTGGAGGGGCTGCGCGAGCTTGACGTGTATCGCCGGGCCAATCGGGAGACGCGGGCGATGATGGAGGCACGGCCGGGGTTCTTCGACCCGCGGACGGGGCAGATAGTGATTAATCTCGAGCGGTGTCGTGACGCGGCTGACGTTGCGGCGACGGTGCTGCACGAGACGGCGGGTCATTACGGGTTGCGGGAGCTGGTGGCGAAGTTGGGGGACAAGGAGGGCGCGACGCCGGACGAGAAGAACGAGCTGATGTCGCGGTGGTGCATGGACTTGTACGAGCGTTTGGACGGCAAGACGCGGGCTGAGGTGGCTCGGGCGGCTGCCCGGAACGGGTGGCGGCTGGACGTGGCGGTAGAGGAGCGTATGAGCGAGCTTGCTGAGATACCCGAGGGGAAGATGACGGCGGACGAGCGGGGTGTGTGGAACCGGGTGAGGGCGTGGGCGAAGCGGTTGTTGATGGATGTGTTTGGGATTGACCATTTGCCGAAGTGGGTGAAGTTGACCGACGCTGAGCTGCGGTATATGGTGAAGCGTAGCCGCCTGAACTTGGAGAACCGTGGGTTGAGGGGGGACCCGATGGAGGTGGCCGAGGATATCGTGTTGCGGCAGGATTTGGGGCTTGATGACCACGGCGGCGATGACGATGGTCCGCGCGGCGGTGGCGGGATGTTCTTCACTTCAAAGCGTAGGGATGACCGCAAGGAGACCAACGACGTGATCGACCAAGCCACGTCGTTCATCACGGGACGAAGCGTCAAGGAGATGAGCCAACGGCGGCAGAAGAAGGCGGCTGAGCGACGCGTGCGGGCGAGAGAAATGTACGAAAAAGTTTTGCGGGGAGAGTTTGATGATGTAACTTTGCGAGCGATAGAGGAATACATCAACGAATCAACCCCGGAGAATCCATATGGACGACGAGTATCTGAACGACTTCCACAGGCAGTGGCAAGAAAGGTTGAAAGCGAACGCGGCCTCGCGGCCGTTGACGCCCTGTTCTCACGCATTTGCGAAAGCGCAGTCCGACCGAATGAACGCTTTGGTAGCGAAGGAAGAAGAAAGATTGAGGAGCGAAAGAAGGAAGCGCTCAAAGGGTGGGCCCAAGCGACAGGACACTGGCACACCGACCTGAGCGAGTTCACGGATAATCCCACGCCGATAGGCAGGGGGACGGATAGCGATGTGTATTTAGGCAAAGATGGCTTATGAGATTTTGGGTTACGGAGAGATAGACGGCAAATTTGGGGGATCCTGGGACAGCCTTTGGTGGACTTTAGAACCGCCAAGTCGCTGAGCGTTGACGAGTGTTTTTGGTGGCTGTTGACAAATCGAAAGCTCTTGAATGGCTAAGTCGGCGTGGGCCCCATGCCCACAACTACACCGTCCAAGAGCTTAACGATGCCACAAAGTTAGTGGAAAACTTTGAGAATCTGGTAGTTTTAGTTGATGAAAAACGTGAAAATTCGGCGAAGCGGGAGGCGGCTGACGTGGCGGCGACTCGAGTAGCAGAGTGAAAGCATCGGGGACCACTGCGGCGAACCGCGGGGCACTGTGGCGCCGGACTGAAGGGGTAAAGGCAGCCCAAGGGCGTCCCCCTACGGGCTGGCGCGTTATAGGGCTGGCGCGTTATAGGGAAGGTGGGTTATAGGGAAGGTGGGTTATAGGGGGAGGAGTTCCTCAGGGGCGTTGGTGAGGCAGCGGAGGCCGGTGGGGGTGACGACGTAGGAGTTCTCAACGCCGACGGCTCCCACGTGGGGGATGACAAATTTTGGCTCGAGGGCGATTACATTGCGCTCGGCGAGGATGTCGCGGGATCGGGGAGCTATCACGGGTGCCTCGTTGACCTCGATGCCGATACCATGGCCGATGAATCCGGCGTGCTGGCGGTGACCCATAAAGTAGGCTTCGAGTTGGGCTTCGCGCGCCATGTCGTAAGCGGTGTCGTAGAGGATTTTAGCTTCCACACCAGGACGAGCCATTGGCTCGAGGGCACGGAGAATCTCGCGCGAGCATTCGTGAGCTTTCAGGGCAAGCGGCTCAATGTCACCGAAGGCGAACGTGCGGCTCATGTCGGTCATGTAGCCCGTGAAGTTGCCGTTCATGTCGACCATCACGGTGTTGCCGCGGCGGATTTCCGAGCCGTCGGCGCCCACGGGAAGGGAAGGGTCAAGCCCAGCGCCTCCCATTGCGAAGTCGTAGGGTGAGGGAGCATCGGCGTTGTCGCCGGTAATAACGTTGCCCATGTAGATTTCCATGGTTTCACCCGAGATACGGAATTGACCCAGGCAACCCTCGAGCCGCGACATTCGCTCGATTTCCACCTGTAGCTCGAGGTCGGTCATGCCCGGCTTGAACACTCGTGGAATTCGGCGGTAGACGCGCTCGTGGCATACGCCAGAGCGTTCTATGAGGTGTATCTCCTCCTCGGTTTTTACCGAGCGCGCTTGTCGCATAATAGGGGATAGGTTGACGGGGGTGGCCTCGTGCCAAAGCTTGGTGTATCTTACAACGGTGGAGTAGGGGGTCACATCCATTTCCAGGCCGAGTGTGGAAGGCTTGGACAAACCTCGACGCTCCAATTCAGCCGGAATCTCCCGGGTGCCGGAAAAGTAGACTACCCCGGGCCCTTCCAACTCTACTGGGCGGCGCACCAGATACACTGGCTGGCCCTCGCGGGGTAGGTATATCATCCCGGCGAACACGCGACCGGTGAGGTAGTAAAGGTTGGCGTTATCGGTGACGAGAGCAGCGGCGATGGCTCCGTCGGCCATCATTTGTCGTATAGGGGAGAGCCGGCGTTGTTGCTCGGCGTCGCTTAGTAGGAGAAGCTGTTTCATAATCTTGTAGGGTTCCACAATCAATAGTTCGTTAAAAATTTGAGATAAGGCTAAGCGACTCTTACCGCGAGGC
>CAZLSW010000033.1:0-31893 GCA_964562375.1 uncultured Muribaculaceae bacterium | reverse complement strand
ATTAGGCCGCGTTGGGGACTTTCACCCGTTAGATTATGCCCATGTCGGGCGAACAGGATAAGGGGGAGGACCAGAAGTGGTATTTTGGGCCGCTTTGGGATTTCAGCGCCTCGTTTCAACGCGAGGAAGACGCCCTACTTTTCCCCTGCTCTCCAGCGCCTCATTATGCCGAAGAGTTATGGGATTCCGACACTTTCCGAAAACAGCTTGCACAACTCTGGTATGATTTCAAGGCTCAAGGAGGTGTAGAAGACCTGATAGCAATAGTCAATCAACAATCCTCTTATCTCACTCAAGCTGGAGAGAAGCAAATCTATCAATTTCCGATGGGAGTAAAAGGCGATGTAGCTTTTGGCCAGGATTATATCATAAGCCATATACAATCGAGAACGGCTTTTATGGATGAGCAGTTGTCCCAGGAACTTGGCGATATTGTAGCCGACAAGACTGCTCAGGAGGCGATGGCCGCACCCCTTGGCTGTTCAATTAATCCGGGGTCGGAAGTGGGAGAGATAGGGTTGGTGGCTTTCTACGCCGGTTGCCCGCTTGAGGCCTCTCCGGGAGCTTCCATTGACCTCTACCAAGGGGATGAGAAGGTGGCTTCACGCCAGGTGTTCACTCTCCCGGGTGACGTGACACGAGTGTGGGCCGATTTCACCGACGAGCTCTACGCTCCTTTGGCTCTTACTCCCGGCGAGGATTATCATTTGGTGATTGACGCTGAAATGCTGTCTGCCCTGGAATACAAAAACTCGGAATGGCGTGTCGACTTCCGATCCTCGGCCATTACACAATACATTACAGTGTCCCAATCGGTGCAAAGCGTGGTCACAACCCCCGAGGAGATCTTGATTACCCCCATGTTCCAGTCGAGCAGCGAGCAATCCATCGGCACGTCGGCCTGCGTACAATGCTCTCCGATCGACGAGAATTGGGAAGTGGCAGTGAAGGTTAACGGCACAACGGCCGCTACCGAGGACAACGTAATCAATCTCACCAACTTGCGGGAGAACACCTCTATTGAGGTAACGCATTCGCTGGCGATTCCCGTGGTGGCCAACGTGAACGTTGGAGTGGAGCTAACACCCGAAGACGGATCGCCCTACTATGTGTCGCTTGACGGTAACGGCACGATTACCGCGAGCGGACTGCGCTCAGGCGACAATGCTACCCTCTATGCGCTTAACGGGGCGTTAATCTCCCGAAGCAAGGCGATCGCTACCACAGTTTCCTTCAAGAATCTCACACCCAGCTCCACCTATCTGCTGGTAATTTCCCCGGCCGATGGCTCAAGCCCTATGGCCTATCACTTGCAGGTATCGGAGTGAAGATGGAAAGAAATCAACGGAAAAAGGGCCGTTGATAAGAAAAATTGACTACCTTTGTGGCCGAAATGGAGAATTGTGGAGATAGTCAGCTCATTTGTGGCGATTGACCCGCTCAAGGGGCGCGGCTACCCGCATTAATTGTTAATAACCTTGAAATCGGCCATCCTCAAGATAGTAACATGGTTCCTCATCTTGACGGCGCTTATGGCGCTGCTCAAGTGGCGTTTCATGTCCTATAACTGGGACATTTACGAGGCGTATTCCTTCGGCCAGTGGCTGCAAGTGGCATGGGCAGGGCTGAAGATGGATATGTCGGTGGCCGGCTATCTTACGATCCTCCCGGGCGTGTTGATTATCGCCCAATTGTGGAGCCGACCCCGCAACAGGATTATTCCACTGATTACCAAGATATATTGCGGAGTGGTGGGAGCGCTGATCGCGGCCACTGTGGTAGCCGACGCGATACTTTACCCCTATTGGGGTTTCAAATTGGACATGACCCCCCTGTTTTATTTCTCGACGTCGCCCTCGGCCGCCATGGCCAGCGTGTCGGGATGGTTTGTGGTCGGAGGAATACTGATTTGGCTACTCCTGGGAGCGGCTTTAGGGTGTATCCTGTGGTACGCTGTGGGGCGCATGAAAGTGACATGCAAGTGGGGTCGCCAGGGTGGCGCCACGGCCGTGATGGTGTTGTTGATCGGGGCGTTGTTCCTTCCCATTAGAGGCAGCGTCACGGTATCCACCATGAATCCCAGCCGTGCGTATTTCTCCACCGATATGCGCCTCAACCACGCGGCTGTCAACCCCGCTTTCAGCCTGCTATATTCGGCCGCCCACCAAGGGGGCGACGACAAGCAATTCCACTTCATGGACGACGATGAGGCCTCGCGTGTCTTCGCTGAAAGCCTTCGGGGGGATTCCCTTGGCGGTTCGGTGCCCTGCGGGTTAACGCAGGGATACCTCTCCACTCCCCGCCCCGACATCTACATTATTATATTGGAGAGCTTTTCGGCCCACCTGATGCCATCCTTGGGAGGAGAGGCTGTCACACTGGGGTTGGACTCCATTGCCCGCTCAGGATTGACGTTCACCAAGGCTTTCGCCTCGGGATTCCGCACCGACCGCGCCATTCCCGCCATCCTCAGCGGCTACCCCTCGATGCCCACCCAGAGCGCCATGAAGGATATCGCCCGATGCGAGCGTATCCCTTCACTGTCGCAAGAGCTGGTAAAGGAGGGCTACGAATGCGCCTACTATTACGGAGGCGACGCCAATTTCACCAACATGCTGGCTTTCCTGCGCTCAGCAGGCTTTTCCAAGGTGGTGAGCGACAAGGATTTCCCCATCTCCGAGCGGTTGTCGAAGTGGGGCGTGCACGACCACCTTGTGCTGGAGAAGGCCCTGGAAGATATTCGTAAGAATGACCAACACGGTCGCCATTTCACGGTGATACAGACATCGTCGAGCCATGAGCCGTTTGAGGTGCCGTATAGCAACCCCCGATTCCCCGACAAGCGACGCAACGCCTTGGCTTACACCGACTCGTGTGTCACAACTTTTGTTAACGCCCTGCGCCGGGATACTAATTGGGCCAACACCCTCGTTATACTTGTACCCGACCATTACTCGGTGTACCCGCAAGGGCTCACCGACCCTCTGGCTCGCCATCATGTGCCGCTGGTGTTTACCGGGGGCGCCCTGCAATTTAAAGGAACGGTCGACATGCCCGTCGACCAAACAGCCATCGCCGCTACCCTGCTGGGAATGATGGGATTGCCCCACCACCAGCTGCGCTTCAGCCGCGACGCTTTCGACCCCGGCACGGCCCAAGCCGCGCTATTCTCCACCCCGGGTTTCTTCGGCATGGTTACCCCCACCGACACCCTCGTCTACGACTACGACCAACGTCTATTCACCATCTCTCAATCCACCGACACCGCCACGGCGCGTCGTCGCATGCTGGCCACAATCCAGACTCTCTACAGCGACTTCGCCCATCGGCAGTAAACACACCAAACGACACAATGATCGAATTTCTCAACAACATCGACTCCTCCATAATGCTGGCCCTCAACGGCGCTGGCGGGGCATTCTGGGACCAATTCATGTACGCCTTCTCGGGCAAGTGGATATGGGTGCCGATGTACGCCACGCTGCTGTTCATCCTCTACCGTTCGTTCGAGTGGAGGATTGCCACCGTCTACGCCATGGCGATTATCCTCACCATCGTAATCTGCGACCAGCTGTGCGCCTCTCACCTGCGCCCGCTCGTGGGACGCCTAAGGCCATCCAACCCCGACAACCCGCTGTCGCAATTCATCCACATCGTCAAGGGATACCGGGGAGGGGCCCACGGATTCCCCTCGTGTCATGCCGCCAACTCGTTCGGCCTTGCCACCATCCTCAGCTTCATTATCGCCCGAAAGCGTTTTGTGATCTTCATCATGAGTTGGGCCACGCTCAACTCCTACTCCCGAATCTACCTCGGTGTCCACTACCCGGGCGACATCCTTGTGGGTGCCGTGATAGGCTTCACCGTGGGCTACTTGATGTACCGTGTAGGACGCACCGTGGCACGCCGTGTGGCCGAGCGTAATCTCCAGCCATCCCACCCCGTCATGGGCCATCTCAGCTTCTCGGGCATGTCGATGAGCTTGCGAGTGAGCGACGTGATGCTGGGAGCGGCCCTCATCACCGCCGTCTATATCACCACCATCGCCATCTAACATTCTACCTCAAGAGGAAGGAAGTCTACCCGCCCCCGGGTAGCCACTGAGGAACTGGATAACCTTTCGGGGACTGAAAGCGTTATAATTAGAAAAACAAACGCCATGACAAAATTCGTATCCTGGAACGTCAACGGCTTGCGCGCCGTCCGCACAAAAGGCTTCGACCAAGTTGTCGCCGACCTCGACGCCGACTTCTTCTGCGTACAGGAAACCAAGCTCCAAGAGGGCCAAATCGACCCCGCGTTCATCCCCGGCTACCACTCCTACTGGAACTATGCCGAGAAGAAAGGCTACTCGGGCGTGGCCATCCTCTCGAGACAGGAGCCGCTCAACGTGATACGCCAAATAGGCCATGAGGGCGACTCCGAGGGTCGCGCCTTGGCTATCGAATTGCCTGAATACTACCTCGTTAATGTCTATGCTCCAAATTCCCAGCCCGAGTTGCGGCGTATCGAGTTCCGCATGGGTTGGGAGGACCGTTTCCGCGAGTTTCTCAAGGAGTTGGACCAAAAGAAACCCGTGATAGTGTGCGGCGACTTCAACGTTGCCCACCACGACATCGACCTGCGCCAGCCCGACGAGTACCGCGGCTCCACTGGCTTCTCCGAGCCGGAGCGTGGCAAGCTGGAGGAGTTGCTCGGCGCTGGCTTTATCGACACCTACCGCGCTCTTCACCCCACCGAGGAGAAAGTGTACACATGGTGGAGCTACATGGCCCGCGAGCGGCAGCGCAACATCGGCTGGCGAATCGACTACTTCCTGATCAGCGAGCGCCTTCGCCCGCGACTGGAGGATGCCTCAGTCTACCGCCACATCATGGGCTCCGACCACTGCCCAATCTCCATCACCCTCTCCTAAAAAGAGTTAAAATCGATATCAAAGCGAATACATTTGCCATCTGATTGTTATATTTGCAAAAATATTTAAGATTATGGCAACTGTAGCAACCACCATCCGCTTAGACAGCGACCTCAAGAAACGTTTTGACGCCCTCTGCGACGAGTTTGGTCTGACGGTCAACACCGCCATCAACCTTTTCGTCAAAAGCGTCGTGCGCACCCGCAGCATCCCATTCAGTATCAAACTTGATGATCCAGCCGAGTTGGGTCGTCAAGCTTTCGAGGACCTTCGTGCACAAGCAGCCTCCAACGGCATTCAAGATATGACCCTTGACGAGATCAACGCCGAAATAGCCGCCGCCCGCGCCGAAAAATCAGCCAAAGCATCATAGACATGAGGAAGAAAAAATCTATTTATGCCGTTATTGACACCAATGTCATTGTATCGGCTTTATTGACCAAAAATCCTCATTCGCCTACAAGCGCATCATCGATTATATTTTTGGTCACGATATCATCCCGATAGTTTCGGATGAAATATTGGCCGAATACGATGAAGTGTTGCATCGGGATAAATTTAATTTCTCCGACTTCACCATTGGCCAAATCATAGTGGCCTTTAGCCTCTTGGGGGAATCTTGGACCCCTACCCCTTTCACAGGAGAACTTCCCGACCCCAAGGACCGTATATTTTACGAGATTTCCCTTACAGGCGACAACTTTCTCGTCACGGGCAACCTAAAGCATTTCCCATCCACTCCCAAAGTCGTTTCCCCTGCCCAAATGATGGAAATCATCGATTCCATGTACTTATAGGAGATGTTAAGAGACACGGCACTATCCCCGGCGCCTATCACCTCCTCGTCAATTAACCCAGCTTTGGGTATCTAATCAAATAAGGAGGGCGAACCACTCCCTTTCAAGCGATAATAGATACGGTGTTTCTCTATCACTTCCTCCACCGACGGCATAGCCTTAAGCACTGCTTTTACATTTTCCCCACTGTATAAACCTTTTAACATGACGGAGATACTTTTTGCTGATAGTTGGCCGTCCTCTAAAATGGCTGTGATTTTTTTCTCAATTTCTGTTTCTGCGTTTAAGTTGCTCGTGCATGGTAGAGTGGTCAGCACATCGCCGTTTTGATCTACAGCCGTGGCTCCCTGTTGGATTAACAGATTGTTAGCTATCTTTTCTCCATGTTGAGGAACTCTCACGAATATCTTTCGACCCTTTTTCAATCCGTCCAAAACACCTTCCCATGTCCCACCTTTCGAGTCGCTTTGCGCCACGTAAATTTCGGAGGCCATTCCGTATATAATCGAATTGCGAGCCATAGCCAGACCTTTGTTCCACGGCGCATCGGGACTAAAAACGCTGATAACAGTTACCTCTCCTCGTGCAATCGGTTGATAATAGGACAAGTATCCTGAGGTAAAGGTAGTGATGCCTTGTGGCAATACGATGATGCTACGACCCTGTTGCGCCAAAGCTGAATCCAGGGCTTGTCGGTCAACCCCTTTGGCAAAACCACTCACTACAACCCTCTCATCTAAAGCTACTTTTCGGGACACTTTATCCGTAAATGATATGGCATGTTCATTGGCAGAGCGCGATCCTACGATTGCGACTGATGGCTGGTTAAGCAATTCTATATTGCCTTTTGCATAGACAACGATAGGAGAATGGTATTTCAGGTTGCGTTTCAATTCTTGTGGATATTCAGGAGAAGTGATAGGAACTATATGGTACCCTTGGTTTAACAAGTTCTCTACCATAAAAGCATATTGCGGTAATTGAAGGCGCGAACCTTCCATCCACTCGCACTCTGACTCGGACAACGACAACTCTTCCCATATCTTTGGCGTTTCCATCAGTTGTCCAATTGAATATTTTGGCTGATGTAGAAAAGCCTTTGCTAAGATTTCGTTTTTTCGTCGTGTCCACATCTGTGGAATCGACGCCAATCCTACCCAATATGTTAAATCGTTGGTTTTCATCTTGTTCCTCCTACGGTTTTTGCAATTACAAGTGGGATGATGAGTTGCGCTCCTTTTTGAGAGAGTAATTTCCCAATTTCATCTATGGTAGCGCCACTGTCATATATATATCATCAATGAGTAATATTTTCTTGTTTTTAACCAATTCCTGAGGCACATCGAAAGCTCCTGCCACATTATCTCGCTTGTTATAAGTGTTTTGGAAGCATTTTTGCTCTTCGGTCGCCCGAGTTTTACAAAGGCTACAGCTGTAAGGTAGTCCCACCTCCGATGCAAATTTATTTACAAAATGCTCCACCAACTTTCCCGAATGGGTAGGAGGGACAAAAAGAATAATGTCGAAATCTCTCTTTTCAAGAAGACTTCTAAAGACCCTGGCGAGCATTTTCACCATATAATCAGGGAAATCTCCACCTCCCTCATATTTCGATTTATGAATCGCTCTGCCGATCGTTGTGTGGCCGTAATACGAAAGAGCAAAACCGTCATCCATTTTTGTGCCATTCTTGCCTGTAGGTAGTGTAGGATGGTCGTTCTCTTGATACTCTACGAGTTTTGATACCAAAATTTGAGAAACATCTGTATTCCAAGGTCTTAAGTCGGTATTATCGCAGTTGGCATAAAGGTCGGCTTCATCGCTATCGAGGAAGGAACAAAGCACTTTCATCCTCGGCAACCGTGTGGTTACATAGTTAACCATAGCATCGAGGTCCTTGAGCTTTGACAAGCGCAGTTCTTGAAAGCGGCTCGAATCCAGCTCAGGAGCATTGTATTGGTACTCGTAAAATTTTTCCCGACCATGTGTCACCTCCTTTACAATACCTTGCTCAATCAAGTCGGCGCGTATAAGACGTATTTGGTCGGTCTTCAGATTCGCTTTTTTAATAATCTCTCTTTCCTTGAACGGCTTATCCTTGAGGATTTCGATCACACGGTGGTAAAGGGATAGAGAGGGCCTGGCCTGGTCGATAAACCTTCGGGGCAACTCATAATCCACCGAATGAACCCCATCCTCCCCCAAGGTGATGTTGTAAAGAAGCACTATCTTGGTTGGCTTACCGTCCCTACCACCACGTCCGATTTCCTGATAGTAATGAATTAGCGACTGAGGTATCTGGGTATGTATCACAAAGCGAATGTCTGGCTTATCAATTCCCATCCCCAATGCGTTGGTTGACACGATACATTTCCATCGGTTAGACATAAGCCCTACCTCAATCTCTTTCCTTAGTTCTGGATCAAGCCCTGCGTTATATTGTACACAATCAATACCCACGAACTGTAGCCATTTGGAATACTCCTCGGTTGCAACACGCGTACCAGTATAAATCAGGCCAGTACCCGGGATCTCATTGAGATGCTGGGCGAGCCACAGCATTTTCTCATTCTCAGACCTCACCCTCACAACATACAGCTCGAAGTTATCCCTTCTGAGCGAACCCCTTAAAGTGGTCAATTTCCCGCCTATCTGTTTCTCGATATCAGCCTGTACCTTTTTGGTGGCGGTAGCAGTTGTGGCAAGAATCGGCATGGTGTCAGGCAGTTGCTGAACCAAATTAATGATTCGACGGAAAGAGGGACGGAAGTCATGCCCCCAAGTGGAGACAGTGTGTGCCTCGTCAATCACCACCATAGCAATATGTAATTGACGAGCTACATCAATCCATTTCTGGTTTTCCTGGCGCTCAGGGGCTATATAGAGTATCTTTATCTCACCACGTAGAGCCTTGGCCATGGTGACTGTATTTTCCTCATCCGATTGCTCCGAGTTGATAAATGCAGCCGGTATACCCTTCTGCTCCAACGCTTTCACTTGATCGCGCATCAACGCTATCAACGGGGAGAAAACCACGGTCACACCTTCAAGCTGCGTTGCCGGAAATTGGTAGCACAACGACTTGCCAAAGCCCGTGCGCTGAATCATCAAGATGCGTTCACCCCTAAGTATACGGTCAATGGCCATCCACTGTTGGTCATAGAAATGTGGAATTTTGAAAATATCCTGTAGTATACGTTCTGCTTCGTTTCGGTTCATATAATGTTTTCAATGGATTTAGGCTATAATTCGGGACTTAAGACGCCGAGGCGCGGCGGTAGAGGATGACCGCGATGATCAGGTAGATGACGTTGGGAATCCACATGGCCACCAACGGGGAGGTCAAGCTCGAGACGGCGAAGGTCGACGTGACCGTCATAAACAGGATATAGCTGAACGAAAGCAGCAGGCCGATGCCGATGTTGATGCCCATGCCTCCCTTTACCTTGCGCGACGACAGCGACATGCCGATAACGGTGAGGATAAACGCTGCCGCGGTCATGGCGTAGCGACGGTGGTACTCGATCTCGAAATTTTTGATATTGGCCACTCCACGCTGCTTCTGTCGGTCGATGTAGGCTTTGAGCTGGGGCGTGGTGAGCATCTCCTGGTCATTCTTGGCGATAAGGAAGTCGCGCGGCTCGAAGGGGATTACCGTGTCCAATTGCGCTCCCGAGGTGATTTTCTCGCGGGTGTCGTGAAACTCCCGGATGGTGTAGTCGCGCACCTGCCACTGGTACAGGGTATCCCACTTGATGGTTTGGGCGGTCAATCGGGAGGCCAATTTCTTGTCCTTGAACTTGTCGAGGGTGAACTTATGGCCCGTCTTGGTGATGTTGTCGTATCGGCTCATGTAGGCGATTTCCCCGGGGGCCACTTGCATCATGATGTTGGCCCCGTAGTCGACGCGCTTGTTCTTGACGTAGGTGTTGGTGTAGGCGATGCGCTCCACGTTGGCTGGGGGAATCACATAGGCCGACAGCAGATAGGTGGCGATAGCGATGACGGCTGCCGAGTACATGTAGGGACGCAAGAGGCGGTTGAAACTCATGCCCGACGAAAGCATGGCGATGATCTCGGAGTTGCCGGCAAGCTTCGACGTGAAGAAAATCACCGCAATGAATGTGAACAGCGGCGAGAACTGGTTGGCGAAATAGGGCAGAAAGTTGACGAAGTAATCGAAGATGGTGGCATGCAGCGGAGCCTTCAGGAACGAATCCAGCTTCTCATTGATGTCAAACATCACCGTTATCGCCAAAATCAGTATAATGGCGAAGATGTAAGTACCTAAGAACTTGCGTATTATGTAACGGTCGAGAATCGTGAACATCACAGGCGGCGGGTTACTTGTTCCAGAATTTGTGGTTTCCACTGGGCGAAATCCCCCTCGAGGATGTGGCGCCGAGCCTCCCCCACGAGCCACAGGTAGAACGCCAGGTTGTGCAGCGAGCCTATCTGCATGGCCAAAAACTCCTCGGCGATGAACAGGTGGCGCACGTAAGCCTTGGAGTAGATACGGTCGATCTCCGTGGGACCGTCCTCCTGCAAGGGTGAGAAATCGTTGGCCCACTTGGCGTTGCGCATATTCATGATACCGTGGCGGGTGAACAGCATGCCGCGACGGCCGTTGCGGGTGGGCATCACACAGTCCATCATATCCACCCCTCGGTCGATGGCCTCGAGGATGTTGGCGGGCGTACCCACGCCCATCAGGTAGCGCGGACGATCCTTGGGCAGAATGTCGTTGACCACCTCTATCATCTCGTACATCACCTCGGCGGGCTCTCCCACAGCCAATCCGCCAATAGCGTTGCCCTCAGCACCGAGGTCGGTGACAAAGCGGGCCGATTCTTGTCGCAGATCCTTATAGGTGCAACCTTGGACTATAGGGAAGAAAGCCTGAGAGTAACCGTATAAGCCTTCCGTCTCCTTGTAGCGCTGCCAGCCGCGACGAAGCCAGCGATGGGTAAGGTCCAAGGATTTCCGAGCATAGTCGCGCTCCGAGGTGCCGGGAGGACACTCGTCGAGAGCCATCATAATGTCGGAACCGATAGCGCGTTGCAAGTCGACCACCTTCTCGGGGGTGAACAGATGCTTGGAGCCGTCGATATGGGAGCGAAAATGTGCCCCCTCCTCCGTAAGTTTGCGGTTGTCGGCAAGCGAGAACACCTGAAAACCGCCGCTGTCGGTCAAGATGGGGCCATCCCATGAGTTAAATTTATGTAAACCGCCAGCCTGACGCAATATCTCCACGCCGGGACGCAAATAGAGATGATAAGTGTTGCCCAAAATAATCTGGGCCTTCACCTCGTCGTGCAATTCCTTGACATGAACGGCCTTGACGCTACCAACTGTACCCACAGGCATGAAGATCGGCGTCTCGATCTGGCCATGGGCGGTAGTGATTAGGCCCGCGCGTGCCGCGGTGCCGGGGGCTGTCGCTTGTAACTTAAATTCCATAATTGTGGGTGCAAAGTTACTCCAACTTGGCCGATTCGCCAAATTTTAGTAACTTTGGAGGCTCATTTTAAGATAGGAGCCATTCTAAACCGATCATTCAACATGAAGAAAACACTATTAGCAGTGATAACAGCAGCTACCGCGGCCTCCGCTTCGGCCGCCAACCCTTTCTTCCAGGAGTTCAACACCATCCACTCCACAGTCCCCTTCAACAGCGTGAAAACCGCCGACTACGAGGAGGCTATCGACCGTGGCATCAAGCTTGCACAGCAGGATATAGACGCCATCTGCGCCCAAAAAGACGCCCCTACATTCGAGAACACAATCGTAGCCTACGAGCGCTCAGGCAAGGACCTCAACCGCGTGGTGGAGGTGTTCGGAGCAATGACCTCGGCTATGAACGACCCCGAAATGATGGACATCTCCCTCCGCGTATTCCAAAAATTGAGCGACTTCTCCACCTCCGTTACCCTCAATGAGGAGCTGTGGAAGCGAGTAAAGACCGTCTACGACAACGCAGCCCTAGAGGGGCCAGCCTTGGACGCCCATAAGACGCCAGGC
Source organism: uncultured Muribaculaceae bacterium (assembly GCA_964562375.1). Taxonomy (GTDB): domain Bacteria; phylum Bacteroidota; class Bacteroidia; order Bacteroidales; family Muribaculaceae; genus JAJPXC01. Next base: position 20,160 of record CAZLSW010000033.1, on the reverse strand, counting down.
TCAGGGGCCACTGCGGGGCTCACCCCCGAGGACCAAATGCTCCTCCAAAAAACCTATGACTCTTTCGCCCTCCAAGGAGCCAACCTTGAGGGTGCCGACCGCGACACATTCAAGCAGCTCTCGGCCGACCTGAGCGACCTCACCACCCGTTTCGGCCAAAACGTCCTCAAGGAGCTTTACACCTATGAGATATGGCTCACCAAGGACGACCTCGACGGCCTCCCCCAAAGCTCAATCGACGCCGCAGCGCTCGCCGCCAAGGAGAAAGGACGCGAAGGCGAGTACCTGTTCACCCTCGCCCAGCCCACCTACATGGCCTTCATGAAATACTCCAAGCGCCGCGACCTGCGCGAGAAGATGTACCGCCTTTACAACGGTCGAAACACACAGGGCGAGTTCTCCAACAAAGAAATCATCCAGCAAATCTCCCAGAAGCGACTCCAACTGGCCCGCCTTCTCGGCTCCAACACCTACGCCGAGCATAAACTCAAACGCACAATGGCCCAAACCCCCGCTGGCGTGTACGACCTGCTTGACCGCCTGCGCGACGCCTACGTCCCCGCTATGAAGGCCGAAATGAAGGAGCTCAACGAGTTCGCCCAGCAAATGGAGAACGACCCCGCGTTCACCGTAAAACCCTGGGACTACAGCTATTACTCCAACCTGCTGAAAGCCTCCAAATACGACTACAACGAGGAGGAATACCGCCCCTACTTCGAACTTAACAACGTGATTGACGGCGTCTTCGGCCTCGCCACCAAGCTCTATGGCCTTACGTTCACCTACAAACCCGACATCGAGGTATACCACCCCGAGGTGAAAGCCTACGAGGTAAACGACAAGGACGGCTCCTACGTGGGCATCATCTACACCGACTTCTTCCCCCGCGACAGCAAGAGCCCCGGCGCTTGGATGACCGATTTCCGCCCACAATCCATCGACGCTGACGGCACCAACCAGCGCCCACACGTGTCGATCGTGATGAACTTCACCAAGCCCACCGCCGACGCACCCTCGCTCCTTACTCCCTACGAGGTGGAAACGTTCCTCCATGAGTTTGGCCACGCCCTCCACGGACTGCTCGCCAACACCAAATACGCCTCCATGTCGGGCACCTCGGTTTACCGCGACTTCGTGGAGCTTCCCTCACAGTTCAACGAGAATTACTTGACCGAGAAAGAGTTCCTGGACGGTTTCGCACGCCACTACCAGACCGGCGAGGCAATCCCCCAGGAATTGGTCGACAAGCTGGTGAAATCCTCCCAATACGGAGCCGCCTACGCTTGCGTGCGACAGCTCAACTTCGGCTACCTCGACATGGCATGGCACTCGATCACCGAGCCGGTTGACGACCCCGTGGCATTTGAGAACGCCGCCATCGAGCAGGTCCAAATCTTCCCAGCCGAGGATGGTGCCATGATCTCACCCCAGTTTAGCCACATCTTCTCGGGTGGCTACGCCGCTGGTTACTACAGCTACAAATGGGCCGAGGTGTTGGATGCCGACGCGTTCGCCCACTTCAAGGAGCACGGCATCTTCGACCAGGAAACCGCCCAGTCGTTCCGCAAAAACATCCTCGAGAAGGGAGGCACCGAGAATCCCGCCGAGCTTTACCGCCGCTTCCGTGGCCATGACGCCACCATCGACGCCCTGCTCGAGCGCGACGGCATCAAGAAAGCCGACGACAGCACCATCCCCTCTCCCCTCCCCCAGCCCCGCAAAGATTAATCATGCCCCGCCTCACCTACTTCGACATAATCAAGGGCATCGCCATCTTCATGGTGGTGATGGGCCATGTGTTGACAATGTGTGTGCGCGACATCGACGCTGCAGTGTTATTCAAGATGATCAAGAACATCCACATGCCCCTGTTCTTCTTCATCAGCGGCTTCTTCACCTACAAGGTCACAGCCGAGGGACAACCATTCGCCCTGCCCAGGCTTGGCCAGCGAGCCATGCAACTGCTCGTGCCGTTCCTAGTGGTAAGCGCCCTGTGGATATGGTACTTCCCCCATAGCGGCCTGCGCTCCCCTATTGTAAGCACCTTCTACGGCCTCTACAGCGACGTGTGGAAAAACGGCTACTGGTTCACCCTCGTCCTCTTCGAGATCTTCCTCGTCTATTGGACGACAGCTATAGCCTATAGGGCCTATAAGCCCCATAAGCCCTATGGGTCCCCAAAAACCTATGGGGAGATCGCCATCGCAGTGGTCATCTGGGTAATCCTCTGCGCCATCCAGCTACTCGTCCCCGGCGAAATCACCCGATGGGCAAGCTGGGAATTTGTCGCCGCCTACTATCCCGTGTTTATGCTCGGCATCTTCGCCCGCAAACACCGCGAATGGTTCCTACCTTGGGTGCAGCAAGGCTCCACCATGACCGTCGCCATCATCCTCGGGGCCGTCCTCATCTATCTGATGATGTACCCCTGGGAGTTCCCCTTCATGGCATGGTGGGGCATTCCCTTGGTTTTACCTCCCCTACTCCACGCCGCGCTGGTACCCATAGCCTTCGGAACCGTCATCCCCTGGACCCAAACAGGGACATCACAGCAGCATGTAACCAACCTCGCCCCCCCTCAACAGGATGGAAGTCGGGCCGCCCTCGCCCCGACAAGTGGCGCCCTCGCCCCGACTTGGGGCCAGCGCTATTGGATTCTCCTCGGCAAAGAATCGCTCGCAATCTATCTCCTCCACTACTTCTTCCTCTTCCCTCTCACCTCCCTCCAAGAGCCCCTGCGGGCCCTCGCGCTCGGCTTTACCCCTACGTTTGTGGTGGCGGCTGTCGTGGCTTTCATTGTCATCGGCCTCGTGCTTGGAGTAAATTACATTATCCAGAAGAGCCCCCTGCTGGCCCTATTACTCACAGGTAAACCTATCAAAAAGCTATGAAAATCTCGGTGGTGATCGCAGTGAAGGACGGCGAGCGATGGATCGACAAAGCCATCCGCTCGGTGTTGCGACAAGCAGGAGTGGAGGTGGAACTAATTGTGGTGGATGACGGTTCGACCGACCGTACCCTCCAACACCTGCGCCGCTACGCCGACCAAATTACACTCCATATCCACCCATTCACCAAGGGGCAATACTTCTCAAGAAACGAAGGCCTCAAACACGCTCAGGGGGAATATATCGTTTTTTTGGACGCCGACGATTGGCTATCCCCAAACGCCCTGCTTAACGCCTACAATACAGCTCAAGCAACCACTGCCGATATCACCCAGATGCAGGTCAAACGCCGCACCCCTCGACTCGCGTTACCCTTGCCTCATCCCCAGAGCTACCAAACAGACTCCCTGCTCGATTCCCTAGCCGGCAACGACCACCTGTTCCCAGTGCAGTGCTGGGGCAAGCTCTACCGTGCCTCATTCCTGCGCGCTCACCAAGGCGAAGTACTCGACTTCGACGGCTTTTGGGGCGAAGACCGCCTATTCCTGCTCCCACTGGCTGCCGCCAATCCCAAGGTCGCTTTCTGCCCAACCGCAATCTACAACTACCGCTGGGGTGGCATGACCATCCAAAAACGCATCAAGCCTCAGGAGGTAATACACGTTCATCGCACCACCGAGCATTTCCTCCACTCTCGCGGATTGCTCACCCCAGAAAGAAAAAATGCCCTCGCAGAACAAGAACGCGCTTTTCTTGATTATATAAGTAAACCCCTTGGCCTGCGCAGCCGCCTGGCCCTGAGGTTGTAACTTTAACGTTTCAATTATTATGGTTATTGGATTTGACCTCGACGACACCCTATACAAGGAGCAAACCTACGTTGACTCGGCTCGCGCCGTTATCGCCGCCCACTTGGAGGACAAATACGGCATGCCCTACCACGAGATTTACGACATGATGATGCCTCCCAAGGCCATGTTCCACCGATTGGAGCCCCTTTTGGCCCGAAAAGTACCCGAAGGAGCTCCCGAAAACATCGGATGGCTTGTCGACCAATTCCGCCATCACAAGCCCAACATTGAGCTCCCCGCCGACTCCCGACGCACCCTCACCGAGCTAAAAAAGGCTGGTCACCGATTGGTGCTGGTCACCGACGGGCGCGTGCGCACCCAGATGTCAAAAATCACCACTCTGGGCCTCGACGAGTTCTTCGCTCCCGATTGCATCTACATCTCCGAGGCCGTGGGCTCCGAGAAAGGCGAGGGACAAGCCTTCCGCATCATCGAGCGTCGCTGGCCCGAGGAAAAGAAAGTGTTTGTAGGCGACAACTCCCGCAAGGACTTCCTTTGGCCCAACAAGCTCGGCTGGATGACCTTCCGCCTCGAGGACCCCAAGAATATCAACATCCACCCCGACTGGGCAGAAGCTCCCGACGAATACCGCGCCCAGCGCGTAATCCAATTCCTATCCCAAATCTCCGACATCTTCGCTCCCCGCTAATCTCTCCTCCTTCTTCCCTCCTTTCCTCCTTCTCTTTCCTCCTTTCATCCTTTCCCCCTTTCCTCCTTTCCCCCTTTCCTCCTTTAAAGGATGAAATAGATTATCCATCAACTAGAAACTAGAAACTAGAAACTAAAAACTAAAAACTAAAAACTAAAAACTCTCTTGAAAAATATCGCTCTCATCACAGGCATCACCGGCCAAGACGGCTCTTATCTGGCCGAATTTTTATTGACTAAAGGCTACGAGGTTCACGGCATCCTACGCCGCAGCTCCTCGTTCAACACCGGACGCATCGAGCACCTATACCTCGACGAATGGGTACGCGACATGCACGGAAAACGCCTAATCAACCTCCATTGGGGCGACATGACCGACTCATCCTCGCTCATCCGCATCATCCAGGAAGTATGCCCCACCGAAATTTACAACCTCGCCGCTCAAAGCCACGTGAAGGTATCGTTTGACGTCCCCGAATACACCGCCGACGCCGACGCCATCGGCACACTCCGCCTCCTCGAGGCTGTGCGCATCCTCGGCCGCGACAAATTGACCCGCATCTATCAAGCCTCCACCTCCGAGCTTTTTGGCAAGGTGCAAGAGATACCCCAGCGGGAAACCACCCCATTCTATCCCCGCTCGCCCTACGCCGTGGCCAAGCTCTACGGCTTCTGGATCACCAAAAACTACCGCGAAAGCTACGGCATGTACGCCGCCAACGGTATCCTCTTCAACCACGAGAGCGAGCGCCGCGGTGAAAACTTCGTGACCCGCAAAATCACCCTCGCCGCCGCCCGTATCGCCCACGGATTGCAAGACAAGCTATACCTTGGCAACCTCAACGCCCGCCGCGACTGGGGTTACGCCCCCGATTACGTGGAGTGTATGTGGCTCATCCTCCAGCAACCCGAGCCTGAGGACTACGTGATTGCCACCGGCGAGTACCACTCCGTTAGGGAATTTACCGAATTAGCCTTCCGTCGCGTAGGCATCGACCTGCGCTGGGAAGGCGAAGGCATCGACGAGAAAGGCATCGACAAGGCCACAGGTCAAGTACTCGTGGAGGTCGACAAGCGTTTCTTCCGTCCGGCCGAGGTGGAGCAACTCCTGGGCGACCCCACCAAGGCTCGCACCAAACTGGGCTGGAACCCCCGCAAAACCTCCTTTGAGGACCTTGTGAACATCATGGTGGATAGCGACATGAAGGAGGTGGCCAAAAAATGATACCAAAGGACGCTAAAATATATGTTGCCGGCCACCGCGGACTGGTGGGATCGGCTATCTGGAACAACCTGCTCCAACGCGGCTACACCAATCTCGTGGGTCGCACCCACCAAGAGCTCGACCTCCTCGACCAGCAAGCCGTGCGCGAGTTTTTCGACCAAGAGCGCCCCGATTGCGTAGTCCTCGCAGCCGCACATGTGGGCGGTATTATGGCCAACTCCATCTACCGAGCCGACTTCATCTACCAAAATCTCGGAATCCAGCAAAACGTTATCGGCGAGGCTTTCCGCCACGGCGTTAAAAAACTGCTGTTCCTCGGCTCTACCTGCATCTACCCACGAGAGGCTCCCCAGCCTATCCCTGAGGACGCCTTGTTGACTTCCCCGCTGGAGTACACCAACGAGCCATACGCCCTGGCCAAAATCGCAGGCCTCAAAATGTGCGAGAGCTTCAACCTACAGCATGGCACTGACTATCTGGCCGTTATGCCCACCAATCTCTACGGCCCGCGCGACAACTTCCACCTCCAAAACTCTCACGTCCTGCCCGCCATGATACGCAAAATGCACTTGGCCAAGTTGCTGCGAGAGGGCGATGAGGCTGGAGTACGCGCCGACCTCGCCAAGCGACCCCTTGACGACGCCAACGGGGAATCCTCTTGGGATGACACCCTGAAATCTCTCAGCGGATACGGCATCACCCCCGAATCGCTCACCCTCTGGGGCACTGGCGCTCCCTTGCGCGAATTCCTGTGGAGCGAGGACATGGCCGACGCTTCGGTACACATCTTGTTGAATGTCACCTTCGACGACGTGCGCCCCAAGAACGGACCCGTGCGCAACTGCCACATCAATATCGGCACAGGCAAGGAATTGACTATCCGTGAATTAGCCTATCTGGCAAAAGAGGCCGTTGGCTACGACGGTGAAATCCTCTGGGATGCCACCAAGCCCGACGGCACCATGCGCAAGCTCTGCGACGTCTCCAAGCTCCACTCCCTGGGCTGGCGCCACACCGTCGAGCTCCCCGACGGCATCCACCGCCTCTACCAATGGTATCTTAAGTAGGAAGTCCCGCCTCCCTCAACGCCCACTCCCGCTCCCTGCACGTGGCGCACTTCCCGCATGGCGGCTCCGTGCCCTTATAGCATGAATACGTAAGCGAATAATCCACCCCCAAGGCCAACCCTCGGCGGGCGATATCAGTCTTGCTCCAATTGGTATAAGGAGCCTCAACCCGTATTCCCGCATAGGTCCCAAGTTGAGCAACACGGTCGATCGCCTCGACAAACTCAGGTCGGCAATCGGGATAAATGGCGTGATCACCAGCATGGTTGGCTATCATCACCCGCTTAAGCCCTCGGCTTTCAGCTAAGCCCACCGCTATCGTAAGCATAATCCCGTTGCGCAGGGGCACCACGGTCGAAGCCATGTTATCGCCGTCATACTCCCCCTCGGGTATCGCGTCTGCCCCCTCCAAAAGCGACGACTTGAAATACTGAGCCATGAAACCCAATGGTATCACCACATGCTCTATCCCCAGCAGCTCGCAATTGCGGCGTGCCATAGGTATCTCTCGCTTGGCGTGATTTGACCCGTAGTCGAACGTCACCGCCAGCGCTATCTCATCTCTTTTGTCGTGCAGCAGTGTCACCGAGTCCATTCCCCCGGACAACACTATCACCGCGTCTTTTACCTTTTCCATAAACAGTTACATAATTTAAGTTGTGATGCGCATTTGGCAACGGGGGCAATCGAAATGGGCGTGGAGGGTGATGCCGCCGGGGCCTTGGAGGGTAAGCGGGCCTTTTAGCAGGTGCCCTTCGGGGGTGAGCAAGCAGCGTCCAAGCTCGCGACGCAGGCAGTAACGGGTAGTCATCACGGTTTTATCCTCGGTGGGCTGCTTCACCTCTATGGCATCGGCCACCTCAGTGGCTCCATGGTCAGTCACCAGCTTGCGTGCCAGTCGATTAGCCACATTGTCGTGATAGGTAAGCACCTTGACAGGAATCTCGGCCAAGGTATCTTCCTTGATGCGGTAATCCACCTTGCGAGTAGCGGCGATGCAGTGACCTAAAGCCTCAGAAACTGAGCGTCTTAGCCCACTAATAACCGAAGCGGGGACAAACAGCTCCCCTACCTGGTCATCAACCTCGCGACACTCAAAAATGGTGCCGCCCCACTTCATCAGATTCGCCCTGCGTTGTGCCTCCTGCGGCGTCTTGGCCGCCGACAACTCCAATGGCTGAGACACCGTTACGGTCTGATCTGTTTCCTCTATTGTGGCATCCAAGGCCAATCCCCAAGCCAACTTTCGGAGAATCAGAGAGATAGGTATCACACGCTGGGGTTGGGCACGCGACAGAGCGTCTTCCCATTGTTTGTCAAAATTACGGTAAAGCACTGTACCCGAGGGTATTAACTGAGGACGGGCAGGAGCCAAGCTCCCCACGGTAGCCGTATTCACCCTAAATCCCTTAAACTCACCGTTTTGGTCGAAATATCCAAGGCCATCGCCATTATGAAGGCGTATTTCGTTGTTATCCAGCAGTATACGTCCTTGTAAAGCTTTCTTCACCTTCCCAACAGGCTCGCCAATATCCTTTGGCGAACGCATAGAAGCCAGAGAACCAGGCTTTTGCGTGTCGGTGAGGAAATAATCGGTGTAGGAGCGGTTGAAGCTCTTGGAAAGGTCGGGGACGAAGCCCGGATCGCTCACACCCAGCGACGATCGACAGTAACTATCATGATTTCGGGCAATTATCTCATCCAACAGCCCCCGATAAGCGGCAGTGACGTTACGCACGTAGGCGACATCCTTCAACCTGCCCTCAATCTTGAATGAGGACACGCCCGCCTCAAGCATCTCCCCGAGGTGTCGCGACCGATTCAAGTCCCTGAGCGACAGCAGATGAGCGCCCTTGGTAGGCACGACGTTGCCGTCGCCATCAAGCAACCGGTAAGGCAAACGACAAATCTGAGCGCACTCGCCACGGTTGGCGCTACGCTCCTTCAGCACCTCACTCGCCTGACAATCACCGGAATAGCTCACACACAACGCCCCGTGGACAAACACCTCCAGCGGAACCTTCACCTCCCGATGTATCTCCTCTACCTCCTTAAGGGACAACTCCCTGGCTAGCACCAACTGGGAGAATCCCAACTGCTCCAGCCATCGGGCTTTCTGGGCATCACGGATATCGCACTGTGTAGACGCATGCAATGCAATAGGCGGGATATCCAGCCTGAGGATACCTAAATCTTGTACGATAAGAGCGTCAACCCCAGCGTAATAGAGATCTCGGATCAGCCGCTCCACCTGCCGTAACTCCTTGTCGTAGACGATGGTGTTGAGCGTGACGTAAACGCGAGCGCAGTAGCGATGGGCCCAGTCGCACAGGCCAGCGATGTCGCTCACCGAATTGGCCGCGGCTGCCCTTGCCCCATGGCTCGTGGCTCCGATATACACGGCATCGGCCCCACACAAGATGGCATCACGGGCTATCGTAACGTCCTTGGCGGGAGCGAGCAATTCTATCGGCCTTTTCATAATCTTGCGATTTTCGTTATAACGTTATAACGCAATTACGTGATAACAAGCTTAGTTAACGGGAGTTAACCCCAATTTAGCACCCTCCTCGAGCATCAGGGCATGAGCGGCATCATGGGTGTTGGGGATTACCCCGTCGAGTATCGCGTCGCGTATGGCTTGCTTGATAACACCCACCTCCCGACTGGGTTTCAGGGCAAAGGTCTCCATAATCTCCAAGCCGTCGACAGGCGGTTGCCAATTGCGCAGCGCGTCCTTCTCCTCAATCTCGGCCATCTTGGCTACTAGATAGTCGAAGTTAGCTAAATGGCGCCGCACCTTCTCGGGATTCTTGGAAGTAATGTCGCATTGGCACAGGGTCATCAAGTCGTCCAGGTCATCACCCGCATCAACAATCAAGCGACGCACGGCCGAATCGGTAACCTCCTCCTCAACCAGCGCAATAGGCCGCATGTGAAGCTCCACCATCTTCTGCACATACTTCATTTTTGTGTCCATGGGCAGGCGCAACTCCTTGAATATCTTGGGAATCATCTTGGAGCCAATGAAATTATGATTGTGGAACGTCCAGCCTTGGGGTTCTTCCCAGCGCTTGGTGACAGGTTTGGCGATATCGTGGAGCAAAGCCGCCCATCGGAGCCATACGTTGTCGCTCTTCTGAGCAACCTTGTCCAGCACCTGCATCGTGTGGTCGAAGTTGTCCTTATGACCCCGTCCACGCACGGTTTCCACTCCCTTCATCGCCTCCAACTGGGGCAACACGTAGGGGAGCAGCCCCGACTGGCTCAACAACCTCCAGCCGATTGACGGCTTGGGAGAGGCCATTATCTTCATCAGCTCATCGGCGATACGCTCGCGGGAGATGATTCTTAGTCGCTCGGCGTTGCGTCCAAGAGCAGCGAAAGTGTCGGGATGTATCTCAAATTGCAGTTGTGTGGCGAATCTCACGGCTCGCATCATCCTCAGGGGGTCGTCGCTAAAGGTGATATCCGGGTCGAGTGGCGTACGGAGGATTTTGTCCTCCATATCTTTAAGGCCGCCCCACAGGTCGACCAGTTCGCCACGACCATCAGCGTTGACCTTGATAGCCAAGGCGTTAACGGTAAAGTCGCGACGTGAGAGGTCGTCCCTTAGGGTGCCGTCCTCCACGATAGGCTTTCGGGAATTGCGATTGTAGCTCTCGCGTCGGGCACCCACAAATTCCAATTCGGTGCGCCCAAAGTGGAGCTGGGCGGTGCCAAAATTCTTGAACACCACCAGCCTTGCTTTCTTCCCGATTTTATCGGCCACAGCTTGCGCCAACTCTATTCCGCTCCCCACGGTGACGAAGTCGATATCCTTGGAGTGACGCCGCAGGATTAGGTCGCGCACATAGCCGCCGACGACGTAGCACTCGCGCCCAAGGGCATCGGCCACGTCGCCCACAAGCGACATTATTTTGCGGTCGTCAGCCGGGATTTTCAGCTCATCCATCTATGCCTCTGAGGTTTCAGGAATTACGGGAGTTTCGGGATTTACGATTTCCATGGTCACCTTCTCAGCAGTTGGGTCGGGGCAAGTGACACGGATAATCTGGCCTGGCTTGATCTCGGCGTTGATAATCAGCTCGGCAAGCTCGTCCTCGAGGTACTTTTGGATTGCACGCTTCAACGGACGGGCACCATATTGCGCGTCGTAGCCCTTGTTGGCGATGAACGTGCGGGCGTTGTCGTCAATCTCAAGCTTGTATCCGAGCTGGTCGATACGCTTGTAGAAGCCACGCAGCTCGATGTCAATAATCTTGAATATCGCCTCCTTGCTCAGTGCGTCAAACATCACGATGTCGTCGATACGGTTGAGGAACTCGGGAGCGAAAGCCTTGTTAAGAGCCTTTTGGAGCACCGAGTGGGTGTACTCTTGGTCGATGGTGCGCGTATTAAAGCCTACACCAGCGCCAAAGTCCTTCAGTTGGCGTGTACCGATGTTGGAGGTCATGATCAGGATGGTGTTCTTGAAGTCGACCTTGCGGCCCAGGGAATCGGTCAATCGACCCTCATCCATCACTTGTAGCAAGAGGTTGAACACATCGGGATGGGCCTTCTCAATCTCGTCGAGAAGCACCACCGAATAGGGGTGACGGCGCACCTTCTCGGTCAACTGGCCGCCCTCCTCGTATCCCACGTATCCCGGAGGAGCGCCCACCAGTCGGCTCACGGTGAACTTCTCCATATACTCGCTCATGTCGACACGGATAAGCGTGTCGGCCGAGTCGAATAAGTATTCAGCCAACTTCTTGGCCAAATGGGTTTTACCCACACCTGTAGGGCCGAGGAACATGAACGTTCCGATAGGCTTATTGGGGTCCTTCAGGCCCACGCGGTTGCGCTGTATAGCCTTGACAATCTTGTCGATAGCCTTATCCTGACCGATGATATCGCTCTTGAGCTTGGGTGCCATCTCTCGCAAGCGGCCGGCCTCATCCTGGGCGATGCGCTGCACGGGCACACCCGTCATCATTGCCACCACCTCGGCCACCTTCTCGTCGTCGACAGTCTCGCGGTGGGCGTCCAATTCAGCCTCCCAGCGCTGGGTAGCCGCATCGAGTTGGCGTTTTAGATCTTGACCTTGGTCGCGGAAGGAAGCCGCCGAGGCATAATTTTTCTCGGCCACAGCGTGCATTTTCTGCTGTTCGATGTTCTCGATTTTCTTCTCTAGGTCCTCGATCTCCGAAGGGACTGCGATATTGGTGACATGCACGCGCGAACCAGCCTCGTCAAGGGCGTCGATGGCCTTGTCGGGGAAATTACGGTCGCTCACGTAGCGCTCGGTAAGCGTCACGCAAGCCTTAAGGGCCTCAGGCGTGTAGTTGACGTTATGGTGTTCCTCGTATTTATCCTTGATGTTATTGAGAATCACGAGGGTTTCCTCGGCGGTAGTAGGCTCCACCATCACCTTTTGGAAACGGCGCTCAAGCGCACCGTCCTTTTCGATATTCTTGCGGTACTCGTCGAGGGTGGTAGCACCGATGCACTGGATCTCGCCTCGGGCAAGGGCCGGTTTCAGCAAGTTGGCGGCGTCCATGGAGCCTGCGGCGTTGCCGGCACCCACGATGGTGTGGAGCTCGTCGATGAACAGGATCACGTCGTCGTTCTTCGATAGCTCGTTGAGGATAGCCTTGATGCGCTCCTCGAATTGGCCACGGTACTTTGTGCCAGCCACAATCGAAGCCATATCCAAGGAGATAAGTCGCTTGCCAAAAAGAATGCGCGACACCTTGCGTTGCACGATTCTCAGTGCCAGCCCTTCGACGATAGCGCTCTTTCCCACGCCAGGCTCGCCGATAAGCACGGGGTTGTTCTTCTTGCGGCGGCTGAGGATTTGAGCCAGTCGCTCAATCTCCACGTCACGTCCCACGACAGGATCCAAGCGCCCTTCCTGAGCGGCGAGGGTCATATCGTTGCCGAATTTGTCAAGCACGGGGGTATCTTGGCCTGTTTTGGCCTTGCCACGTTCGCCTTGACGACCACCCTGTCCTGCCGACTGGGCCGGGTCGTCGCCGAATGGGAGATCGTCATCGTCCTCATCCTCATCGGTGAAACCCGAGGTGTCGCGTGGCGATTCGCTCACATTGGTAAGCTGTTTATATAAAGCCTCATAGGTGACACCAGCCTTAAGGAAAGGTTGCAGATAATCTTTGCCCCTTACCTCAGAGTTTCGGAAGATGGCAAGCAACAGATGCTCCACCCCCACCTCTTGGGAGCGCAGCATGCGCGCCTCGAGCACGCTCAGCTTGATTATTCGATTGGCCAAGTCGGTGATTGTCACCTCATATGGAGCGGGGGAAGGCTGTTCGTACAGCTCCCGGTCGAGATTTTGTTGCAGTTCGTAGGCCGACACACTGTCAGAGGCGGTTTCGACCATCTGGAACGGCTTGCCGCCAAAATCGCTGATCAGGGCCAGCAGATAGTGGGCCGGGGTAAGCGACGCGTTATTGTGCCTAATAGCCTCGCGACGGCTCTTTTCGAGCGTGTCGCGGAATTGTTGAGAGAAATTAGTATCCATTATGTTGTGTATGCGAATGCAAGTACAAAGTTACGATATTAAAACAACTCGCAAGCAATAATTGTGCCAAATGATGCGAAAATTCTGGAAAAACGCGTAAATTTGCGCCTATGAGATGGATGATATCGGCCGGTGAGGCCTCTGGCGACCTCCACGCGGCTCAATTGATAAAGGCCCTGAAGCAGCTCGACCACACGTCGCAATTCACCTTCCTCGGTGGCGACGAGATGGCCGAGGCCGCTGGCGTGCAACCGTTGATCCACTACCGCCGCATGGCCTTCATGGGTTTCTCCGAAATCCTACGCAACCTCGGCGGAATCTTCGACAACTTGAAGATAGCCAAGCAGGCCTTGCGCCAGTGCAAGCCCGACGCTCTGATCCTTGTGGATTACCCCAGTTTCAACCTCAAGCTAGCCAAGGAGGCCGTCAGGCTCGGCGTGCCTGTGTATTGGTACATCTCCCCCAAGGTGTGGGCTTGGAAGGAATGGCGCGTGAAATCGATCAAGAAATACGTGCGCAAAGTGCTGTCAATCTTGCCCTTTGAGGTGGAATATTTCCGTGGCAAGGGAATGGATGTGGAATACGTGGGCAACCCCTCCCGCGAGGAGATTGACGAGCGTATCGCCAAGCTCCCCAGCCGCAAAGCCTTTATTGACGCGCTGGGCCTAGACGGTCAGCCTTACCTGTTGCTGGCACCCGGCAGCCGCAAGGGGGAGATACGCAACAACCTTCCCGTGATGCTGAAGGCCGCTGAGTCATTCCCGCAGTATCCAGTGGTGGTGGCTGGTGCCCCGGGAATCGACCCCCAATTCTACAAATCGGTGTTGGAAGCCACAGGCGATCCCCACGCTCGCCGCGACGAATCGGCCGAGAAAGCCCCCACGATTATCTTTGGCAAGACGTTCGAGCTGATGCGCTACGCTGAAGCCGCGTTAGTCACCAGCGGCACTGCCACGCTGGAATGTGCCCTTTTGGGCACGCCCCAAGTGGTGTGCTACCGTGCCAACGGCTCCCGGTTGTCCTATAATATTATGAAACAACTTATACACGTGCCCTACGTGTCGCTACCCAACCTCATAACCGGGCGAGAGATTGTCCATGAGGCCCTTGTACACCTTTGCACCCCCGAGATCCTAATACGGGAGTTGGGGAAGGTGTTACCCAAGGGTGAAGGCCACCAAGCCCAATTGGACGGTTACAAAGAGATGCGTCAAAAATTAGGCACCCATCCAGCAGCCCTATCAGCCGCAAAAACGCTCCTGAGGTTGACGCATACTTAAACAAGGAAGAGAACCCCAACATGAAGCCACTGAAATTCATCATATTAGCTCTTTTAACCGCATTCTCGGCATCAGCGTTGCAAATCTCCGAGAAACAGGCCAACGACGCCCTGAAACGCCTTGACCATGAGCTCGATATGCGCGACCGATACATCGCCAAACGCCAAGCCAGCATCGACTCGCTCAAAAACGTCTACGACTCGTCGACCAATCCCCGCAAGCGCCTGGGATTGATGATGGCCCTGGGCGACCACTATACCGCCTTTAACAACGACTCGGCCCTCTATTATTTCCATGAAGGTTACAAACTGGCGACCCAAATCGGTGCCGATCCCGAAGGAATCGCTTTCCGCCTCAAGCGCGCCACGCTATTGCCTCTGGCGGCATTCATAGGAGAGGCCGAGCGTGAATATTCGGCAGTGGATCCCTCCACCCTTACCCCGGAGTTGCTGGAACTGTATTATCGCGCCGGGCGCCAGATGTACAGCTACATCGCGGCTTATTACACGAGTTTTCCCGACGTGCATGAACGCTGGAACCAGAAAAGCCTCGACGCTCACGCCCAGCTTATTGAAATCCTTCCCAAGGAAACGCCCCGCTATAAAGTGAACAAGGGAGAGTATTATCTTCTCCACAAGGAACATTCCAAGGCCAAGGTGCTTTTGGCCGAGGTGCTCGACCAGCTTCCCGAAAGCGACAACCTCTACGCCCGAGCCGCCCACATGTTGGCCGATATCGCCAAGGCGCGAGGCAATGATGTGGAGTATCGCTACTATCTTACCCTTTCGGCCATCGCCGACACCAAGGCTGCCACTCTCGAGGTAATGTCGCTCCAGGAGTTGGGACAGGTGATGATGGACGACGGTGACGTCGACCGCGCCCATCGCTACCTATCCACCGCCCTCGCCGGAGCCGTGGCATGCCACGCAACACTGCGCGTGATACAATCGGCCGACGCCCTGCCGTTCATCGAAAAAGCCCATAACGTGGAAATCAAGGAGTGGCAAAACCATTCCCGCGGCGTTATCATCGCCATCATCATCGTGGCACTCGGACTGGTGATCACCCTGCTGTTGCTACGCCGTGAGATGCACCGAATGCGGTCAATGCAAGCCAAATTGCGTTCGGCCAACCAGATTAAAGAAGTATACATCTCCCAATTTCTCAACCTGTGCTCCATTTATATGGACAAGCTCAACCAGTTCTCCAAGACCGTCAACCGCAAAATCGCCGCCAACAAAATCGACGACCTCTTCAAGATCACCAAGTCGGGTAAATTCGTCGAGGAGCAGAGCAAGGAATTTTACGACGTGTTTGACAACGCTTTCCTCCATATTTACCCCAACTTTGTGGCCAGCGTCAACGCTTTGTTACGCCCCGAGGAGCAAATCGCTCTCAAAGAGGACGAAATCCTCAACACCGACCTGCGTATCCTGGCTTTCATGCGACTTGGCATCCAAGAAAGCACCCGCATCGCCCAGGTGCTCAACTACTCGGTATATACCATCTACACCTACCGCAACAAAATGAAGAACAAGGCCATCAACCGCGACACCTTCGAGCGCGACGTGATGCGCATCTCCTCAATGGAGGAAGACGAGTAGTGGTTAATGGTTAATGGTTAATGGTTAATGGTTAATGATTAATGGTTAATGGTCCTTTCCTCCTTTCCTCCTTTATAAGCCCTGAACTAGAAACTAGAAACCAGAAACTAGAAACTTATAAACTTTTTCACTACCTTCGCGGAAAATTTTGACGAAAATGGCACAGAAACCCTCCATTCCAAAAGGTACACGCGACTTCTCCACTCAGGAGATGGCTCGCCGCAACTACATCTTCGACACAATTCGCCAGGTGTTCCGTCTCTACGGATTCAACCCCATCGAAACCCCCTCTATGGAGAACCTCTCCACCCTCATGGGCAAATACGGCGAGGAGGGCGACAAACTGTTGTTCAAAATCCTCAACTCGGGCGACTATCTGGCCAAGGCCAATGGCGAGCACCTCGATGCCCGCGACTCGGTGAAATTAACTTCCTCCATCTCGGAAAAGGGCTTGCGTTACGACTTGACTGTCCCCTTCGCCCGCTATGTAGTGCAACACCGCGGCGAGTTGCAGATGCCGTTCAAGCGCTACCAAATCCAACCCGTATGGCGTGCCGACCGTCCCCAGCGCGGCCGTTACCGCGAGTTCTACCAGTGTGACGCCGACGTCGTGGGTTCCACATCTTTAATAAACGAGATCGAGCTGATTCAGCTCATCGACGACGTTTTCACCCGGCTACGTATCCCCGTCACTATCAAGCTCAACAACCGCAAGGTGCTTGCCGGCATCGCCGAGGTGATCGGCGCCCCCGATAAGATGATGGACATCACCGTGGCCATCGACAAGATTGACAAAATCGGCCTCGAAAAAGTCAACGAGGAGCTACTCGAGCGCGGCCTGTCGCGCACAGGTGTCGAAAAGCTTACCCCCATCCTTAAAATCGACGGCCCGATTATCGAGCGCCTCGACCAGCTTGGAGGTATCCTCGCCGAGAGCGAAATCGGCTCACTGGGTGTAAAGGAGCTACGGGAGGTGATAGCTGGCGTGGAACGACTGGGGCTTAACGCTGAATTGGAATTGGACGTGTCACTGGCTCGAGGTCTCAACTATTACACTGGCACCATTATCGAGGTTAAGGCCCGCGGCGTGGAGATGGGATCAATCACCGGTGGCGGCCGTTACGACAACCTGACGGGTGTATTCGGAATGCCCGGACTGTCGGGAGTGGGTATCTCCTTCGGCGCCGACCGCATCTACGACGTGCTCAACACCCTCAACCTCTACCCCGAGGACACCCTCCAATCAACCCGCGTGATGCTGGCCAATCTTGGCGACGAGGAGGCATCGTTGTCAATGCAGTTGCTCAAGACGGCCCGTGCCGAGGGTGTAGCAGCCGAGATTTACCCCGACCAGACCAAATTGCAGAAGCAGCTGAAGTGGGCCAACGAGCGCAACATCCCCTTCGTGGCAATCGTTGGCGAGCAGGAGCTGGCCGACGGCACCATCACCATCAAGGATATGGCCACGGGACGCCAAGAGACTGTCCCCCAGGCCGAATTCCTCTCCCATCTCAAGTAATCGCGCTTCGTGAGAGGATCGACTTCATTCGACTTCATTCGACTTAAATCGACTTAATTCGACTTAATTCGAGAGAAATCGACCCCGATGGAACTGCCTCCATCGACAACCGTTTCGGGGGCTTGGGCGTTTTATATGCATGAGAGGGAGCGTTCAACCACCTAGGCGAAACGTCAGGCAAGTGCTCGACGCGTTCGCATGTGACTGCCGACGGCATATGAGCCTGAAGGCCGGGTTGATTATGCTCAGCCTTTTGGTAGGAGTGCTCTGCGGAGGGGCCGCGACGCTCATGAAGCTGCTCGTAGGATGGATGCACGACCTGGCCATGCCTGACATGCCAGGAGGGAGCCTTTGCTGGTGGTTGCTTTTGGTGCCGGTGGTGGGAGTGCTTATAGTTGGAGCCTTCTGCCGCTACGTAATCAAGGACAACATTGAGCATGGCACCGAGCTGATACGCAAGCATTTGACACTTAAGCGTTACCGCATGCGCCGCTCCACCATGTGGTCATCGCTCGTGGGCGCCTCAATCACACTGGGTTGTGGCGGTTCGGCTGGCGCGGAAGGCCCGATCGCACTCACGGGAGCCGGTCTTGGCAGCAATCTGGGCAAATATTTCCGCTTACCCGACAAGATGATTGGCGTGCTGCTGGCCGTGGGAGCCGGAGCGGGAATCGCGGGCATCTTCAAGTCACCGATCGGAGGGGCATTGTACACGATTGAGGTACTCGCCATGGAGCTATCGGTAACCGGAATCATCGCCCTGTTCGCCGCGTGCCTTACCGCCTCCACCGTGGCCTATCTCCTGTCGGGGATGACCCTGGATATCGACTTTATACCACGGATTGAGTTCACCCCCGGGATGACCCTTGCTGCCATCATTCTCGGCGTGGTGTGCGGCTTATATTCATTCTATTACTCCCACACGATGCGCCTAACCGAGAACCGCCTCGACTCCATGCGCAACCCATGGTTGAAAAACATCGCCTCGGGATTGCTCATTGGCGTGATTGTGATGTTCTTCCCCCCCCTCTACGGCGAGGGCTATGGCGCCATTGGTGATTCCTTGAGTGGCCATTACGAGCGTATCCTGAGCGACACGCTATGGAGCGGAGCCATCTCGCAATGGGCTATTCCATTGCTTTTGGGAGCAGTGTTGCTGTTGAAGGGAATCGCCTGCTCGGCCACCAATTCGGGTGGCGGCGTTGCAGGTGACTTCACCCCTACCCTGTTCGCCGGGGCAATGCTGGGCACATTCGCGGCCACCACGGCCAACGCCCTGTGGGGCCTCAACATAAGCGTCAGCGACTATGCCTTTTGGGGAATGGCCGGGGTGATGGCCGGGGCGATACAGGCACCCTTGATGGCAATATTCCTCGTGGCCGAGATGTCGGGCGACCTCAGGATGTTCTTCCCGCTGATGGTGGTGGCGGTCATAAGCTACTCGGTGGTAACGTTGCTGTCGCGACACTGGATGCCCATTCGTAGCACCTGGCTCCACAACGACTTCCACAAGCTACTGAAATAACTGTTAAGTCAACATTCTCAAGTATTGAAACCACGAATTAACACTAATGAACACCAACAAGTTAACAGGGATTATAAATAAATTTTATAGAGCTTACGCTCTTTAATTAACACTAATGCTGATAGCGTTGCGTTATGGAAATTCGTGTTAATTCTTTGCGCAGCAAAGCGTTATTCTTGAATGATAATTTAAGTTAAATCGCTGAATTAGTGGATATTAGTGTTTATTCGTGGTTTCTTGGATAACTTGAGAAGCCTGAACTGTTAATCCTTAATTCCTTTAAAGGAGGAAAGGAGCTTCCCAAGCAGGAAGGTATTGTTAACGTTTATTAAGATTGGGGTGCCGAAATGTGGCGTAGGGGGAAGGGTAAATTTGCGTTGATGAAGATACAAAGCGACAACGAGATGGAGCGCCCGCGGGGAGTGAGGCCCGGATTCCCTTCCCCGGCCCAGGACTACATGTGCGACGCCATTGACATGAACGAGGTGCTGGTGCGCAGCCCCGAGACAACGTTCTACGCCCGCATGCACAGCGACGTGATGGCCGAAGCCGGTATCCACGAGGGCGACTTGCTGGTCATCGACAAAGTGCTACAACCCCGGGATGGCGACTGCGTGATGGCGTATCTCGATGGCGACTTCATCGTGCGCCGCTGGCATCCCGACCCGCCCCACCAATGCGCTTGGCTACGACCCGGCAACATCCGCATCACCGCCGACAGCGACTTCGTCCTCTGGGGCGTCATCACCTTCTCCATCACCCGGATAAGCGTTTAGCGGCTCTAGCATTTAGCGTCTCTAGCATTTAGCGTTTAGCATTTGTCATTTAGCATTTAGCATTTAGCATTTAGCATTTAGCATTTAGCCTAATAGCCTGCCACCACCCACCAACCATTAACCACCAACCACTAACCATTAACCACTAACCATTAACCACTAACCATTAACCATTAACCACTAACCACTAACCACTAACCACTAACAACTAACAACTAACAACTAACAACTAACAACTAACAACTAACAACTAA
>CAZLSW010000032.1:0-32490 GCA_964562375.1 uncultured Muribaculaceae bacterium | reverse complement strand
AGGTGGTTCTTGTTAGGGATTTCCTCTTTTTACTAAAAAATTGCCAACTACTGAAAACTAAAAACTAGAAACTAAAAACTAGAAACTAAAAACTAGAAACTAGAAACTAAAAACTAAAAACTAAAAACTGAAAACTGAAAACTAAAAACTAGAAACTAGAAACTGAAAACTAGAAACTGAAAACTATATATAACAATGGCTGATCCTATAGTTACCCCCCAAGAAGAAAAACAAGCCAAGAAACGCCTCTTGGTAATGACCACCATCGTGGTTTTCCTCCTCGTGGCACTCGCCCTTATCGGCTTCCTGTTCCTGTCGCCTCCCCCCGAGGTGATTGAGGGACAAGCCGAGGCTACCTCGGTGCGTGTATCGGGCAAGTTACCGGGCCGCGTGGTTGAGTTTTATGTTGCCGAGGGCGACACCGTGCAAGCGGGCGACACGCTGGTGCACATCCACTCGTCGCTCGTTGAGGCCAGGCTGATGCAAGCCGAGGCCATGGAGGACGCGGCCGCCGCGGCCAACCAGAAAGTAGACGCCGGCACCCGTTCGCAAATCATCCAATCGGCCTACGACCTGTGGCAACAAGCCATCGCCGCCAAAAACATCACCAAGAAGACCTACGATCGCATGGAGAACCTGTATAAGGAGAATGTGATCTCGGAGCAGAAGCGCGACGAGGCCAAGGCCGCTTACGACGCCGCTGAGGCCGCCGAGCGCGCCGCCGCCAGCCAGTATTCATTGGCCAAGGAGGGCGCCCAGCGCGAGGACAAGGAGGCCGCGGCCGCCATGGTCAACGTCGCCAAGGGTGGTGTCAAGGAGGTGGAGGCCGTTCTCGAGGACCAATACCTCGTTGCTCCCTGCGACGGACAGGTCGACGTGATTTACCCCCACGTTGGCGAGCTGGTGTCCTTAGGCACTCCCATTATGGACGTGTTGCGCAAGGACGACCGGTGGATCACGTTCAACGTGCGTGAAACCTACCTTAACGACCTGCCCTTGGGCGCTGAGATAGACCTGATGATCCCGGCCTTGGACAAGAAGGAGATCAAGGCCAAGGTATATTACGTGCGCGATATGGGCTCCTACGCCACCTGGCGCGCCACCAAGGCCACCGGCGACTGGGACACCAAGACATTCCAGATAAAGGCTCGCCCCACCGAGGATATCCCCGAGCTTCGCCCCGGCATGACCGTAATCTATCGGGATCACCACAAGTAATACATAAAGCTATTTCCTTTCATCCTTTCCCCCTTTATCCCTTTAAAGGAGGAAAGGAGGAAAGGAATAAAGGATACAAAGAGAATGAAACAAGCTTTCCGGCCACTTTGGAACGTGATGCGTCGCGAGGTGCAGCGCATGTGCAATAGGCAGATCTATTTCTGGACGATGATCGTCATCCCGGTGATAGGTTCGCTCTACTTCATGTCGCTGCTCAACGAGGGTCTGCCCCTGAAGGCCCCCTCGGCCATCGTCGATTGCGACCATTCGTCGATGTCGCGCCAGCTTTACCGCTCGCTCGACGCCATGGAGCTTGTCGACATCCAATACAAGCTGGAAAGCTTCCACGACGCCCTGGAGATGGTCAACTCGGGGAAAATCATGGGTTTCTTCTACATTCCCCAGAATTTCCAACGCGACGCGGTAGGCGGCCGTACCCCCACGCTTACCTACTACACCAACATGACCTATTTCGTGCCTGGCACGCTCTCCTACAAGGCGTTTAAAACCATGGCCGTAACCACTTCGGGGGGAATCGTACAAACCAAGCTTGTATCCCTGGGCGCCACCAACGGCATGGCCGGCACAATCCTTCAGCCAATGATTGTGCAGGATCATGAGCTGGGCAACCCCTGGATGAACTACTCGATATACCTGAGCAACTCGTTCACGGCCGGATTGATCGAGCTGATGGTGCTGCTGATGACAGCTTTCTCCATCGGTCAGGAGATCAAGCGCGGCACCTCGGTTGACTGGCTCCAGACGGCCGACGGCTCGATGTTCACGGCCATCATGGGCAAACTGATACCGCAATTTGTGGTTTTCGCGGCCGACGCCCTGTTTGTGATGATGCTGTTATATAAATGGTTCGCATTCCCGCTGAACGGCTCCACGTGGGCTCTGATAGGGGGCATGATGCTGATGATTGTGGCCTGCCAGTGGCTCGCGGTGTTCGTCACATCAACGATTGTCAACCTGCGACTGTCGCTGGCCTCGATGTCGCTGATGGGCATCCTAGCGTTCTCCATCGCCGCGTTCTCGTTCCCGGTGGAGAGCATGTACGGCGCATGCGCGATTTTCAGCTACATCCTGCCCGTGCGCTACTACTTCCTCATCTATTCCGACATCGCCCTCAACGGCCTGCCAATCTACTACTCCCGCGTGTATTACGCGGCGCTGCTGGCGTTCCCCTTGATAGGCTCAACCATGCTGTGGCACTTGAAGAAGGCATGTCTTAAACCCGTATACGTTCCATGAAGCGGCTGTTCAAAATATTGGGAAATTGGTTCAAAAGCGTGGCACAGGCTTTTGCCCATGAGTTTACCCTCGTATTCCGCGACGGTGGCGTGCTGCTGTTCTTTTTCTTCCTGCCGCTGGCCTACCCGATTGTCTACACTCTCATCTACAATCCCGAGCTGTGCCGCGACATCTCGGTGGTGGTGGTTGACGACTGCCGCACGGCCCAAACTCGCGAACTGGTGCGTATGGCCGACGCTACCGAGGCCATGAAGATCATCGGCTATGCGGCCAATATGGATGAGGCCAAGCGCGCCATGCACGAGAAAGAGGCGTTCGGCCTCCTGTACATCCCCCGCGACTACTCGGAGCGCATTGGCCGCGGCGAACAGGGCGTGGTGGCGTTCTACTCCGATATGACTTTGCTGTTGCGCTACCGATCGTTCATGGCGGCTTTAACCGACCTGCAATTAGCCTCGGGGTCGCAAATTCGCACCGAGACACTCGACGCCATCGGGGCTTCGTCGCTGGGAGGTACATCGCTGCCCGTCAACCAGGAGGCCTACTTCCTTGGCGACCCCACGCAGGGCTTCGCCTCGTTCATCATGCCGGGCATCGTCATCCTCATCCTGCAACAGTCGCTCGTTTTGGGCATTACGATGCTTGCCGGTGGAGCCGCTGAGCGCCGTCGTCGCTTCGGTGGCACCGACCCGTGGGCCATCGACGTGCCGCAAGGAGCTGGTATGATAGGCCGCATGATGTGCTATCTCGTTATCTACATTCCATTGACGATCTATATCCTCCACTATGTAATGGTGATGTTCTCGTTGCCGCATATCGGTTCGCCATTGGATTATCTGCTGTTTGTGGTGCCGCTGCTGGTTGCCTCGGTGTTCTTGGGAATGACGCTGCAAGTGTTCGTCACCGAGCGCGAGTCGTCGATGCTGGTTGTGGTGTTTACTTCGGTTATCTTCTTGTTCCTCAGTGGATTGACTTGGCCACGATACGCCATGAATTGGCTGTGGACAGCCGTGGGTAATCTTGTGCCCGCCACGTGGGGCATCGAGGGATTTATCCAGATCAACTCCAACGGAGGCACGCTCACCGACAATCCCCATCCCTACATCATGCTGTGGATTGTGGCCCTGTGCTACTTCTTCGTGGCCTATCTGGCCCTGCGCTACGCCCAAAAATACGAGCGCCGCAAGTACGCCCCCAATCCCGATCAGCCGTATGACGCTTGAGCATTTAGCATTTAGCATTTAGCATAAAGCATTTAGCATTTAGCATAAAGCATTTAGCCAAATAGCCAAATAGCCGCTCAAGCAAGAAAACTATTATGCTAAAAGCTAAATGCTATCATGCTAAATGCTGAAATTTTTGTAACTTCGCGGTATAGCAATTACAAGTTACATTCTCCTTAATGTATTTACATCATGGATTTTATTAAAGTCAACAATCAACATGCCCTCGGCGCAGTTACCGCAGCCGACGTTAACGCGTTGATGCCCAAAGCCAACGCCGCCCTCGAAACCCTCAAAAAAGCCGACGGCGCCGGCAACGACTTCCTCGGCTGGCTCGACCTGCCCACCCGTACCGACAAGGCCCTGCTCGACGAGATTCACGCCGCGGCCCAAAGCCTGCGCAAGTCGTGCGAAGTGGTTGTAACCATCGGCATCGGAGGCTCCTACCTGGGCGCCAAGGCCGTAATTGAGGCCCTCAGCGACTCGTTCGCTCCCTACCGTCATCGCGCCGACAATCCCGAAGTGCTCTTCGCTGGCCAGAACATTGGCGAGGACTACCTCTATGAGCTTCAGGACTACTTGAAGGGCAAACAGTTTGGCATTATCGTAATATCCAAGTCGGGCACCACCACCGAGCCGGCAATCGCTTTCCGCCTGCTCAAGGATCAGCTCGAGAAGGCTATCGGCAAGGGTGAGGCCGCCAAGCGCATCATCGCCGTTACCGACGCCAAGCGCGGAGCCCTGCGCCAGCTTGCCACCGAGGAGGGCTACAAGACCTTCGTGATCGAGGATTCAGTAGGTGGCCGTTTCTCGGTGCTCACTCCCGTGGGCCTGCTCCCTATCGCCGTGGCCGGTTACGACATCTACACCCTCATCGAGGGCGCACAGGCCATGCAGAAGGCCCTCACCGTAGCCTCGGACGACAACATCGCCGAGATCTACGCCGCCACCCGCAACGCCCTGTACAACGCTGGCAAAAAGACCGAGATTCTCGTCAACTACAACCCCAAGCTCCACTACTTCGGCGAGTGGTGGAAGCAGCTCTACGGCGAGAGCGAGGGCAAGGACCACAAGGGCATCTTCCCCGCCGCTGTCGACAATTCCACCGACCTCCACTCCATGGGCCAGTGGATCCAAGAGGGCGAGCGCACTATCTTCGAGACCGTCCTCTCGGTTGAGAAGCAGCAGCATAAAGTGGTGATCCCCACCGACGCGGCCAACCTCGACGGTCTCAACTACATCGCCGGCAAGCGCGTCGACGAGGTGAACAAGATGGCCGAGCTGGGCACCCGCATCGCCCATGTTGACGGCCAGGTACCCAACATCCATGTCACCATCCCCGAATTGCGCGAGCAGTATCTGGGCCAACTCATCTACTTCTTCGAGATCGCCTGCGGCATCTCGGGCTACATCCTGGGTGTGAATCCGTTCAACCAGCCCGGCGTTGAGGCTTACAAGAAGAACATGTTCGCCCTGCTGGCCAAGCCCGGCTACGAGGCCGAGACCGAGGCCATCCGCAAGCGCCTGCAATAATCCCGATTAGATTAGACAAAAGGGGCTGTGTCAAAATCTGGCTATTTTGACACAGCCCCCGTTTCTATCCTTAGTTTTTAGAAGCGCATGCCAACGAGGGCTTGGAACGAGATGTTGGTGTTGAAAAAGTCGTAGCTGTGTTCGTGGTAGTAGGACCAAAAGGCGTAGGCCTGTAGGCCGGCGAAGAGCGCGCGGTGGTTGTAGACGAGCGACAGCCGCATCGACACGTCGACGGCCATGGTGTTGGCGCGGTTGCTCTCGGTCAATTCCCGGGAGTGGCGCAGGCCGAGGCCCGCAAGGGTGGTGACGTTAAACAGCCAGCGCCGGGGTTTCAGCACCCAGTTGTAACCGTAGCCTCCCTGGGCCATATAGTCGGAATAGTTGAAGTGGTATCGCAGGGGCGCCTCGGGGTGCTCCGAGGTGTCAAATCCCGAGCTCTCCACCAGTTTCTCGAAGTCCATCTTGATGTTTTGTCTCACCCAGGTCAATCCGGCGAGCCACGACCCCGCGCTTTTGAGCTGATACTTGGAGAAACAGTAGGCCGCGGCGTGGCTGTATCGGCGATGGTTGAAGAAGTAGTAGCCGGTGAGGTAGGTGGAGGTGGTGTGGATGTCGTTGAAGGGGAGGTTGTGATCAAGGTCGGCCACGTTGGTGGCGAATTTGGTGATCTGGGCCCCGCCGTCGGTCGACTGGCGCGTGTAGTCGATGGTGAAGAGGGCGCAGGTGAAGTTAAGGTTGAAATTGGTGCGCGAGCCCTTGTTGCCGCCAAACCATTCGTTGACGTTCCACATGTAACCCGCGCTCACTGCCATGAAGCAAAGGTAAGCTCCCATGTCGGCATAAATGTCGGAGCGCATGTTCAGCCGGTCGCCCCCGTCGAAGGCGAATTGATAAGTTTGCAGCCAGTTGTAGCTTTTTCCGAATAGTTTCCAGTTTTTGCCCGAGCCGACGACGTATTCCGGGTCGTAGCTGTTGAACGTGCGGTCGCCCCAATTGTACACTTTGAGGCAGAAACGTGGAAAAGCGGGATACGCCACTCCCGGGTCGTTGATATGGAACCCGTTGTCGACCAGTTGCTTAATCCAATACGTCGATGAATGGGCCTGTGCGTCGGCCACCGAGTCGGCCACATATTCCCGCTCCAAGGCCGGTGGCACAGAATCGAGAGCCTCCACAATCTCCGGAACGCCGTCAATCGGCTCAGCCTCAGCCGCGGCCGATGCGAGGCAGCCCAAACAGGCCACCAGGGCAACAATCCATCGCCCGGCCCTCACCATTCCGTTTATCGCATGATTACGTATCACCCCACAAAGGTACATAAAAATCCCCATACCACCGCATCTATCAAGTAGAAGACCTGAGGGCGCGGGGACGTTGCGCCCTTACCGCCACAAATCTCATCAACGGCATCTTCCACTAGCGGTTTGACCCGATTTATATCTTCCGGCTATAGCGGCACGATTTGGAACACCTGCAAAAAACCTGTGTTTTATGGGATATACACTGCGAGGGTGGTCGGCTTGCCGACCACCATCCATCTCCCCTGCCAAACACATGGTTTTGCAGCTGTCCCCACGATTTCTGAAGGATTTTTTAAGGGTGTCGCTTGCCGTTTCAGAAACTTTCTATAAATTTGCGGGTGCGTTGCGCTCGCAGAGACCCGCAACGGGTCGAGAGGGCGGGACGCGCTCTACATATAAAGGCGTTACACGACGCTTTGTTCTTGACTGATGGAAATCTCGCAAATTTCAAGCTTAGTCAAAGGACATGGCAACCGGTGACGCCACGTGGTGATATATGCCACCATCGGGGCAGCGACCGCGAGGTCACGGCCATCGAGTGGTTTTACATATATCTCATGCGTGGGTCTCTGCGTTGCTCGTTCCGACTAAGCAGGCAATGCGAGAGCCTCCATCAGTGGGACGGGCAAGTACGATTCCCACGTTCCGCGTATGTAGGGGACACCACTGAAAAACAGAGCAAATTATAAGCGGCCATAGGGAATCGCGCCGCCCAAGCGAGATATTCCCTATATGGAGGCCAAAGCCCAATCGACAATCATAACACAAGCCATGACCTATCCCTCGTATTCGGGGGATAGGACGGATTTGTTGCGACCCCAGCGTTAACGATTTTTGTGGAACGGAGCCTAAGCCTTTTCTCCAAAAACCAGATTAAAGCCGTGATAGGCGCATTACCAAGCAATCTCAAACTAAATTCTTAACATATGCTTAATTCCAATTCAAACACCGGCTCTTACAGGTGGCTGTTGTCACTCTTCCTAGTCCTGATGTCATGCTTGGGAATCCAGGCCAAGACATACTCATGGACACCATCGGAACAGGGCTACGAAAACGCCGAAGAGGTTTCAACCGTTAATCTTGGCGAAGTTACAATATCATTCTCAAAAGGTTCCGGCTCAACCACGCCCAAATATTACACTTCGGGAACAGCCCTGAGGTGTTATTCAAAGAATGAAATCGTTGTTTCATCCTCCACTCGGTATATTACATCAATCACGTTCGTTACATCTTCTGATAATCCCTTCAAAGCATCCACCACTGGACTTACCTCTATTGGTAGTACTTCCAGTTGCTGGGAAGGTGTAACCGACGAGCATACCATTGTCGTGAATGCCGAGGAGACCAGTGGACATGTCAAAATTCTAAGCCTTACTATCACCGTCTACGAAAATGTTTCCTACATGGAATACAACGGCAACGGGTTTTATTATTCAAATCACGGAGATCAAATTGAAATCATAAGTATAGTGCTTAACAATACCAATTTGGATTTCCCCTCTTACATAGAGGATCTCCCTGTAGTGTCTATCGTTAACTCAATCTCGGGCAACACCTCCATTACTTCTGTGACATTACCGGACCATTTGTTGGAAATTAAAGACTCCCTTTTTACATGCTGTACAGCACTGGAATACGTATCCATCCCTTCTTCGGTGACCTCCATCGGCGACAATGCCTTTAAAGGTTGCACCGCTTTGGCTTCCATAGCCTTGCCTACTTCACTCGAGTCCATCGGAGCCTATGCTTTTTCCGGCTGTTCAGCACTGGAATCCGTCTCCATCCCTTCCTCGGTGACCTCCATCGGCGACTATGCCTTTAACGGTTGCACCTCCTTGGCCAATATTAGACTTGAGGACGGGGAAGGAACTATTGAGTTAGGACATGGAGCAAGTGAAGGAGATAACCGTGGCCTTTTCAGCGATTGTCCCGCAGATATTTATGTAGGACGCCCTATGAGCTATGACACATCATCAGATTGTGGTTACTCTCCATTTGCAAGGGGCGCCAGTATCAAATCAGTTGAACTTAACAATGGAGGAAGCACGCTGACAACGGGTATGTTCTTCCTTTGTACCTCTTTGTCATCATTTTCTATCCCCTCCACCGTCACTTCCATAGGAGGGTCAGCATTTGAGAGGTGCACTGCCTTAGAGGCGATGGTGATTCCTGCCAACGTTGATTCCATAGGTAATCATGCTTTTGGATATTGTACGGCATTGGCAAGCCTCACTATTGAGGCCAGTGAAAAAGCACTCAAACTCGGATATGGTGCCTCGGGAAACAATGACAATGGCGTGTTTTACACATGTTCGAATGTAGATATTGGGCGTCCCCTTAACTACTCGGTGTCTCCCTTTGCCAACAACGCATCGATTAAATCGGCTACTTTTGGCGCTTCACTCACCACAGTTCCCGCCTCATTGTTTGCGTCTTGCACGAACTTGACCGATATCATTTGTGAAGCGACAACGCCTCCGAGAGTTGAAAACGAAAATGCCTTCACGGGGCTTTATGGCACCGCTTACTTATCGGTTCCCTCTGCCTCGGCAATGGATTATGCGATGGCCCCAGTGTGGTGCTTGTTCAATAATATCTCCTACGGCGAGAACACCATAGGAACATTGAGCGACGATGTCTTTAATTATAAATTAATCCACGAGACCAAGGAAGCCATTGTGACAGGCCCAGTTGATGACACGATGGTCAACGCCTCTATCCCGTCGCGTGTGGTATATGAGGATGGTGACGATGCCGTGTTCTATAAAGTTACAGCCATAGGGCCCTCGGCTTTTTACACAGGGTCATCGCCTTATAACGGTGTAAAATTAACTTCCGTCACCTTGCCCTCAACATTAAGGACTATTGGGGAAAGGGCTTTTGCAAACAATCCAATTTCGAGCCTAACATTGCCCGAATCGGTGGAAACGGTGGGGGACTATGCATTTTATTGGTGTACCTCCATGCGAGAACTTAACATTTTGGGTTCAGTAAAGAATATAGGGGCCAATGCTTTCTATTATTGCGGTCTCACTACGATTAACGTGACAGGATCCATAGAAAACATCGGTGATGGGGCGTTCTATAGTAACCGAAGGTTGGAATCTATTACCCTGCCGGAAGGATTGACTTCAATTGGCGCTCAGGCTTTTGCCGACGGCTATTCTTTGAATTCCATATCTCTTCCTTCCACCCTTCTTTCCATAGGTGACGGCGCATTCTCCGACTGCCCTGCCTTGGAATCCATATCCTTACCCACCTCTCTCAAATCCATTGGTGACAACGCCTTCGCCAATTGCACCGCGCTTACCTCAATCGAGTTGCCATATAGCGTGAATAACATGGGCTCGTATGTGTTCTCGGATTGTGTAAAATTAACCGACGCGACGATGCCGGCATCGCTGGTATACGTCCCTGACGGCACTTTCTATGGCTGTACCCGCTTATCTAACGTTACGTTAGGTACCCAGATTACCACTATCGGGAACTCGGCATTTGAGAACTGTTATAATCTTGGCTCCATTTACATTCCCGATTTTGTCACCACGATTGGCGACCGCGCCTTCTACCTCAAAGATTGGCGAACTATCAAATTCATCGATGCAAGTAGTAGCGACAGTTATACAGTGACATTCTATGACGAGGATGGGAATAGGATTGGTGGTTCACATGGCGTCAATATAAATGACGATATCACTGGAGAAGCCTCCCCTGGATATGCTGCTATCCCATCGCAGTTTGAAATTAAAGGATCGTATGGAAGTTCGGGCCGCGTAGACTTCTATCCCGGGGCGCACTATAGCGTAAACGGGTATTTAACGTCTTTGCCCACGTTGGACATCACTCCGAAATTGGAATATGTGAAGATGGGGTCGGCTGTCACGACAATAGGGGCCAATGCTTTCAATGGCCAATGCTCTCTGCGTAAATTAGAGTTAAACGACAAGCTAAGCTCAATAGGCGCAAGCGCTTTCTATGGCTGCCAGAGCTTGGAAACGCTAACAATACCTACATCTGTGTCAAGTATTGGGTCCCAGGCATTCGGATGTAATATAACCCTTAGTTCCATCAATATCGAAGATTCCGAGGACACGCTTACAGGTGGTGGTTGTTGGAGCGAAAGCCCGGCTGATTTGTATATTGGTCGTCCTCTTTCAGTTCTGGGTCAGGGGAGAAATGAGGTGCTACGATCTGTAACATTCGGGCCCAAGAGCAATCCGAATGTTTCTGGTTTTGGCTATTGCACCTCTTTAAGCAGTGTGACGCTCTCACAATCTCAAACCTCAATCGAAGATTATGCTTTCCAAAGATGCTACGCTTTGGAGTCGATCACGCTTCCGGGTTCAATATCATCAATCGGGTATTATGCCTTTGCATTTGTGCCACTAAGCTCCATTAAAATCGAGGAGTCGCCGGAGTACATGACAATAAATGCCGAGGCTTTCCATAGTTCCACTGCCCTCACCGACGCTTATATCGGAAAAGACTGCGACATGAGCGTGTTTGCCTCCCAGACGGGCCTGAAACAAGTGTCTTTCGGCAACAATGTCACCACTATCCCCGGAGGAGTGTTCTCCGGTAACACCAACCTTACCCAGGTGAACTTCGGATCCGGCCTGAAAGAGATATGCGACAGCGCGTTCATTGGATGCTCGGGACTCACCGACATCGTTATTCCCGCTAATGTGGAGACCATCGGCACCGGAGCTTTCCAGAGCTGTAATGTATCCACCGTGGCAATCGGAGCCGGCATCGCCCAGTTGGGAGAGAAAGCTTTCGACGGAAGCAACTCATTAACGCAAGTGGCGGTTGCCGCTGTTACGCCTCCTTCGGCCAATAACAATACTTTCAGTTATTACGGCTCGCCGCTCTACGTGCCCGAGGAGAGCGTGGATGCTTATTACAACTATCCCCGCTGCTGGTATCGCTTTGAAGACCGTACCCTTGTACTCGCAACCGACATCGAGCTTGACACCGACGGTGTGCCAGACGTTGACCAACTGGAGGCCGGGCGACAGTTCCAACTGTCGGCAAGCGTGCTTCCCTCCGATGCCACCCTCCCGCAGATCTTCTGGCGGTCGACCAACCCCGACTTCGCCACCGTCGACAACAACGGCGTGGTGACAATCGTCGACCCCACGGCCCTCGGCGACGTGCTGAGCGACATCGTGATGAAGGCACGTCCCAAGGACAGTGACTATGCCGAGTGCAAGATCATCGCCGAGACGATGTACGCCGACGGCCCCGTGGCCTCCGTCACCTTCTCCGGCAACGGCCAGTCGTCAGTCGAGCTTATTCCCGCCAACGGTGCCAATGGCAACAGTTCTTTCAGCAGCGATCGCCCCAACGACGTCTACAACATCCAGGGCATGCTGCTGATGCGTGACGCCACCCCCGAGCAGATCCGCTCCCTCGCCCCCGGCCTCTACATCATCGCCGGCAAGAAAGTCTACTTGAAGTAGTGCACAATGCATAGTGCATAGTGCACAATTACAAGCCCTCGGGGAGCCTTTTTGGCTTCTTCGGGGGCTTTCTGTTTCAAGTGATTAGCGAAAGTTCACAAGGTTGTGGTTCACAAGGTTGTGAACTTTTGTTCTTGTGGAATAAAAGAAAATAAAAAAGGGCACCTGCAAATTTGTGTGTTTGGGTTTAGCCAAGGTGGGGATGGTGGTCGGCTTGCCGACCACCATCCCAGAGTATATCCCATTAAACACAGGTTTTTGCAAGTGAACCAATAAAAGAGGCTACCAAATCGCGCGTGATGATGTCGACACGTCCTGTGGGCCCGCGTAATTTTTTCGCGTAGATTTTGCGGCGGATTGAAGGAAAAAGTGTAACTTTGCGCCACAAAACCGCTCGAATGGTGGAATGGTAGACACGAGGGACTTAAAATCCCTTGGCCATAACGGCTGTGTGGGTTCAAGTCCCACTTCGAGTACCACAAGACATTTGACCAAAATTTGACCACGAAAAGACACGAAAGGGCACAAAAGCCCCCAAGGTGCTTTGCGTGGTTTTTTTTCGGGCCTCTGCCCATCACTTAGTTGCTTATTTAAATATGTGCGGAATTATTGGCTATATTGGTTCACAAGACGCTTACCCAATCCTGATTCAAGGCTTGCGCCGACTGGAATATCGCGGTTACGACTCGGCTGGCGTTGCCCTGGCTCGTGAAGACGGCTCCTTGGCCGTGTACAAGGCTCGCGGCAAGGTCGACAACCTGGAGACCGTCGCCTCGGCTCGCGACACCTCGGGTAATGCCGGTATCGCCCACACCCGCTGGGCCACCCACGGCGAGCCCAACGACACCAACGCCCATCCCCACACATCCCAATCGGGCCGTATCGCAATCGTCCACAACGGCACGATCGAGAATTACGCCGTGCTCCGCGAAGCCCTCGCCCAGCACGGTTTCACGTTTAAATCGGAAACCGACACCGAGGTGCTCGCCCAGCTGATAGAATACGTCCAAAACGAAAACCATTGCGACCTTGTTGAGGCCGTGCGCGAGGCCCTGCTGCAAGTGGAGGGAGCCTACGCCATTGTGGTGGTCGAACAAGGACGTCCCGACCGCTTGATCGCCGCCCGTAAGAGTTCGCCCTTGGTAATAGGAATTGGTGACGACGAGACTTTCCTCGCCTCCGACGCCACCCCTATCGTGGGTTTCACCGACCAAGTTGTATACCTCAAGGACAACGAGTTGGCCGTCATCGAGCGTGGCAAACCCCTGCAAATCAAGAGTCTCGACACCGACGAGCCTTCCGACATCGACATCCAGCCCCTGAAAATGAGCGTGGCCCAACTGGAGAAAGGCGGATACGACGCGTTTATGCTCAAGGAAATTTTTGAGCAGCCCAACACCCTGCTTGATTGCCTGCGCGGGCGCATCACCGACGACTGCTCGCGCGTAGTCCTCTCGGGAGTGGTCGAGAACGCCGAGCGCTTCTTGCAGGCCCACCGTATCGTCATCGTCGCCTGCGGCACGTCGTGGCACGCCGCCCTCATCGGCAAGCGCGTCATCCAAGAGCTGTGCAAGATTCCCGTCGAGGTGGAATACGCCAGCGAGTTCCGCTACGGCAACCCCATGATTGGCCGCAACGACATAGTGATCGCCATCTCCCAATCGGGCGAGACGGCCGACACCCTGGCCGCCATCCAGCTTGCCCGCGACAAAGGCGCATGGGTCTACGGAATATGCAACGTTGTGGGAGCATCCATCCCCCGTAACACCGACTCGGGTACCTACATCCATGTGGGTCCCGAAATCGGCGTGGCCTCCACAAAAGCCTTCACCGGCCAAGTGACCGTGCTCACCCTACTGGCCCTCTGCGCAGGCCAAATCCGTGGTACCGTTAGCCGCGAGAAGGTGCGCGAGGTCGCCCAGGCTCTTATGCACATGCCGGAAACCATCAAAGAGGTGCTAAAGCTTGACGAGCCTATACGCCAGTTATCGCGCATGTTCACTTACGCCCACAACTTCCTTTACCTCGGCCGCGGCTACAACTATCCCACCGCCCTTGAAGGCGCCCTCAAGCTCAAGGAGATCTCCTATATCCACGCCGAGGGCTACCCTGCCGCCGAGATGAAGCACGGCCCTATCGCCCTTATCGACCGCGAGATGCCCACCGTAATCATCGCTCCCAACGACTCGCTTTACGACAAAATCGTGTCAAACGTTGAGCAGGTGAAATCGCGCGGTGGCTCGGTAATCGCCATCGTCAACCCGGGTAACGACAAGATGGAACGCCTGGCCGACTGCTGCCTCGAGGTGCCCGAGGTGCCCGAATGCCTCACCCCCATCGTATCGTCAATCCCGTTGCAGCTACTGGCCTACTACATCGCCGTCAACAAGGGCAAGGACGTCGACCGCCCCCGCAACCTCGCCAAATCGGTAACCGTAGAGTAGTCGTAATCACGTAATACCGCAATACGGTAATAACGCGATTGGTGAATCACCCTATAACCGTATTTTGCGGGTACCCTCAGAGGTTACCACAAAATAGATTCCCGAGGGAAGATTCTCCCCCAAGACGAGGGTCCCGGATCCATGGACCAATGAGAGGGTACGACCTTGCAACGTCACCAAAGCGGCGTCGATAGGATAGCCATCGGTGATAACTCGAATGCACCCGTCAATTGCCGAGATTTTCGCTTGGCAAGCGGTAAGGGTAGCCGTACCGGCCTCGTCATTGGACGGCGATGGATTATCGTGGTAATAGGCGTGAATGGAGAGATTGGCCAGGTTGACGGTGATTGTGTAAGTGCCCTCCTTGTCGGAGGCTACGCTCCACTTGTTGTCATCTCCCCCCTCTACGAGGACAGTAGCTGAAAGCGGGTCCTCATCTTGGACGGTGGAATGAAGAGAGTAGGGGCCCCAGCCGCGTTGACCCAGGATTTTGAATTGGCGAGGATCCTCATTCTCGCCGCGATAGCGTAGGTCGCCTGTGAATGTGAACAGCGCTGGATCGGCCTGGTCACGCACCATAGGGATCGCGTTTTCCAGGATCCAGCCCGCCTCGGTGGCGCCGCCAATCATATATAGATTGTCGGCGTATTCCACGCCGGTGTACTCTTGGTCGAATGTGGCCAAGAGGGTGTTGTGCTCAAGGTCGAGAGTGATGGTGTAGTAGCCTTGCTGTGTGGGGTCGATAGTCCACTTCGTGTCATCGCCATTTTCCACGAAGGTCGTGGCTTCCAGGATGTTTTGGAGGTCGGTAACGGGATGGTAGGAGGTGGGACCCCAGTCGAGTTGGGCCAGTATTTTAAAGCTTGTGGGCTCTACGTTGTCGGTGCGGTTGCGCAGCACGCCGTGAAATGTGAACATCCATGGATTGTCAACGTCGGCTGGCATTTCGATGGCCGCCTCGGCACTCCAACCGATTTTGGAGGCACCCCCCACCAAATAAAGGGTGCTGGGAGGAGTCACGGATTCTATAGTTACCGTTTGGTTGAGGAAGTCAAGGGCGATACGACAGCGCCGTTGAGCCACCGCAACATTCCATCGGCGCTGGGCGGGATTGTCGTTGGTGGTAACAAAAAAACCTTGGTCGAGGATGTCGATGTCGGCCAGAACGGGTACAATACACTCGCCTGAGGGGAGGGAAAACCACAGGTCGCCTTTTTGCAATTCGCCTTCGTAGATATAAGTGTAGGAATTTTGTTTGGAAAGCGAGGCTGAGCCATTGGGAATCGCTGAGCCGAGAGCTGTGACCCCTGGAATGTCGACCGTTGGAGCCTCTGAGACGACAAGCGTAGGATTGGACTTGTCGGCGAGATTCACCGTCACCTGATATAGCCCGCTTTTGGTGAGCATAAATTTGTGGTCATCCACCTCGTAGTTGAGATTTTTTACCATGGGGTAGGTGACGCCCAGAGTGATTGGCTGGTCGCTTTGTAGGGCGTTGTAAGCGGGCATCCAAGTGCCGGGGGTGAGAATGAATTTGAAGTCGCCTGAGTTGAGACTCCCGATCCAGCTGAGGATGTCGCTTTGGCCCGGTGCGGTGGTGAGGTGAATGCCCGCGGTGTTGTCCCAGCCGTTGGGAGTGGCTCCTCCGATCATATACAGGTCGGTGGTAAAGGGTAGTTGTTGAGAAGTGGCGGAAAGGGTGGCCAGGGTCAGTATAGAAGCTATAATATGTTTCATCGGTGATTAAATTTTGAATTTATAGGTGAAAGAGGAGCGCTCGGAGGTAACGGTGCAAAGGTATACTCCCTCGTTGAGGGCTTGAGTAGAAACCTGCGCCTGATGCGCGCCAATTTGATCCACTAACAACTTGCCGGCGGCGTCACACAAGGAGAGGCTGAAGCAGGTGTCCCAATTTACAGTCAGGCTTTTGAGAGCCTGGCTGTAAATGAAATCGGGAGTGGATTTTGGGCCTTGGATGAGGGCCGTTGAGGAGTTTTTGACCGTGACTTTCACTGTGGTGGATTGGGAGGTGGGCACGGTGGTGATGTCGACCGTGAGACGCTTTGAGGTAGGGTCGTACGACCAGCCTTCAACACCTTGGTCATTGATCGTGACGGCCTGTGGCTCTCCGATGCCCAGGAATTGTACTGTGTAGGCGCGCTGCGTGGGCATGCCCTCAAATTGGCCTTGGATGGCATTGATGACGCATGTGGCCGAGGACTCGTCGCGTGATTGGGTGATGAGCGTGGTGGCATATTCTCCGTCCTTGTAGGCCTCGGTGTCGTTGGCGTCCTCATAGAAGTTGACCGAGCCCTCGCCAGGAACAAGCAGGAGGGAGAGGTCGTCGGGACGCGTCTTGAGGTTCTTCAACCCCGAGTAATTGGGAATCACGGCGCCCGAACGGAAGAAATAGGGGATTTCCGCCTGGGTGTAGGTGGCTTTGTGTACCTTGCCGCCGGTGAGTGTTTCGCCGGTGTTGGCGTCGTACCAATTGCCATCGGGGAGCCAAGTCGACCACTGGATTGTGCGGTCGGCCGACTGTGCCGGGGCGGTGATTGGGTTGACTAAGATATCGTCGCCGAACATATACTCGCCTTCCTTCTCGTAGGCCTCATCCACTTCCGGATAGTCGTAATACAGCGGACGGCAAATCGACACTCCGGTGTCATAGGCCTTGCGCGCTTGGGTGTAGATGTAGGGAATCAGGGCGTAGCGCAGTTCCACGGCCTGCTTCATAAGAGGGAAGTTGGAGTACTTCCACATGCGGCGCTCGATGTTGTCCGAGTTGGTGGAGTGGGTGCGGAACAGCGGCGTGAACACGCCAAATTGTATCCAGCGGAGGAATAGCTCGGCGTTGTTGGCCCCGTCTTGCACATGTCCCCCAAGGTCGTGCCCCCAATAGCCGTAGCCCACGTTGGATGCCGTGGCGGTGAAGTAGGGCTGGAAAGCGAGAGTCGCGAAATTGGAATGGCTGTCACCTGAGAATCCAAGTTGATAGCGATGGTTGCCAAGGCCTCCCCAGCGGTGGAAAATCATAGCGCGGCGCTCGGGGTGGGCAGTGGCCATATCGTTGAAGAACACGTGGTTGCACCAAAAAGTATGGCCCAAACCCTCCATCTTGTCGCTCACCAATTCCTGTTGCCAATCGAGCCACCAGAAATCCACGCCCTCGTCCTCGTGGGGACGAATGATGTTGTCGAAGAGGGAGCGGTAGAACCGGGGATTCTCTAGGTTCCACTCCACGGTGGTGGTGCCTTCGGGCACTCCTCCCAGACCGTCGACGAATGCCTGGTAATTATCCTCATTGCTTTCCACTCCGTAAGCCGGATGCAGATTAAGCGTCACCTTCAGATTCTTGTCGTGGAGCCAGTCGAGCAACCCTTGCGGATCGGGAATCAGCTCGCGGTTCCAGCTCCAGCCGGTCCACCCGTTGATGTGCCAGTCGGTGTCGATCACCATCACGTCGAGGGGGAGGTCGTTGTCGTGCATCTCGTTGACCAGCTGCATGAAATCATCGGCCGTGTAACGCTGATATTTGCTGTACCAGTAGCCGAAAGCGTAGAGTGGGGGTAGGGGAATCTTGCCCGAGATAAGGGTGAAATCGTAGAGTGCGCGCTTGTAATCGTGGCCGTAGCCCAGGAAATACCAGTCAAGCCCGTCTTGGTCGTCGCGTTGCTTGGCCCAGTCGAACCCAGCGATGTCGTTAGGCTCCAAGAGCAACGATTTAGAGCCGTCGCCACGCGTGCCTGTGTCGTCAATGATGGCCCAGCCCGAGCGTGACACCAAGCCCTGCTCCAGCTCCGAGCGCTTGTTGTCGCCGTTTTGCGAGTCGAGGGTGCGGCAAGTGCCTTTGAGATTGAGCGCGTCGGGCTTGCCGGGATACCATTGCACTGTCGAGCCGTTGAGGCCGAAGGTGATGCCCAGATTGTCGGCGCTTGGAGGATTGGTGGCCGGGAACGAGCCCACGCGGTACTTCAGCGTTAGCTTGTCGGTTGTGAGATACAGGTAACCGTCCCGCTCCTCCACTTGGTAGGTAGGAACGGGCAGATTACGGTTGATTACGGCGAAAGTAGCGTCGTCGACCCATTGCTTGTCGGCGCCCGAACGCCATTCGATGCGTATCATCTCGGGGGTGAGCACTGTGAAACGCATGTCACCCGAGGTAACTACGGCCTCGGGACGCGCCACGGGATTGGGGGCGGTTTCCGCCTTCGCGAGGTGTGGCCACAATACAGCAAGCGTGGCCAAAATCGTTAGGGTAAGTTTTAAGGGTTTCATCGTAAAGAATTAGTTGGCATGGCAAAATTACAACCTCCCCTTGCCGCCATCCTTGCCCTTTAGTGAAAAATATAGTGCCTGCAGATGATTAAAACGCTTATTATCAAAGTGTTGCAAAATGGTCTCAATTCAGAAATATAGTAACGAAATAGCTGAAAAGCCACCAAAAAAATAAGGTGAGTCAACTCGACTGCCCAACTTCCTGTCCTGATTCAGTGTGAGGGGGTAGGTGGTAAAGGCCATGCGACGAGCTACTCGAAGTCGTTGAAATTTGGCAAGATGGGAAATAATACGTAAATTTGCGAGCGAAGGATAGATCTAACGTAACCTTAAATTTGAAATGAAAAGCCTGCTAAAGACCCATATACTGCTGTTTATTGCCTTAGCCATAGGTTGCTTGGGGAGTGCCGCTAAGGAGCTCTCCGATGTCGACTCGCTTATTTCCGAGCTTGACCGTGCGATCGCCAACCGCGACGTCTATGTCAAGCAAAAGCGGCTAAAGCTCGAGGATATGCGTCGCGAGGTATACCGGCAGAAGGATTCTGTCGAATATTTCCACGCCCTGGGACGGTTGATGGACGAGTTTATCTCGTTCAACACCGACTCGGCCCTGACCATTGCCAACGAGCGCGTGGCCATGGCCCGACGCTTGGGCAACGAGGAGCTGAAATGCCACGCCGACCTTAGCTTGGCACACGTGCAAATGGTGATGGGCATGTACAAGGAGACAGCCGACATCCTGAACCGCTGGCCCTATGAGCTAGTGCCACAATATCTTCATCCTTACTTTTTCCACATCAACCGCACGCTCTACGGCAATATGGCCGACTATGCGATACGCGACGAAGATCGAGAGCGCTACCTACATCTCACCGACATCAACCGCGACTCGATTATACACCTTCACAACACCGAGTCGTTGTTTTACGCCATCGTGAACGCCGACCGGCTCAACTCCCACGGGCAACCGTCGAGAGGTGCCACCCTATTGACCAACTTTCTCCAAGGCAAGGATATCGGAGAGCACGACCACGCCATAGCAGCCTACACCCTGTCGGAATCCTACCGATTGACCGGCGACACCGAAAACGAGAAACGACAGTTGATCATCTCGGCCATCAACGACATGCAGTCGGGCGTGCGCGAATACGTGTCGCTGCGCAAGCTCGCCCTTATGCTCTACAAGGAGGGCGACGTAAAGCACGCCTACGACTACCTCAAGATATGCATGGAGGACGCGCAGAAGTGTAACGCTCGCCTGCGCATGCTCGAGATCAACGACATCTTCCCGGTGGTCAACGAGGTGTATCTCGACACCATCGAGCAGCAAAAGACACGTTTGAGATGGTCGCTGGCCATCGTGTGTCTGTTGGCCGCATTACTCTTGGTGGCCATCTACTTGGTGTACCGGGAGATGAAAAAGGTAAGAGCATCCAAAAAGGTGGTCACCGACATGAACGCCGAGCTACAGGCCCT
The DNA here is from genome assembly GCA_964562375.1 of uncultured Muribaculaceae bacterium. Classification (GTDB taxonomy): domain Bacteria; phylum Bacteroidota; class Bacteroidia; order Bacteroidales; family Muribaculaceae; genus JAJPXC01. The sequence goes on along the minus strand of CAZLSW010000032.1, from coordinate 12,298 downwards.
AAACCGCGACCTCGAACACTCTAACGACAAGCTCAAGGAGGCCAACCAGCAAATCGCCGAGAACTCCTACCTCAAAGAGGAATACATTGCCCGCTATATGGACCAATGCTCGGTGTACATCGAAAAGCTTGACAAATACCGTAAATCGTTGGCCAAGATTGTGGCCGGGGGCCGCATGGACGACCTGCGCAAGTACACCAAGACGTTGACCCAACTGGACGACGAGCTGCGGGCGTTCTACGACAGCTTTGACGACACATTCCTCAAGCTGTTCCCCACATTTGTCGACGATTTCAACGCCTTGCTGCAGCCCGACGAGCGCATCGTGCCCAAGACCGACGGCAAGCTCAACACCGAGCTGCGCATTTTCGCCCTGATACGTCTGGGCATCACCGACAGCGTCAAAATAGCCCAATTCTTGCGCTACTCGGTGACCACGATATATAATTATCGTACGCGCGTGCGTAACCGCGCCGCGGGCGACCGCGACCTCTTGGAGGAGGAACTAATGAAGATAGGCCGTATACGTTAAAAAACGCTCTCAACAGGCCACTTTCAAAGGCTATATAAATACCTCTACAAAATTGAGTTATTGCAGTGATTATTAGTACCTTAAATTTTACAAAACACTATATTTTGACTTTGCGCTCTTGACTTTGGGTCGCCACATTTATTTACTTTGCAACAGACATTTTAACATGTCGCCAAGCCATCCCCAAGCCAAGAATCTAAAAAACAAATATAGTGAATAGTATCATGAATCAATCCAAGCGACACGGCGCTATGAGGCTTATGGCCTTGGTAGCGCTATGGCTGCTCCCTACCGTAGCGTGGGGACAGCTCATCTCCGTCACTGGCACGGTAACCGATACCGAGGGCGAGCCTCTTATCGGAGTGTCGGTCGTGGCCAACGGCACCGGTAACGGCGTGGCCACCGACCTCGACGGCAATTACACAATTCAAGCCAATCCCCAGGGCACAATCCGGTTCTCTTACATAGGATACGACGCCCAGACGATCAACGTCGAGGGGCGCAACAAAATCGACGTGGTGATGGGGGCCAATTCCCAGTTGCTCGACGAGGTGGTCGTTGTGGGCTACGGTACCATGAAGAAAAGCGACCTTACCGGCGCCGTTTCGTCGATCGGAAGCAAGGACATCAAGGATGTGCCTGTGGCAAGCGTGGGTCAGGCCATACAAGGTAAGGTGGCCGGCGTGCAAATCATCGACGCCGCCAAGCCCGGCGACAACGTCAACATCAAGATACGAGGCATCGGCTCGATCAACAACTGTGATCCCTTGGTGGTGATCGACGGAGTGCCCACCGACCTTGGCCTCAACTCGCTCAATCCCCAGGACATCGAGCGCTTGGACGTGCTCAAGGACGCCTCGGCCACCGCCATCTACGGCTCGCGTGGCGCTAACGGCGTGGTGATGATCACCACACGCCGCGGAGCCGCCGGAAAGGCCAAACTGTCGTTCTCGGGCAACTGGGCCGTGCAGACTGTCTCAAAGACAATGGATCTGCTCGATGCATCGGGTTACGCCTCCCTCAACAACGACATGATGACCGCCGTGGGCCACTCCACTAACCCCGAATGGGCCGACCCCTCCACCCTCGGAAAGGGCACCGACTGGGTTGACGCCCTGCTCCAGCACGGCGTGATGCAGAATTACAACGTGAGCTACTCGGGCGGCAACGACGACAACCACTATTACTTCTCGGCCGGGTTCCTCGACCAATCGGGTATCGTGAAAGGTGTCAACTACCAGCGTTTCACCTTCCAATCCAATAACGACGCCAAGGTGCTCAAGTGGTTGAAACTAAGCAACAACCTGCTCTTCTCAACCGACGTTAAGCGCTCAGGCTCCTACTCCATGGGCGACGCCATGAAGGCCCTCCCCACATTCGCCATCAAGGACGAGAATGGCCAGTGGACCGGCCCCGACGGCAACTCGGAATGGTACGGCTCGGTGCGCAACCCCGTGGGCGTCAACGAGACCTATGTGGGACGTACGCGCGGCTACAACTTCTTGGCCAACATCACCGGTGACATCATCTTCACCGACTGGTTGACCTTCCGCTCCACTTTCGGCTACGACGCAAAATTCTGGTTCTACGACTCATTCTCTCCCGCCTACGACTGGAAACCCACCCCCGTGGAGGAATCCTCAGAATACCAGAGCGACAACAAAACGTTCACCTACCTGTGGGACAACTACTTCACCTTCGACAAAACTTTCGGTGGAAAGCACTACGTGAACGTGATGGCCGGTACCTCGGCTCAGTGGAACAACGCCTCGTGGCTCTCAGCCCAGATGAACGGCTTCATCTTCGACAACGTACACCAGATGGACAACGGCGAGGAGATGTACTCAATCGGCGGCTCCAAGAACGAATGGTCGCTGATGTCCTACATGGCCCGAGCCAATTACACTTTCGATGAGCGCTACCTGTTGACCGCCACCATCCGTCGTGACGGATCCAGCCGCTTCGGCTCAAAGCACCGCTGGGGTACATTCCCCTCGGTTTCGGCCGCTTGGCGTATCTCCAAGGAGAGCTTCTTCCCCCAGGACCAGGCTGTCAACGACTTGAAGCTGCGTGTGGGATACGGCAAAACCGGTAGCCAGGCCTCAGTGGGCAACTACTCCTACCTCCCCAGCTACACCACCATGGTTTATCCCTTCGGTACCAACGACAAAAACCAGTCGGCTCTGATCGCCCAAACCCTCGCCAACCCCTATATCCACTGGGAGGAGATCGAGCAAGCCAACTTGGGTGTCGACCTCTCGCTGCTCAACTCCCGCATCACCATGAGCCTCGACGGCTACATCAAGAACACCAACGACATGCTCGTCAAGGCCTCAGTGCCCATCACCTCGGGCTTCGAGGACACCTCCACTACCTACTCCAACGCCGGCAAGGTGCGCAACCTGGGCTGGGAGCTTTCGGCCCATTCGGTTAACCTGCAAGGTGAGCTTGGTTGGGAAACCGACCTCGTTGTCACCTACAACAAGAACAAAATCAAGGACTTGAACTCAGATACCCCCTTCTACATCAACCAGATCAACAACTCCTACGTGACCATGCTCGCCAAGGACTACCCGATTAACGTGTTCTACGGCTACGTCACCGACGGTATCTTCCAGAATCAGGCCGAGCTCGACGCCCACGCCGTGCAATCGGGAGCGTCGGTAGGCGACATCCGGTTCAAGGATCTCAACAACGACGGCGTGATCAACGAGCAGGACCGCACGGTGCTTGGCAACCCCAACCCCACCTGGCTCTTCTCCATGAACAACCGCTTCACCTGGCGCGGATTTGAGCTCTCGATCTACCTTCAGGGTGTGGCCGGAAACAAGATCTTCAACTCCACCCGTATCGACATGGAAGGCATGGCAGCCGCTTACAACCAGTATGCCAAGGTGGCCAACCGCTGGACCGGCGAGGGTACTTCCAACTCTATTCCCCGCGCCGTGTGGGGCGACCCCAACGGCAACAACCGCGTGAGCGACCGCTGGGTGGAGGATGGCTCCTACCTGCGTATCAAGAACATCACGCTGGCCTACAACCTCCCCGGCAAGATCTTGCGCCACATCGGAATGGAGCACGCCCGCGTGTGCTTCTCCTGCGAGAACGTCGCCACGTTCACCAGCTACTCGGGATTCGACCCCGAGGTGGGAGTCAACGGCATCGACTACTCCTCGTTCCCCGCTTCCCGCACCTACAACTTAGGTCTTTCGTTTAACTTCTAATTCCCGCTTCCAATCATGAAAACCATATATAACATCCTGTGCGCCGGAGCCTTGACCCTCTCCCTTGCCTCCTGCGAGGATTTCTTGGAGAAAACTCCTTACGACGAGGTCGACCCCGAGGTGGGCGTTACCGACGCCGTGGCTGAGGCCTTGACCAACGGCTGCTACGTCACCCTCCAGTCGTCCAACATGTACAATCAGCGCCTGTGGACCCTCGACATCGTGGCCGGTAACTCAATAGTGGGTGCCGGCGGTGGTACCGACGGCCTCGAGACCGTGCAAGCCTCCAACTTCACCACCCTGGCCGACAACGGCATGGCGCTCTACATGTGGCGCTCCCCATGGGTGGGCATCGGTCACTGCAACGACGCCATCGCCGCGATTGAGGACAACGGCGACCTCTCGGAGGATGTGCGCACCCGTTGCTTGGGTGAGGCCCTGTTCCTCCGCTCCCACTACTACTTCGTGCTCGTTCGCCTCTATGGTGGCGTGCCACTGCGCACCTCTCCCTACGTGCCCGGCACCTCCACCGCTATCAAGCGAGCCACCCTCGAGGAGACCTACGACCTGATTATCAGCGATTGCACTCGCGCCGCCGAGCTACTTCCTCCCAAAAGCCAATACAGCTCGGCCGACCTTGGCCGCGCCTGCAAGGACGCCGCTCTCACCCAGCTGGCTGACATCTACCTTACCCTCGCTCCTAACAACCCCTCGCTCTATTCCCAAGTAGTCGACCTGTGCAACCAAGTTACAGCTCTTGGTTACAACCTCGACACCCCCTATGAGGACAACTTCGACGCCGAAATCAACAACGGCCCCGAGTCGATCTTCGAGGTGCAATATTCCGGCGACACCGATTACGATTTCTGGGGCAATACCCCGCAGTCGTCATGGTTGTCGACCTTCATGGGCCCACGCAACTCCAACATGGTGGCCGGTTCCTACGGCTGGAATCTCCCCACCGAGGAGTTCATGAGCCAATACGAGGACGGCGACAAGCGCAAGGACTTGACCGTGTTCTACGACGGCTGTCCGGCCTTCGACGGGATGGAGTACAAGAGCGCTTGGTCCAATACGGGTTACAACGTGCGTAAATTCTTGGTGCCGAAGTCGATTTCGCCCGAGTATAACACGTCGCCCGCCAACTTCGTGGTTTACCGCTACGCCGACGTGCTGCTGATGCAAGCCGAGGCCTTGAACGAGCTTGGCCAAACCTCCGAGGCCGTCGCTCCGCTGAATATCGTGCGCAACCGCGCCGGATTGGGCAAAATCAAGTCGACCGTTTCGCAGGACGACCTGCGCGAGACCATCATTCACGAGCGCCGCATGGAATTGGCCTTCGAGGGACACCGATGGTTTGACCTCATCCGCTTGAACAACGGCGAGTACGCCCTCACATTCTTGCGCTCGATCGGCAAAACCAACGTCAACCGCAACCGCCTGCTCTTCCCCATCCCGCAAACCGAGATGGACGCCAACCCGCTCATGGAGCAAAATCCTGGTTATTAATCCTTAAACTACTGAGAAGCAATGAAACTTACCTATATCGCCACGTCGGTGCTCGCCCTGATGGGCATGACCCTGGCCTCGTGCACCGACAACGACTATATGGAGCTCGACAAGGGCAGCGACACGTTGACCCTTAAGGCCTCCACCACCGAGATCGTGCTCGAGGAATCGGAGTACGCCTCCGACGCTATCGAGCTCTCCTGGAGCACCGGCACCAACTACGGCACCGGCAACCGCATCCTCTACACCCTGGAGCTGGCTGCCTCCGGCACCAACTTCGCCGAGCCCGTCGTCATCTACAACGGCGAGGCCCAAGAGTACTCTTGGACTCCCATGGTCGACCAGCTTAACGCTTTGGCAGTCAATCGCCTGGGAGCCGAGCCTTACGAGCCTTACCAGATCGAGGCTCGCGTGATCGCCACCGTATCGGGCGTCGAAACCGACCAAAGCTCTACCGTCACTTTCACCGTTACCCCTTACAAGGCTGTCACCACCAAGCTTTACCTCATCGGCGACGCCACCCCCAACGGCTGGAGTGCCGACAACGCCACCGAGATGGCCAAGACCTCTACCGGTATCTTTACTTGGACCGGCAACCTTACCGCTGGTGAATTCAAGTTCATCACCACCCTGGGACAGTTCCTCCCCTCCTACAACAACGATGGCAACGGTGGCCTCGTTTACCGCGACAGCGACGACCAGGCCGATGAGAAATTCGTGATCTCCGAGGCTCATTGCTACCAGATTGATGTTAATCTCCTGGAGATGACGATCACCATCACCGAGGTTGAGGGCATCGCTCCTCGATTCAGCGAGCTTTACCTCATCGGCGACATCACAAGTTGGAACTTCTGGGAGATGACCCAAGATCCCTTGGATCCGTTCCTGTTCCGTATCGGCGTGTTCTTCACTGGGGCCAGCGAATTTAAGTTTGGCACCGCGGCCGGCTCTTGGGAGAACAACTATAAGGCCACCTACGCCAACGCTCCCTATACCTCGACCGAAATGGAGTTCGTATCGGGATTCGACCCCGACAACAAGTGGTATCTCACCGCCTCGGAGGCCAACCAGGCTTACAAGATATGCGTGGATATCCGCACCGACGCAGAGCGCATGCTCATGGCTCCCTTCACTCCCTACACCGAGATGTACCTCGTGGGCGACGCCACACCCAACGGTTGGGATCTTGGCAATGCCACGGCAATGACTGTTGACCCCAGCGACGCCAACATCTTCACTTGGAGTGGCCATCTCAACGCTGGCGAGCTTAAATTCTCAGCCGACAAGCAGAGCGACTGGAACGGCGCGTGGTTCATGGCATCCAGCGAAGGCAAAGTACCCGACGGCACCGAGGAATACACCCTGTTCATCGACAAGACCAACTCCTCGTGTCAGGACCAGTACAAGGAGATCCTCGTGGGCAACATCGACTACAAGTGGGTAATCGAATCAGCCGGCGACTACACTATCACCCTCAACCAGCTTTACCAGACTGTTACCATCACTAAACAATAAGCTTTACCCAATCGAGAATCCCGGGCACCCCGCGACTCCCGGCACTCCCGGGATTCTCGATTACAATCTCTACCACCAATGAAAAAGTATCTTTATCCCATAATGGCAGGCGTGGCCCTTCTGGCCGTGGGTTGCTCGGACAACGACAGCGATTCCACCCCCGGCGCCGAGACCGGCAGCGGCAACGCCTCGGTTGACGCCTCAGCCGTTCACGCCGTGACCTCATCCTCCCTGGCTGATATCTCCACCGACAAGGCTGTCTATGCCCCTGGAGAGGCCGTAAAATTCACCTGCGCTGGTATTCCGGCCGGTGCTACCGTGCGCTACCGCCAAGGTGCCGACGTGATTGGTGAAAGCGCAGTCTCAGGCTCCACCTGGACCTGGCAACCCCCTACCACCGATTTCACCGGATACATGGTGGACGTGTACACAATGGCCGACAACCGCACTGAGCAGATCCTCGCCTCAATCGCCGTTGACGTTTCCAGCGACTGGACCCATTTCCCCCGCTACGGTTTCGTGGCCACTTTCGACTCCTCCAAGCTCCCCTCGGGCGTGATCGAGCAAGAGATGGCTTACCTCAACCGCTGCCACATCAACGGCGTGCAGTTCCAGGATTGGCACAACAAGCATCACTGGCCACTGGGAGGCACCCGCGACAACCTGCTCGACGTATACCAGGATATCGCCAACCGCGACGTGTACACCTCCGTTGTTAAAAAGTACATCGAGGTACAGCACCAGTACGGCATGAAGTCGATGTTCTACAACCTGTGCTTCGGTGCCCTGAACGACGCTGAATCGGATGGCGTCAAGGCCGATTGGTACGCTTTCAGCGACCAGCGCCACTCCACCAACGACAAGCACTCCCTCCCCTCGTCATGGAAGAGCTCAATCTACGTGCTCGACCCCGCCAACCCCGAGTGGCAGGCCTACCTCGCCGAGCGTAACGACGAGGTATACGCCAACCTCGACTTCGACGGCTTTCATATCGACCAATTGGGCGACCGTGGTACCCTTTACGACTACTACGGCGGCAAGCTCAACCTCAAGCGAGGCTACGCCTCCTTCATCAACGCCATGAAGGCTGCTCACCCCGACAAAACATTGGCTTTCAACGCTGTGGCGAGCTACGCCGCCGAGTCGATTATCGGCACCGGCAACGTCTCGTTCTGCTACAACGAGGTGTGGAGCGATCAGGCCCAGTTCTACCACCTGCGCGACATTATCGTGGAGAACGACGGATACTCCAACAACTCCCTGCGCACCGTCTTTGCAGCCTACATGAACTACGACAAGGCCGACCGCGAGACCGGGTATATGAACCTCCCCGGCGTGGTGATGACCGACGCTGTGATGATGGCCCTGGGCGGTTCCCACTTGGAGCTTGGCGACCACATGCTATGCCGTGAGTATTTCCCCTCAACCGCCCTGCAGATGACCGACGAGTTGAAAGAAGCCATGATCCGTTATTACGACTTCCAAACCGCCTACCAGAATCTCCTGCGCGGCACATCCACCTCCTCCGAGGTTTCTCCCTCGGTTTCAGCCTCGGGCGTTAACGTGTGCTCTTGGCCTCCACGTCAGGGCTACATCACCACCTACAGCCGCGACGTTGACGGCAAGCGTGTGGTCAACCTCCTCAACTTCGTCAACATCGACAACCTCTCGTGGCGCGATCTCGACGGCACTCGCGAGGCTCCCCAGGAGTTCACCTCCCTTCCCATGACCATCACCATGCCCCGCGCGATCTCCAAGCTGTGGGTCGCCTCCCCCGACTATAACGGCGGCGTGGCCCAAGAGCTGCCTTTCAACCAGGTGAACGGCGTGATCTCGTTCACACTCCCCGCTCTCAACTACTGGACCATGATTGTAATCGAATAATCCAATGAAATTCAAGCATTTATTCGTTGCGGCTGCGGCCGCAATGCTTCCCCTATGCGCCTTTTCGGCCCAGGTGAGCAGCCCCAATGGGGAGGTAAAGGTGGAATTTGACACCCCAGGAGGCGTTCCCACCTACAACGTGAGCTACAAGGGCAAGTCCGTCATCAACCCTTCCAGATTGGGCTATGTCCTGGCCAACCAGACCGACCTTCTCGACGGCTTTGAGCTGGTCAACGCCACAACATCTACCTTCGACGAAACTTGGCAACCCGTGTGGGGCGAAAACGCCAACATTCGCAACCACTACAACGAACTGCTCGTGGAATTGCGCCAGCCATCCACCGACCGCCTGATGAACCTGCGCTTCCGAGTCTACGACGACGGTATGGGCCTCCGTTACGAGTTCCCTTTGCAGCGCAACCTCGTCTACTTCGTCGTCAAGGAGGAGAAAACCCAGTTCGCCATGACCGGCGACCACACCGCTTGGTGGATCGCTGGCGACTACGACACCCAAGAGTACTGCTACACCGAGTCGCGATTGAGCGAAATCCGCGGCCTGATGCAAGGCTCCATCACTTCCAACGCCTCGCAGACGCAATTTTCACCCACCGGAGTCCAAACCTCCATCCAATTGCGCACCGACGATGGCATCTACCTCAACCTCCACGAGGCCGCTTTGGTCGATTACTCGTGTATGCACCTCAACCTCGACGATAAAAAGATGATCTTTGAGTCGTGGCTCACCCCCGACGCCCAAGGCAACAAGGGCCACCTCCAAGCGCCCTGTCACAGCCCTTGGCGCACCCTCATCGTGAGCGACGATGCTCGCGACATGCTCGCCTCCAATCTTATCCTCAACCTCAACGACCCCTGCGCCTACGACGATACCTCGTGGATCAAGCCCGTGAAATACATGGGCGTTTGGTGGGAAATGATCGGTGGGGGCAAGGAATGGAGCTATACTTACGACCTCCCTTCGGTACAGCTCGCGACCCTCGACTACACCAACACCAAGTCCCATGGCCGCCATCCCGCCAACAACGAAAACGTGAAAAAATACATCGACTTCGCCGCCAAGCACGGCTTCGACCAAGTGCTGGTTGAAGGTTGGAACGTGGGCTGGGAGGATTGGTTTGGCAACTCCAAGGACTACGTCTTCGACTTCGTGACGCCGTACCCCGACTTCGACATCGACATGCTCAACGACTACGCCCACTCCAAGGGTATCCGCCTGATGATGCACCACGAGACCTCTGGCTCGGTGCGCAACTACGAGCGTCACCTCCACGCTGCCCTCGACCTGATGGACCACTACGGCTACAACGCCATTAAATCGGGATACGTTGGCAACATCGTTCCCCGCGGCGAGCACCACTACGGCCAGTGGCTCAACAACCATTACCTCTACTGCATCAAGGAGGCCGCCAAGCACCACGTGATGGTCAACGCCCACGAGTCGGTGCGCCCCACCGGTCTGTGCCGCACCTATCCCAACCTCATCGGTAACGAGTGCGCACGAGGCACCGAGTATGAGGCTTTCGAGGGTAACCCCGCCAACCACACCACTATCCTCCCCTTCACCCGTCTCCAGGGTGGACCCATGGACTACACTCCCGGAATCTTCGAGATGGACATGAAAAAGGTCAACCCCAACAGCGCCGGCCACGTCAACTCCACGCTCGCCCGGCAGCTCGCCCTCTATGTGACCATGTATTCGCCGTTGCAGATGGCGGCTGACGTGCCCGAAGTCTACGAGCGCTTCATGGACGCTTTCCAGTTCATCAAGGACGTGCCGGTCGACTGGGCCGAGAGCCGCTATCTTGAGGCTGAGCCGGGACAGTACATCACCGTGGCCCGAAAGGACAAGAACTCTGAGGCTTGGTACGTGGGCAACACCAGCGCCGAGAACGGTCACCAGTCCAAACTGAAACTCGACTTCCTCACCCCGGGCCAAAAGTACAAGGCCACGATTTACGCCGACGCCAAGGATGCCAATTACCGTGACAATCCACAGGCCTACACCATCACCACCAAGACCGTCGACAGCAAGTCGACACTCGCCCTCACCTCGGCCCCCGGAGGCGGCTACGCCATCTCCCTACAGCCACTCTAAACCACATTAACCATTAACCATTAACCATTAACCACTATACAATGAAAAAGCTTTTACTTTCCACAGCCCTGTGCCTCAGCGCATTGGCAGCCTCAGCATTTGAGTACAGCGACATCACAAGCCTCTACGTGATCGGAGAGGCCGTTTCCAGCGGTTGGTCGCAGGCCGACGCCCCCGAAATGACATCCAACGGCAACGGCGTATTCACCTGGACCGGCAACCTCAAGACCGGCCAAGTGAAATTCATCATCGGACGCGACACCTGGGATTCCCTCGTTTCCGCCGACTGCGACAACTACGGTATCGTCCTCGACACACCCATGAACCTTGCCAAGGGTGACGAAGCTGGCGACAACAAGTGGTACAACAACGAAGCCGGAGCTTATACCCTTACCGTCGACCTCAACGCCAAGACATTGACAGTCTCCGCCGATGCCTCGGCATTCGTCCCCACCGCATTCGCCATCTCCGGCTCAGCCCTCACATGCACCCCCGCCGAGCAAGGTCCCTCCATCTTCAAGTACATGGGTGCCATCTCCGCTGGTACATTCAAGGTTAAGGCTACCGACGCCGAGGGTAAAACCCAGTGGCTCAAGGCCGGTGACAACAACGCTTATACCTACGTAAGTGCCGAAAGCGCCGCTACCGCCTACACCACCGAGGCCATTGCCAAGGCCCAGCTTTTCATCGACGCCGCCTCCCAAACCTTATCATGGAACGCCTACGAGGCTCCCGCCGGGGTGTGGATCGTCGGCTCCGACACTGATTGGTCGTTCGTAGAGATGACGCAATCCACCGAAGATTCCGACGTTTACGAGTGGACAGGCGCGATTGGCACCTCCAAGGGCACCGAGATCAAGTTTATGACAATCAACAACTTCGACAACGATGGCGTTTACGGCATCCACCCCTACTTCAACGGCGAAAACCTGCTGGAGGCCAACTACTTCTGCCAAGGTGGAAACGACAACAAGTGGGCCGTTCCCGAGGACACCAACTACAAGATCAAAGTCAACCCTTACCTCCAGACCGTTTCTGCCTCCAAGGAAAGCGGCATCGCCACTGCTGAGGTCAACGACGTCACCGCCCCGGTCGAGTACTACAACCTCCAAGGCATTCGCGTCAACAACCCCCAAGACGGGCAGCTCGTGATTCGCCGCCAAGGCACTGATGTGAAAAAGATTATTTTCTGATAACGTTTCAATATAGTCACACACCGTTCACTGATTCCTCTAAGCTACATTTCTAAGGTGATCGCCCGGGACTCTAACCATCCCGGGCGATTTTCTTAGGCTCTATCCCATTTTGCACTCTGAGCCGCAACGGGGCGAGGGTGGCAATAACCACGCACGACCGAGGTACGAGGGAGTGCGGGGAAAGGTGAGCAAGCCCCAATCTCCCGGTCATAGCCCCAACGGGGCGGTTTGGAGCCCTATCGCTTGTGATAGAAATGACTCTATCGTTAGCTTAACCTATATAATTCATACTCCCACTGTATCGTCGTTGCAACCCATCGTCCCG
>CAZLSW010000031.1:0-34392 GCA_964562375.1 uncultured Muribaculaceae bacterium | reverse complement strand
TTTAGGCCGAGAGAAATCCTCCATATAAGTGCAATTACGCAAATTATATGGAGTATCTCCCTTATCAGCTCGGGAGGATATTTTGTGAAAGTAAGCATCTAAATGAGCCTTGACTGAAGGGTATTCTTCGATTCGTATTCTACCTATTCCTGACTCTTTAACTCCATTATGGGTGTTAATCAACCATAGACCAGCCCGGTTGTAGCCGTATCGCTTGATGTCGCGGCCGCGGAGAATGGGTCACTATTTTGCTGACAATCCCCGTGCTTTTATAAACCGGGAAACAGTATTCCTGTCAACCTTGCAAATCCTGGCGATTTCCCTCTGGGACACTCCCTCCTCCAATAAGCCTTTTATCAGTGTTTCTTTCTTGTGTAACTTCATCTTATCAACTTGGGTCAGAGAGCCTTTTGGGCGTCCGAGGGTTACTCCTTCGGCGCGGCGCTTGGCTAAGGCTTCACGGGTGCGCTGAGAGATGAGGTTGCGCTCAATCTCGGCCGAGAGTCCGAAAGCGAACGCCAATACCTTCGACTGGATGTCGTCGCCAAGTCGGTAGTTGTCCTTGATGGTCCACACGCGGGCCTCCTTGGTCATACAGAGGTTCAATATCTCCATGATCATAAACAGTGAGCGGCCCAAGCGCGACAGCTCGGTGCAGATAATAAGATCGTCCTTGGCGACGCGCTTCAACAGCTTGCCCAACTCGCGTTTGGTGTAGCTCTTGGTGCCTGAGATTGTTTCCTCAATCCATCCGTCAATGGTGATATGCTCCCGCTCGCAGAAGCGCGTGATTTCAAAACGCTGGTTCTCCACAGTCTGCCGGTCGGTCGACACGCGTATATATCCGTAAGTCATAAATTTTGTTATTGTGGTTTCGAGAAATATACTTATCTTTGGGGAAATAATACCATCCGACAATGGAAAACATAGAACAATTGATGAAGGATCGGGAGGTGCTCCTCAGGTATGGGGCATCCACCGAGCAGGTCGACGCCAAAATCCGCCAACTTCGGCAGTCGCTGATCGAGGCATGCGCCAAAAAAGTAGTGGACAGCTTCCCGACGGGAGTGGAGGCTTCCGAGGAAAGCCGTTTTGTGGTGGCCGCAGAATACCAAGGTGGCCGCTTAACCCGGACGGCTTTTTCCACCGATGTGGACCTGGAGAAAGTGTTCGACAATGTTATGTTAATGCTTATCGACGACTGGAGAACAATTACCGTATTAGAGGAGCCAGAGGAATCCCTGAATGAGGAAGCCTCGGAAGGCGACCGTCAAGGATCGTTCTCGGTGAGGTTCGCCGACGGCCAGGTGATTGGCTATACCACAGCAGTCAACACATTCACTGAGGCGCTACGATACATGGGCTTGGAGCGAGCATCTGGTTACTCCGACATCACTTTTAAGGATTACCCGCTGATAGGCCGCAAAAAACGCGACAACGGTAATTGGCAAAAGCAGGTCGACGGATGGTGGATCTACACCAACATGACCAACTCGCGCAAAGCGGATTGCCTCGAAGGCGTAGCCAAAATGCTGGATATCCCGGTTGAAATACTCTGGCATAAGGACAACCCCGATCTTGCCCCCAAGAAAAAGCCTGCGACTCAGTCGCGCTACACGTTAAACGACTGCGACCCGTTGCCGAAAAACCGATTGGTGCGCGAGGCAGTGCGACAATACATGGAGCGCAATCCGCAAGCGTCGTTTCGTGACATCGATAACGCTTTCCCACGGGATCTGCAAGGAAGCTATGGCGTGGTGCGTACAGTGGCCGACATCGAAATGCGCAGTCACAACAACCGCACAGAGCGTCAGCGTTGGTTCCTCGAACAGGAAGATTTGCTTGTCACTGCCGATGGCACATGTCTGGCCGTGTGCAAGGAATGGGGCGACAACTTCCCCGCTTTCAGCGACCATCTCCTCGCCACCCTTGGCTGGGAAGTTGAGGAAGCCTAAGAAATTCATCCTTCCCAAGGGTGATTATCCCTAACGGCATCTCGGACGGTTGCGATGAGTGGATGGGTGTCCATGAGTGGGTAGTGGGTTGTAAGCGGGTGATTTGCGGCGGTTGGTGATTTTTCGTGAGTGATTCTAACGAAAAATTATTTGCCGACGCAGAAGCGGGAGAAGATGGTGGCGAGGAGGTCGGGGGTGGTGATGGGGGTGGTGATGGAGGAGATGTGGTGGATGGTTTCGCGGAGGTCCTGGGCGACGAGGTCGAGGGGGAGGCCGCCGCGGCAAACCGCGGGGCACGGTGGCTGGCTGGGAGATCCCTGCGGTGACCCGCAGGGCTCGCGACCGGGCTGTGGTGGCGCGGGGGTGGCATCCACGCTCGTTGAAACTAGGGAGGCGGCGACGCGGCGGAGGGGGGCGAGGGCGGCGGCGAGGGCTTGGGCGTGGCGGGCGTTGGTGAGGAGGAGGTCGCCGGCGTCGACGTTGGCGGCTCCTGAGGCTTGGTGGAGGGCGTCGAGGAGGGCTGGGATGCCGTCGCCGGTTTTGGCTGAGATGGGGATGGGGGAGGGGCCACCGCGGCGAACCGCGGGGCACGGTGGCTCGCTGACGGTTCCCTGCGGTGACCCGCAGGGAACGTGACGGCTGGGGCTAACCTGGGACGGAACCGCGGGGCACGGTGGCTCGTTGACGCTTCCCTGCGGTGACCCGCAGGGCATGTGACGGCTGGGGCTAACCTGGGACTGAACCGCGGGGCACGGTGGCTCGCTGCCGCTTCCCTGCGGTGCCCCGCAGGGCACGTGACGGCTGGGGCTAATCTGGGACTGAACCGCGGGGCACGGTGGCTCTGGGATGCTGGGTGCCTGGGGTGTCGACCCGAGGTCGGGTCGACTTCCATTCTCCTGCTCTCTGAGGTCGCTTTTGTTGAGGGCGAGGATGAGGGGGGTGTCGGGGGGGAGGGGAGGGAGGGCGGCGAGCTGGGGCTCGAGGGGGAGGGTGGCGTCGATCAGGGCGATGACGACGCGTGCTCGGGAGGCGGCTTGGCGTGAGCGCTCGATGCCGAGGGCCTCGATGGGGTCGTCGGTTGAGCGGATGCCGGCGGTGTCGATCAGTCGGTAGAGCGTGCCCCGGATTTCGACGGTGTCCTCGACGGTGTCGCGGGTTGTACCGTGGATGTCGCTGACGATTGCTCGGTCGTCGCCGAGGAGGCGGTTGAGGAGGGTTGATTTTCCGGCGTTGGTGGCTCCGACGATTGCGACGGGGATTCCGTCTTTGATGGCTTGGCCAGTGGAGAATGTGCCCAGGAGGTGCTCGACCTCGGCGATGGTGTCGTTAGCGAGGTCGGCGAGGCGGGCGCGGGAGGCGAATTCGACGTCTTCTTCCGAGAAATCGAGTTCGAGTTCGAGCAGGGAAGCTAGTTGGATTAGCTGGTCGCGGAGGTTGTCGAGTCGCTTTGTGAGATTTCCTCGCATTTGGCTCATTGCCAGGCGGTGGGCCGAGCGGGATCGGGCGGCTATGAGGTCGGCGACGGCTTCGGCTTCTGCTAAATCAAAGCGGCCTGAGGCGAATGCTCGGCGGGTGAATTCGCCTGGCTCGGCCAATCGCGCTCCTGTTGCTGTTAATAGGTTAATTAGCTGACGCTGAACGTATTGGGAGCCGTGAACCGAGATTTCGACTGTGTCCTCGCCCGTGAAGCTACGGGGAGAGCGGAAGACGGTGACGACGGCTTGGTCGAGGGTGGTGCCGTCGTTGTCGAGGATGTCGCCAAGGTGGGCCGTATGGCTTTTAACTTGCTGTAAATCGGAGCCTTTCCATATTCTAGAAACGCAATCGAGGGCTTGGGGGCCGCTGACGCGTGCCACAGCGATTCCACCCACGCCAGGGGCTGTGGAGATGGCACATATTGTGTCGTTTACTTCAGTGTGCTCCATAAGTTGAAGTTGCATTGAGCTTCGATTACGTCCTCGATGGAGTCGGGGAGAGCCGAGAAGAAATCGTGTCCGGTGACGCGCTCTACCTCGTCGATGCTGACGGCCGCGCGCTGCATACCTCCCTCGACGCGTTCATTAGGCATGATAAAGCCGATGCCGCGCGGAGGGTTGGCGTAAGGGGCGAGAATAACCTTGAAAAATCGCTGAGGCACAACCACTTGGGAGGTGCCGATATACATATCTACGGGGTCGCCTGGAACGGGGCCGCACACGATAACGAGAGCAGAGTCGCGGTCGGCCCAAAGGCGGCATTTTTCCTCGAGTTTTTTCCAAGCACCGGTGTTTAGCGCTTTGGCCTGGGGACATATGTTGGTCATCGTAAACGATTCTTCCATAGCTTTTTGGCTCCATTTCATGTCGCCGGCGGGGGCCATATGACCGCGGTCGAAGCCCGAGTTGCGGTAATCCTCGGGTGTGGAGCAGCCGGGGACGTCGGGGTCGGCGTGGAATTTGTTGGAGCGTGGCTCCTCGCCCTTGGCCTCGTCGCGGGTTAGCTCCCAGGCCACCCAGTTGGGGTTGTGGGTGGAGGCGTTGAATGACACGGTCATGCCCTCGTAGTTGATGATTCGCTCGGGCAGACCGGGGGCGGTGACGACTTTCTCGAAGTCGCCTTGGAGCTGCTCTGCGGGGGCAGATTGGGATGAGGAGGCGAGGGCGCGCATGGCGAGCCAGACGATGACGGCGACGACTGCCACGGGGACGATCCAGGAACCAAATATTGAAGATTTTCTTTTGCTCATAATTAAGCTAATGGTAAAGGAGGAAAGGGATGGGGATGTGTCGGGGCGGGGACGCCCCGACTTCCTTCCTATTGAGGGGTTAGGAGAATTCTTGGTGGAGGGCTTCGAAGCGGGCGAGGGTAGAGGGGGAGAATTTTTCCATTGAAGCGCGGACGCGTTCGAGGGTTTTCTCCTCCATGTTGCCGCTTTTGGAGTAGAATTTGTCGGCGTAGCAAATCAGTCGCTCGAGTAGTGAGCGTGGGCAGAGGTCGCGGTGACCGAGGCCGAGGGCTTGTGCTTCGTCGGGGGTGAGGCCGGCGCCGGTGTGCCGCTCGGCTACCGAGGCGTATATTTCGGGGAAACCGTTGTCACGCAAGAGTTTGGCTCCGAGTACGCCGTGGCGCAGGTAAGGTTCCACGCCGTTGCAATCGATGCCCGGGGCATCGGTGAGGCAGATGCCGATGTCGTGAAGCATAGCGGCCTCCTCCACCTCTTTAGGGGATAGGCCAAGGCCTTTTTCGCGCATGATACGCAGGGCTTTGTCGGCCACTTGTCGGCAATGCTTTAAATAAATATCCCGCCGTTTAGTGCCAGCGGGATAATATAGGTTGATCAATTGATTGGATGTCATAGCTTTAGCGCTAACAACTAACAACTAACAACTTACTCCACGATCGTGTTCCATCCGTGCACGTCGTCGGCTTCGCCGAGCTGGATAGCGCGGAGGCGGTTGTAAAGCTCGGTAGTGATGGGGCCAGGCTCGCCGTCGGGGGAAACGACGTATTTCTTGCCGGTGTCGAGGTCGTGGATTTCGGCCACGGGGGAGGCGACGGCAGCGGTACCGCAAGCGGCGGCCTCCTGGATCTCGCTGAGCTCCTCGAGAGGGATGTGGCGGCTTTCGACCTCGATGCCCATGTCGCGGGCGATCTGCTGGAGGCTCTTGTTGGTGATAGAGGGGAGGATCGACTCGGAAGCGGGGGTGATGTACTTTCCGTCCTTGATAGCGAAGAAGTTGGCGGGGCCGCACTCGTCGAGATATTTTTTCTCACGGGGGTCGAGGTAGAGCACGGCTGAGTAGCCCAGTTCGTGGGCGTGCTCGCCGGCCATGAGCGAAGCGGCGTAGTTGCCACCCACTTTCCAGCGGCCGGTGCCTTTGGGGGCAACGCGGTCGTAGTCGCGCATGATGCAGATGTTGGTGGGCCGGAACCCTTCCTTGAAGTAGGGGCCGACGGGGGTGACCAGAACCATGAAGAGATACTCGGTGGAAGGCTTGACGCCCACCTGTGCCGACATGCCCAGCTCCAGGGGACGGATGTAGAGCGACGCGCCGGAGCCGTAAGGGGGCACGAATCGCTCGTTCATCTTGACGGCCTTGATGACAGCCTCGCGGAAGATCTCCTCGGGGACGGGCTCCATGAGGATGCCCTTGGCGCTTTCCTGGATGCGGTGGGCGTTCTCCTCGAGGCGGAAGATGCGGATTTTGCCGTCCTTACCGCGGAAAGCCTTCAGGCCTTCGAAGATTTCCTGGCCGTAGTGGAGAGCGGTAGCGGCCATGTGAATGTTGATAGTGTCGGAGGTGGTAGCTTCCACCGGTCCCCACTTGCCGTCACGGAAGTAGCAACGCACGTTATAGTCGGTGGGGAGATAGCCAAACGCGAGGTTGGCCCAATCGAGCTCTTTCATAACAATATCTTCAAAATTTGTGTCGCGAAGTTACTGATTATCCCTTTTATCTCCAAAAAAATCACTAACTTCGCGTAATAAGAAGGAAAATCTTCCGGAAATCACGAAAATCCCGGAAATCACGAAAATCCCGGAAATCCCGGGAATCTCGGGAATCTCGGGGATCTCGGGAATCCCGAGAATCTCGGTAATCCCGGAAATCCCCAAAGATCGATTTCTCTTTTAACCATAATAATAAATCACAAGCTAAAATCATGAAGCGACTAACGACCTTATTGGCCTCGGCCGCATTGTTGTGCCTGAGCGCCTCGGGCGCCAATCCCAAGGAGGAATTCCGCGGGGCGTGGATTCACACCGTGCACCAGGGACAGTACGCCCAGCAAACCACCGACGAAAACAAAGCTTATCTTATCGACCAGCTCGACCGCTTGCAAGCGGCTGGCTGTAACGCCGTTGTGTTCCAAGTGCGACCTTCGGCCGACGCGTTTTACCCCTCCGAACTTGAGCCGTGGAGCCAATTCCTGAGCGGAACGGCCGGCAAGGCTCCCTCTCCCGTGTGGGACCCGTTGCAGTTTATGGTTGACGAGTGCCACGCCCGCGGCATGGAGCTTCACGCGTGGCTCAACCCCTACCGCGTGACCACCAAGGCCGGTGAAAAGCTCCCCAAGGACCATATTTACCACAAGCATCCCGAGCGATTTTTGACCTACGACGGCAAACTTTATTTCGACCCGGGACTGCCTGAGAATCGGGAGTTTATCATCTCGGTGGTCGACGACATTATCTCGCGCTACGAGGTGGACGCGATCCATATGGACGACTATTTTTACCCTTATCCCGTGGCCGGGAAGGCATTCCCCGACGATGCCTCGTTCGCCAAATATGGCAACGGAAAGAAACTTGCCGACTGGCGTCGCGAGAACGTCGACCTGTTGATTGAGGGAATCCATAACAAATTGATTGAGAAGAAGCCGTGGGTAAGATTCGGTATCAGCCCCTTTGGCGTATTTCGCAATAAATCAGCTGCTTATCCTGAGGGTTCCGACACCAAGGCGTTGCAGAATTACGACGACCTCTACGCCGATGTGCTGCTGTGGACCGAGAAGGGGTGGGTAGATTATATGCTGCCGCAGATGTACTGGGAAATAGGCCACAACCGCGCCGACTATGCCGCGTTGGTGCCTTGGTGGGCCGAGCACGCCAACGGTCGTCACATGTATGTGGGCCAGGACGTGGAGAAGCGCATGAAATTCGCTTCAACCGACGGCTCAGGCGAGCCTACGCAACTTCGCCAGTCGGTGAACATGATGCGCCAATATCCTACAATTCAGGGCAATTGCTGGTGGCCTGGCTACTCGATTACCCGCAACTCGGGAGGCGTGGCCGACTCGCTGGCTGTCGACTTGCAGTCGACCATCGCGCTGGTTCCCGCTTACGAGTGGATGACCCCGGAGGTGGCGCCGCAGGTGCCTTACGTGGAGTTTAACGGCAAGGCGATCTCCTGGGGCGCAACTGAGCCGCAGGGCAAAACCGAGGACGTTGTGAAATGGGTGGTTTATTATGCTCCCGAGGGAGTGGACATGCTCGAGGCGATCAAGGATCCCAAGAACATCCGCGCGGTGACGATGACGCCAAGCTACACGCTGCCAAAAAATAAGAGGGGTCAATGGATTGTGACGGGCCTTAACCGCGCCAACCGCGAGTCGCTCCCCGTCGGCGTTACCCTCTCGCCCGCCAATTAGAGGTAGCGGTGGTGGGTGCGGTAGAAGTGGAGAAGACCTTTGGCGTGAAGCCAGCTGAGGCGCGAGAATAGTCGACGGTTGGTGGAACGCTGCCAAAAGTGAACGATTTGGTGGCTGGTAAGGCATACGACGCGCTTGCCAGCCGCCATTACTTTTAGGCACCAGTCGCAATCCTCGGGCCCGTAGAAGATGCTCTCGTCCAAGGGGCCAAGCTGGCGGAAAAGCTCCATGGGGAACATCTGGAAAGCTCCCATCAGGTAGTCGAAATCCTCGGGGGCATTTAGCAGGGCTTTCCCCTCGGGATTGAATTCCTTGCGATCGGGGTGGAGCAAGTTGCTGATTTTCTGCTTGATGCCAGGGTATTGGCGGCAGTTGTGTAGCGTGCCGTGAGCGTCGGCCAGGAGACATGCGGCAACTCCCACCGATGGGTTGCTTTGGAGATGGGCAAGGACTGCTAGAATGGCCTCCGGGGTGGGTAGGGTGTCGTTGTCGAGAATGAGGGCGTAGGTGCCGCGGGCGATGGCGAGGCCTTGGTTGCGGGCAGGGGCCACGCCTCGGTTCTCGGCGTTGTAAATCATTGTAACCCAGGGGAATTGCTCGGCGAGGATGTGCCCTTCGTTGTTGGCCGAACCGTTGTCGACGACAATCACCTCGGCTGTGCCATCGTCGACCAGAGGGGCTAACGCCTTGAGGCACTGGCCCGTCACCGCACCCTCGTTGTGATTGAGGACAACGATTGACAACTGTAGCTTCATATCAACCGAATAGCTTGATTTTCAGTGATTTCAAGGCGTAGAAAAATTCACCGACCGAGCGGAATTTTCTGATTTGCGAGAAAACGAAGCTTGGGCGCAAGAAGAAGCTGAGGTTGTTGCGGAACAGCAGGCGCTCCATCTCCTCGGCGCTGAGGTTGGGCAGCTTGAGGATCGACTCGCGTTGCACGTCGGTGGGCACGTAATCGGGCGTAGCGAGCCAGCCGTTCTCCTTGCACAGCTTGTAGTACTCGGTACCCGGGAAAGGGGAAACGATGTTGAACATCACTTGGTCGACCTTCAGTTTCTTGGCCTCGCGGAGGGTGTTGAGGACAGTTTCGCGCGACTCCATTGGTGCACAGCCGATTAGCACATTCAATTTCACGGGCACGCGGTGGCGTTTCAAGTGGGCGATTGCCGCGTAAATCTGTTCCTTTGTTTCCTGTTTTTTGATGTACTTAAGTATCTCGTCGTCAAAGGATTCCACCCCGAGGTCGACGTATTGGCACCCGGTGTCGGCCAAGACGCGAGCCACGTCGTCGGTAATTGCGTCGCAGCGTGCTTGGCAACCCCATACGATGCCGTGTCGCTTGAGGGCCTCGCCGATGGCTTGGGTGCGCTCGAGATTCCAAATGAAATTGTCGTCCATGAAGCCAATAGCCTTAACTCCTTGGGAGGCAAGGAGATCAATCTCCTCGGCAACCTTTTCAACCGAGCGCTTGGTGATGGGCGGCTTGCGGCCATGGTCCTTGCGGTACTCAATCTCGCGAGCGAACGTGAGGGACGAGGGCACGCAGTAGATGCAGCGGTAGGGGCAGTTGCGCGAGGTCACCATGGTGGTGTAGGGGGTCAACTTCAGTTTGGGGTTGTGGTACACCTGGTGAGCGATGTGATGGCGCGCTGGGAAGGGTAGTGTGTTGATGTCGGCCATCGGCTCTCGGCTTGGGTTGTTAACCATCTTGCCGTCAACCTTGTAGCTGAGGCCCTTTACTTGGCTGAGGTCGCCGTTGCTCTCCAGTGTCTTTACCAGCTCGAGGGTGGTTGCCTCCGGCTCGCCACGCACGATCATCACGCGGTCGGAGGGGAGGCATTTGGCGGTGAAGTAGGTGGGGCCAGGGCCGAGAAGCACGACCTTGGCCTGGGGACGCTCGGCGAGGATGTGGCGTATGCACTCGAGGTCGTTTTCGATCGAGAGGTTGACGGTCCAGATAAAGTATATGTCGGAGTTGTCACTTCGCAGGAAATCAAGCAGTTGCGGCAACTTTTTTTGGGAGTATACGAAATCGATATAGTTGACCTTGTAGCCAGCCTCTTCGAGGACGGCTACCACCTGCAGCTCGTAGATGTTGGGAGCCTGGTACACCATACGGGTGCAGCCGGCGGTGCGCTCGGCGGGCTTGAGGGAATCGAGTTGGGGTGGTATTATGAAGGTAATATTCATGTGTGGCATGTTTTATTAAATAACGTTAAGGGTGGTCGCTTTATTGTGGGGGCCACCGCGGCAAACCGCGGGGCACGGTGGCTTGATGATACTGCCGGGCCGACACGGCCCGGCGTCCTTTCTGACCGCGGGGCACGGTGACTTGATGATACTGCCGGGCCGACACGGCCCGGCTTCCTTTCTAACCGCGGGGCACGGTGGCTTGATGATACTGCCGGGCCGACACGGCCCGGCATCCTTTCTAACCGCGGGGCACGGTGGCTTGATAATGGAGGGCACGGGCGAGCATTATACCTAAAAATGGGTAATTTTAATAGGGTGGAAATCAATGATTTAGGAAATTGGGTTAACGGGATTTTGTTAAAATTGTGGTAATTTATGCTAAATTTTGGGTATTTTGGGAGAATGAGGGATGGAGTAAATTCGCGGGTGGAAAAAGTAAAATTGATATGACAATAGGTAAGAATTTAATGAGCGTGACGGTGGCCGCAGTGATGTCGTTAACCGCTAATGCTGAGACGGTTGACTCGATAATGACACGCAGCGCTGAGGCTCGTGCCGTAGAGACAGCGACTATCAACGGCGAGAAGGCGACTAAGCTGCTCGACGCCTTGTCGCGCCTGAGTTTTGGCGGTTACGGCGAGGCCGCTTTCACCCGCAATTTCTACAGCGACAACGTCAACCGCTACTCTCATGCGGCCGATTACAAGGACGCTAAAAGCCACGGTCGTTTCGACCTGCCCCACGTGGTGATTATGATCGGCTACGACTTCGGCAAGGGCTGGTCGTTCGGCTCGGAAATCGAATTTGAGCACGGAGGCACAGAATCGGCCGTCGAGCTCGAGCAAGAGGAGGTAGGCGAATACGAGAGCGAGATCGAGCGCGGCGGCGAGGTCGCCTTGGAGCAATTCTGGTTGCAGAAATCGTTTAAGAAATGGCTTAACGTGAGGGTAGGCGAGCAGGTAGTGCCTGTGGGAGCCACCAATGCCCATCACCTGCCCACCGAGTTTTTCACCGTATATCGACCCGAGGGGGAGAGCCAAATCATGCCGTGCGCATGGCACGAAACGGGCATCGAGCTTTGGGGACGCGCTGGCGACTGGCGCTACGAGGTGATGTTCCTGCCGGCTCTCAACTCCTGCTTTTTCTCCAAGGACGAATGGGTGAAGAACGGCTCAAGTAGCCCCTTTGAGTTTACCCCGGCCAATAATTACGCAGGAGCCTTCCGAATCGACAATTACTCGGTTAAAGGCTTGACCCTCAGCCTGAGCGGATATTATGGACATACGTTCAACAACACGATGATGGCCGACGAAGGCAAGTACAAGGGCGTGAAGGGACGGTTGTTTATCGGCTCGTTTGACTTCCGTTACAAAGGCCACGGTTGGATCGTGAGAGGAAACGCCGATTATGGCCACCTTGGCGACGCCGAGCAGATTTCGGAGTATAATCGAAATCTCTCCAAATCAACTCCTTACAAGCGTACCCACGTGGGAAAGGCGGCTACGGCCTGCGCCCTTGAGGCGGGTTACGACTTGCTGCGTTGGTGGGCACCCGAGTTGAAGCAAAATCTCTATCTGTTTGGGCGTTACGAGTATTACGACGCCTACATCCCGGTGGATGACGCACCGAAATACGACTGGACCAACCGGCAACGTATCGCGGTGGGATTCAACTACATGCCCATGCCGCAGATTGTGGTGAAGGCCGAGTTTTCGGAGCGGTTTCTCAAATCGGCCTACAACAACGAGCCCTCGATATCGCTTGGAGTGGCCTATTGTGCGAAATTTTTGTAAAACCGGCCCCCAACCCCCCGAAACGGGGGCTTTTAGATAGCTCCGTTGATCCTTCGATTCTTTTATCATTTTCTCCTTTCCTCCTTTAAAGATTTAAGGCTTTAAGGCTTTAGAAATAATAACTAAAAAAACAATGTATATGAAAAAATTGAAGTATTCTCTTATGGCGGCGGTGGCCGTGATGGCTCTAACGGCGTGCTCGGATAGCGACAGCTCGAGCGACGAGCCCGGCACCGCCAGCGACAAGGACGCGACGATGAAGGCCATCGCTACGCAGTATCTCAATTCCACTGTAATCACCACCTATAGCAACCTGGCCGACAATGCCGAGGAACTTGTGGAGGCCCTGAAGAAGGTGAAAGCCAACCCCACCGATGCCAACGTTAAGGCGGCTTGTGAGGTATTCCTCGAGGCCCGCGCGTGGTGGGAAAAGAGCGAGGCATTCCTGTTTGGTCCGGCCAACGATTTCGGTATCGACCCCCATATCGACACTTGGCCCCTTGATGTAGACGGACTGAAATCGGAGCTGTCCAATGCCTCCCACATCGCCGCTATGGAAGCTGACGACGCCGACGAGTGGGCTGGCAACAAGCTTGGTCCGGAACTGCTTGGTTTCCATGGCATTGAGTATATCATTTTCTCGGCCGGACAACCCAAATCGGTATCGTCGATACCCGCCAATGAGCTTACCTACGCTATCGCCGTTGCTGGCGACCTGCGCAACAAGTGCTACCAGCTCGAGGTTTCCTGGGCCGGCGCCGACAACGTGGCCGATGAGCGCGCCCAGAAGATAGAGGATCTTGAGTGGCCTTGCACCGTGAGCGGTAGCGGTTTGAGCTACAGCGAAAACATGCTCAACGCTGGTCAGGCAGGTTCGTCGTATCGCTCGTGGACCGACGCCATGCAGGGTATAATCGACGGGTGTATCGACATCGCCGACGAGGTGGGTCTGCAGAAGATCGGCAAACCCCACACCGGCGAGGACGTCAACTACATCGAGTCGCCCTATTCCTACAAATCGATCACCGACTTCTACGACAACATGGTGTCGATCTACAACGCCTATATGGGTGGCATAGAAGGCAAGCGCAACGAGTCGCTGTCGCTCCACGCCTACATGAAATCCAAGGACAGCGCCCTCGACTCGCGCTGCGTCACCGCCATCAACACGGCGATGCTTAAAATCTCGCAGATGGCAGCTCCCTTCGTGTTGAACTATCGCGACTCATCGGCCAGCGACGCCATGGAGGCGTGCTCCTCGCTCGTTGATGTGCTTACCGAGGTTAAACAGGCCTTAGCAAAATAAAATAAAAGGAGAAATTTCGGGAATTTCAGGAGTCCCGTAATTTCCGATTAATACAAATATGATGAAATCTAAGATATTTTTGGGCATCCTATTTTCGTGGTTCTTGGCCTCGTGCTCGGATAGCGACCCCAAAAACGATACTCCCAGCATTGATGAGGATGAGCTGAGCGAGGAGTGGTACACGGGCGGCAAACTTGGCACCACGTTCAACGCGTCGGCTTCGGCCTACGAGGATCCCACCCCGGCGGTGGAAGAGATGGGCTTGGTTGACCGTTTCAAATACGGCGAAATGTTCTTTGAGCGCACCTACAACCTGTCGACCAAGCCGTTCAACGGCCTCGGGCCGCTGTACATACGCTCGTCGTGCATCGCTTGCCACCCCGGTTACGGTCACGGCAAGCGCATGGAACGTTACCGCGCCGGCGATTGGGGCAATGGCTACCTGCTGGTGGTGACCGACCAAAACGATACCTACATCTCCACCCTTACGGGAATGCCCCAAACCAAGGCTGTGGCTCCGTTCAAGGCCCCGATCGACGAGGAGCAGATTACCATCTCGTGGCTCCCGTACACCGATGAGTGGGGCAACACGTTCCCCGATGGCGAGAGCTACTCGCTGATTTACCCGGAGGTGAAGATTCCCAAGGAGGCCTACTACGTGCCGCTGCAGATCAACGGCGTGGACGTGCCCTACGAGAACGTTGTGGTAAGGCTTGAGTCGACCATCGGCATCTACGGTACGGGCCTGCTTGACGCCATCGACGACGCCGACCTCAAAGCACAATACGCACTCGAGGAGCAGTATGGCGCATGCATCAACCCGTCGATTTTCGCCGGGGGAGAGTGGGTGAAAACCTACAGCAACACTGGCCATCCCCTGCGTTTCACCTACGCCTTGACCCGTGGACCGCTTCAGGACGCGGCCGGTGCCAACGCCATCTGGAACATCACCAACGTTACGCGCTCCGACCGTCGCTACCACTACATGACCGAGGTGTATGCGCAGACGGCCGCCGCCGACCCGGAGGTGCAGGCTAAATTCTACTCCTATTTCCCCGATTGGAACATCACGGGCGACCCCGCTACCGATATATACAATTATCTGATGAACAAGGAGTTGCCTGCCGAGATGACCGACGAGGATTACGTTGATTTCATGGTGTGGCACCGTGGGTTGGCCGTACCGGCGGCTCGCGACCTCGACAACGAGGACGTTCAACGCGGCAAGACTCTGTTCACCGAGATTGGCTGCGCAACGTGCCACCGTCCCTCGTGGACAACGGGCGACGACGTGTTCACCGACCCCAACGGCTTCTTCTCCGACGGCGACTCGCGCCTGCCGCGCTACCCCCATCAGAAGATTTGGCCCTACACCGACCTTGTGCAGCACCGCTTGGAGATGAAAAACGATATCCGCACGGGTTGGTGCCGCACCACCCCGCTTTGGGGACGCGGACTTTCGCAGATCTGCGCCGGGCATAGCGACCGCCTGCACGACTGCCGCGCGCGCAACGTGATCGAGGCGATCATGTGGCACGGCTCGGCGACGAGCGACGCCCGCAAGAGCGTGGAGAATTTCCGCGAGCTGTCGAAGGCCGACCGCGACGCCATTGTTAAATTTATCGACGCAATCTGATGACACTTAGAGGATTGCGTAGGCCCCACGTGGCCCTGTTGCATATTGCGCTAGTGGTGATCGCCCTTGGGGCGGTCACCACCTGGGCGTTTGGGCAGGAAGGGGAAATCGAGGTGCATCCGATTTCTTTTGAGGCCCCGACGTACGAGGGGAGCGAGGCCGCGCGCGATTACCGGGCTGTGGTCGCTTTCGTAAGCGATACGGTTGCAATTTCGGTAAATCACGCGGCGAAGGTAGACGGCACTGTCTACACTCTACATTCCTACACGCCTGAGGCTGAGGTTGTTACGCTGAAATGGCGACGTGATCCTGTGGGGGAAACGCTTGTGTTTGCGGGCTATGCGCTCGCTGTTGTGGCGTTGCTTTGGGGCTTCGCGAGACGATACGTCAGCAGGAGGATGGAGCCCCGACCGACCTCGGTCGGGGACCCTGAATTGTCCCGGGGCGGGGACGCCCCGGGTTCCTTTCTACTGAGGGGACGGCGCCCGCTCTCCTTGTTTGTTATGGCGTTGCTTGCTTACGTGGTCAAGGCCGGGGATTTTGATGAGGCTTTGAGGGGGGTGCCGGTGTATTGGGGCGAGAGGGTGACAACGGTGGAGGTGATGGCGAGGGATATGAAAGTGGATGGGGAAGGTAAAACATTGTTTAACAGGCTGATGTACACGAGCGAGGCGTTGAGAATTTTCCCGATTGAGGGGCATTGGTACTCGCCCGTGTCGAGGGAATTACCGCCGGATATGCCCTCGGATGAGTGGCTGTTTGTGCGCAAGTCGCTGGGGCTGGTGAATGAGTGCCTGATTCGGGGGGATGAGGCTCGCGCGGCCGAGATATTGGGGAAGATTGAGAAATATCAGCGAAAGAGCGGAGTGGAGATGCCGTCGCGTGCTCGGCTCGACGCAGAGCGGTGGTACAGGCGCTTGGCGGGGAATCGCTGGTTGGCCGTTGGGGTGATAGCGCTGGGGCTGGCGGGGCTGTTTTGGGGCCGACGCGGTGGAACCGCGCCGCACCGTGGCCCTGCGCCTCTTGAAGATGATGCTTCGGGGCGATGGCGCCACGGGTTTCATCCTATTGAGGGGATAATTGTACTGCTACTTATATATTCCACGGCGATGCTTGGGGCACGGTGGTGGCTGAGCGGGCATGTGCCTCTGTCCAACGGATTTGAGACGATGGAGGTGGCGGCATGGGTGGCGCTGTGGCTGGCTGTCGTGGCTCGGGAGAGGGTGATGAGGGCCATAGGTGTGCTTGCCGCGGGATTGTTTATGCTGGTGGGGTCGATGAGCGGGGCATCGATTGCTGTGGGGCAACTGATGCCGGTGTTGAATAGCCCGTGGCTGAATCTTCACGTATCGGTGATCATGATAAGCTATACGCTCTTTTTGGTGATGGGGATAATGGCTGCTGTAGAGTTGATGCGGGCTGAGGGGAGCTCGCGATCCCGTGGGATGTTGCCTATGGCGGTTTCGTTGCTGGCGTTGGGGATAATTGTGGGGAGCGTGTGGGCGAGCGAGTCGTGGGGGCGGTATTGGGGCTGGGACCCCAAGGAGACCTGGGCTCTGATCACGCTGGTGATATATTGCGTACCGCTGCATCCGTCGCTTGTGCCGGCGTTGCGAAGCCCGCGCGTGTACAATATTTATATGATAGCGGCATTGGTGGCGGTGGCGGGTAGCTATTTTGCTGTGAATTACTTGATGGTGGGGTTGCATTCTTATGCTTAAGGAGATGGGGCTTATAGGGCCTATAGGGCCTATGGGGCTTATAGGGCTTATAGGGCTTATAGGGCTTATGGGGCCTATCTTCCTCAATAAAAAAGCCCCGGGGCTCGTGGGAGCCTCGGGGCCGCTATTTAGCTAAATGCTAAACGCTAAATGCTAAACGCTAAATGCTAAATGCTTAGAATACAATCTTGGAAACCTTAGATCCCTGGCGGCGGATCAAGAGTTGGCCAGCCTGGGGGTTGGAAACGCGTACACCCAACAAGGTGTAATATTCAACGTTATCATTGGAGTCGTTAGCAGTGAGTGAACCCACGCCGCTGTCCGATTTCACGAGCGTAACCTTCATGTTTTGGAGGTCGGCGGTGACGTTGTATTGGTCGGGTTCCACTTTCCAGGAGTAAGCGCTCGACGCGTTGACACCGGCGGCGAAGAGCACGATGGATGCGGAGCCGTTGAGGAGCTCATCCTCGGAAGCAGCGCCGTAACGGTCGGTTTGGTTGACGTAATTGTCCCAATCGGCGCCCTGCGAGGTCACGAAGGTGAAGTAGGAGAAGGTGTCGTTGTCGGCTGCGGGCATTGTGACATTTGACCAGGTGTACACGCCGTTATTGGCGTTGTCGCAAGCCACGGAGGTGTTGGTGCCCCAGGAGTTGAGGTTGCCGATGATGTAGAGTACCGAGGGATAGTCGCTTGGGGTGTCGCCACCACCGTGTGTAACCATGGCGCAGGAGCCATCGCTGTAGTAGGTGGCACCGTTGACGAAGGTGAGGTTGTCGCCACCAAGCTTGGTCTCGTCGCCGTTACCCTTGGTGATGATGATGCCGGTGGGGGTACCGGTGAAGGCGGTGAATTTGTAAACCTTGCCGGAGAGGAGGGTCATCTCGGCACCTGGCCATGAGCCGCTCACGCAGTTACCGCTGTCGTTCCAGGCCCACACCTTGGGAGAGGAAGAAGTCCAGTTGTCGCTGTTGTCGAAGTAGATAATCAGCTCGGTGGGGTCAACGGGGTCAACGGGGGTCTCGGAGGAAACCACGTTGCCCGAGCAGTCGTAGGTGGCTTTGTTGACGTAGGTGAGGTTGTCGGTTTGAGATTGGCCGTTGTTGGAGAAGATGATGAGGGTGGGCACCTTGCCGCTGGGGGCGGTCCATTTCCACAAACTTGTGGAGGAGTCGTAGGTCATGGCGTCGCCAGCCCAAGAGCCTGCAGCTGTACAGTTCTCGGTGTCGTTCCACGCCCACACGTAGGGAGTTGACCAGCTGGAGGTGTTCTTGAGGTAAACGTAATATTCGTCGTCGCCGGGATTGGGGTCAACGGGAGTGCTTGAGAATCCAGAAATGGAGAAGGTCTTTGACGATTCGTTGGTGACAGTGACAGTGTAGGTACCAGCCTGTTCAATCACGTAGCAGCCATCGTTGCTGCCCGATGCGGTGTAAGAGCCGTCGGCGGTGAGGGTCTGGTCGGCACTTCCTGCGGGGCGCCAAGCGCCGCTCCAGTCGCCGTCGGTGGTGAAGGTGAAGTAGCTCGTGGAGGAAACGGTGAATGTGTAGGAGCCGTCGGTGAGGTTGGAAGCGGTCCACGATGTTCCACTGTTGAGGTTGCTGAAGAACTGGAGGGTGTCGGTGATGGGATCGTCGGGGTCGTCGGGGTTGGTGTTCACCGAGTCGGTGTAGATCACGGCGATACCGGTTGAGCCGACGGTGCCGGAGATGGTGGAGGAGGTGACGGTGAATGTGTTGCCCGAAACCTCGTCGGTGTAGGTGCCTGCGGGCACGTAACCGCCGCCCACGCCGGTGTTCTCAAGCGAGACTGTCTTGCTGTAGCCGCCGCCCACGACGATGCAGCAGCCAACGCCCTTACGGGTGATCCAAGCCACGCCGTCGGATGCCTGATAGTAGTCGGCTTTGCCCACGGCCTTGTTGCGCAGGTGGTTAACGGCTGCGATCTCCTTGGAGGTGAAGTGGGTAGAGCCCTTGACGCCCATCTTGATGTTGCTGTTACCGGTAGCCGAGGGGCGTGAGAAGTAGAGGGCGGTAGCGCCGTTGCGGCAAGCGCCGATGGCCCACGCGCGGTCGATTACGGCCTGCGAGATGTTGGTGGATGCGCCGCCGTCGTTGGCGTAGGTGTCGTGGCTTTCGCCCCAGTACACCATCTTGGCGTCCTGGCCGCCGAGGGCCGCGAAGTTGCCGTAGCCCGAAGGCACGCCACCGCCGGCCACAGCCTCGCGGATGCCGGTGCTGTAGTCGCTGTCGGTGATTGACATATAAGTGCAGTACTCGTTGATGAGGGTGATGTTGCGCGACGACTCAGCACCGTCGAGAATCTCGCCGTAGTGGTACATGCCCTCAACCGAGGTAACTGTAGGCCAGAAGTTGCAGCTTTCGGAGGGGAGGCCGATGTGCTTGGCGGCATCCCAGCGGATACCCTTCACGCCGTAGCCCTTGAGCTCCTCGACGTAAGCCTTTGCGCGGGCCTGGACGTCGGAGTCCTCCGAGTTAACGTCGCCGTAGTCGCCCAATTGGTTGTGGGTGATTTGGTAGCGGTTGGAGTAGTCGATGTTTTGGCCGTTCCAGCGCACGCGGTTGTTGGAATCCCACCAGGTGTCGTGGTAACCGGAGGCCTTGTTGATGTGGTTGGCCACGACGTCGACGATAATCTTGATGTTGTAGTTGGCAGCGGCCGAGCAGAGCGACTGGAGCTCGGAGGCCGAGCCAGAGCCGTTGGCCTTGAAGCAGAAGTCGTAGGGCATGTAAGCGTAGAACCACTCGGCGTTGCTCGAGCAGTTGCCTTGGCAGGGCGACACCTGTATGGCGCCGAAGCCAGCTTTTGCGATGTCTTCGAGTGACGACTGGATGTCGGAGAACTTCCAGTCGAAGCAGTGGAGGATGTTGCCATCCTGGATGTTGTCAGGAATACCGTAGTCGGCTCCTTGTGCGGCTGCCGCGGGAATCATCATGGTAATAGCGAGCAGCCAACGGGTTAAAGATTTTCTCATGGAAAATGTGATAAAATGTAAGTATGAATAATAAAAAAGTAACAGTTTCCCATCTAAGAATCACTCAAAAGGCAAAAATTGCTATTCGGGGGCAAAGTTACAACATTTCGCGCACACGCGCAAATTTAGTTGTTAGTTTTTAGTTGTTAGTTTTTAGTTGTTAGTTTACTGGTTAATGGGGGATTTAAAGGAGGGAAGGAACCGATCGCAATAACGCAATAACGCATTATCGCTTTAACGCTTTGGCGCTTTAAGGCTTTGGCGCTTTAAGGCTTTAGGGCTTTAGGGCATAAGGGTGATTTAGGGGGATTGGTAGAAAAGGGCGAAAATTCTACTTTTTGGAAAATAAAGGGGGAAATTTGGCGTAAATTTCCAAAAGGAATTGCTAACGCGTTCCAAAATTCATTAGTAACTTTGCACCGAAATTCTTGGGTAATTGGGCGTAATGGCTCCAATCGGCATCAAGGATTAGCGTAAACAGCTAAAAATCAAGTGCTTCTGATGCGAGTTTGATTCGGGGCAGTTGACAAGGGCAAAAATCAAGTGCTTTTGGTATCCAATAGAGAAAAGTAATTTTACATCGTAATAAAAAAGTGAAGAAACAAATGACACGATTCGCACAGCGCTCCTTTGGAGCTCTCGCCGCCCTCGGCCTGGTAGTAGGCCTCAGCTCTTGCGGCGGTGACCAGCAGCAAATGGGCTCGCAAGCCCCGGAAATCGCCACCCTCACCATCTCGGAGGGTACTTCCCAACTCAATTCCACTTTCCCCGCCACCATCAAAGGCAAAACCGACATCGAGATCCGTCCCCAAGTAACGGGTTTCATCACCAAGGTGCATGTCGATGAGGGTCAGCACGTTAAGAAAGGTCAGGTGCTCTTTACTCTCGACCAAGTTACTTATCAGGCCGCGGTAGACGCCGCCAAGGCTTCGGTCAACGTGGCTCAGACAGCCGTCGAGACCGCCAAAATCACCCTCGACAACAAGAAAAAACTTCTCGACAAGAATATCATCTCGCAATACGAATGGCAGTTGGCCGACAACGACTATCGCACGGCCCTGTCGCAACTCGCATCGGCCAAGGCCAACCTGGCCTCGGCACAGAAGAACCTGGCTTATACCGTGGTGACCGCTCCCAGCGACGGCGTTGTAGGCTCGATCCCCAACCGTGAGGGCTCGTTGGCCTCCCCCTCGTCGGCCCAACCGTTGACCACCGTCAGCCAGAACGACAAGGTATACGCCTACTTCTCGCTGAATGAGAAGGACATCCTCCAGCTCACCGAGAACGGCACCCGCTCGCTCGACGCGGCCATCCAGGCCATGCCCGAGGTGCAGCTTCTGCTTGCCAACGGCGAGGTTTATCCCTATACGGGTAAGGTGGCCACCGTGTCGGGTGTGATCGACAACACCACCGGCTCGGCCTCGGTGCGCGCTCTCTTTGACAACCCCTCGGGCATGCTCCGCTCCGGCTCCACCGGCTCGATCCTTATCCCCGTGACCAACGACAACGCTATCATCATCCCCCAGAAGGCCACATTCGAGTTGCAGGACAAGAAGTTTGTGTACGTGGTCAACGATTCCAACGTGGTTAACGCGCGTCCTATCACCATCCAGTCGCTCAACGACGGCAAGACTTACGTCGTAACCTCGGGCTTGAAGGTGGGTGAGCGCATCGCCACCGAAGGCGTGGGCACCAAGCTGAGCGAGGGCCTGCAGATCACCCCGGTAGACGCCGCCGCTCAGGCAGCAGCCCAGGAGGCAGCAGCCCAGCAGCAAGCCGCTCAAAAATAAACCTATCCATCCCAACCGACTAATCATTTTAATCACAAGAAATGAAACTTGACGCGTTCATTAACCGTCCGGTGCTATCGACGGTTATATCAATATTTATTGTCTTGTTGGGCTTGATCGGATTGTTCTCGCTTCCTGTCACCCAATACCCCGACATCGCACCCCCTACCATCTCGGTGACCACGAATTACACCGGCGCCAACGCCCAGGCCGTGCTCAACTCGGTGATTGCCCCCTTGGAGGAGTCGATCAACGGTGCCGAGGGCATGACCTACATGGAGTCGACCGCCACCAACACCGGCTCGGCTACCATCAACGTATACTTTGAGCAGGGCTTCGACCCCGACATGGCCGCCGTCGACGTGCAAAACCGCGTAGCCAAGGCCCAGAACCTGCTGCCGGCCGAGGTAACCAAGGTGGGCGTGTTGACGCAAAAG
Organism: uncultured Muribaculaceae bacterium; assembly: GCA_964562375.1. Lineage (GTDB taxonomy): Bacteria > Bacteroidota > Bacteroidia > Bacteroidales > Muribaculaceae > JAJPXC01. The sequence goes on along the minus strand of CAZLSW010000031.1, from coordinate 12,437 downwards.
CGCCAGACATCAATGCTGCTCGGCGTGGCATTGACCGCCACCGAGGACGGTACCTATACCGAGGAGTTCATTGAGAACTATATGAAAATCAACGTCGTGCCTGTGCTGCAACGTGTATCGGGCGTGGGCGACGTGATGGTGATGGGTGCCAACTACTCAATGCGTATTTGGCTCAAACCCGACGTGATGGCGCAGTACAACCTGATGCCCGACGACGTGACCGCCGCTCTTGCCGAGCAGAACATCGAGGCCGCTCCTGGCGCATTCGGCGAGCAGGGCGACCAGAGCTTCCAGTACACGATGAAGTACAAGGGACGTCTTGAGACTCCTGAGGAGTTTGACAACATCGTGATTCGCGCCAACGACAACGGCGACGTGCTATACCTTAAAGATGTAGCCGACGTTGAGCTTGGCCGTGAGACTTACGGCTTCCACGGCTTGATGAATGGCCGACCCTCTACCATGGCCATCGTCTTCCAGACCGCCGGCTCCAATGCTACCCAGATTATCAACGAGTGTATCAGCGAGGTGGACAAGCTGGCCAAGGACATTCCCCAGGGCTTGGAGTTTGACATCCCGATGAACAACAACGACTTCCTCTATGCGTCGATCAACACCGTGGTGCACACGCTGATTGAGGCTTTTATCCTCGTGTTCTTCGTCGTTTACGTGTTCTTGCAGGACATCCGCTCAACCATCGTGCCCGCCATCGCCATCCCAGTGGCCTTGATCGGTACCTTCTTCGGCATGAAACTGATTGGCTTCTCGGTGAACCTGATTACCCTGTCGGCCCTCGTGCTCGCCATCGCGAATGTGGTGGACGACGCCATTGTGGTGGTCGAGGCGGTCCATGCGAAGCTGGATGTGGGTTACAAGAGCGCCCGCAAGGCCTCGATCGACGCTATGAACGAGATTGCCGGCGCCCTCGTGTCGATTACCCTCGTGGCCATGGTGGTTTATATCCCCGTGTCGTTCATGCCTGGCACCTCGGGCGTGTTCTACCAGCAATTTGGTATCACCATGGCGATCGCCATCTTCCTTTCGGCTATCAACGCCTTGACCCTGTCGCCGGCCCTCTGCGCCATATTCTTGAAAGGCCATGACGAGGAGCAGACCTTGGGCGACCGCATGAAGATAGCCTACACCGAGGCTGGCAAGGCCATGGCTGGCAAGGCCAAGCGCGCCTTCCACTTCCCCCCGCTCATTACCGTGTTGTTGATCGCTGCCACAATCACCTTCATGATCCTTGGATGGTTCTCCACCGAGTCGATTGCCAAGCTGGTTATCGCGCTTGTGTGCGCCGTATTGGCATGCATCGGCATGTTCGGCAAGGACTTCCACGTGGCGTTCAACAACGTGTTTGAGAAAATCACTGGCCACTACGGCGGCTGGACGGGATTCTTTATCCGCCACAAGATTACCGCGTTCGGCACGGTGGCCGTTTCGATCGGCATCCTGGTGTGGTTGATGGGTACCACTCCGCAAGCCCTCGTGCCCAACGAGGATACCGGCGTGTTCTTCGTCATGATCGACATGCCCCCGGGCACCTCGCAAGAGCGTACCACCGAGACCCTTAAGCAGGTCGACGATGTGCTCGCCCAATTGCCCGGTATCAAAATCCGTGAGATGATCAACGGCTACTCGTTCATCGCCGGCCAGGGCGCCACCTACGGCACGTTCATCGTCAAGCTCAAGGACTTCTCGGAACGAACCTCGGCAGAAAGTGTTGACAACCTGATCATGCAGGTCTATTACCTGACGTCGAAGGTGGTCAAAGACGGCCGCGTCGTGGCCTTCGCTCCCCCTATGATTACCGGTTACTCGGCCACCAACGGTTTTGAGATCAAGATGCAGGACAAGACCGGTGGCGACATCAACACGTTCTTCAACATCGTGCAGGGCTTCCTCAAGGAGCTTAACGCCCAGCCCGAGATCCAGATGGCCTACTCGACGTTCAACCCCACGTTCCCGCAGTACATGGTCGACGTTGACGCCGCCAAGTGTAAGCAGGCCGGCATCTCGCCCTCGACCATCCTGTCCACACTGCAGGGCTACTACGGCGGTATGTATGTGTCCAACTTCAACCGCTTCGGTAAGATCTACCGCGTGATGATGCAGGCCGCCCCCGAGGCTCGCGTGTCGCCTGAGACCTTGCAGTCGATCAAGGTGCGCAACGGCACCGGCATGGCCTCGCTGAGCAACTTTGTGACCGTCTCGCGCGTATATGGCCCCGACTTGCTGAACCGATTCAACATGTTCCAGTCGATCTCCGTAACCGGTAGCCCCAATCCCGGTTACTCGTCGGGTAGCGCCCTTAAGGCCATCCAGCGCGTGGCCGCCGAGACCCTCCCCAACGGTTACACCTACGATTACGCGGGCATGACCCGTGAGCAGGCCAACACCTCGGAGAACGCCACGGCGATTATCTTCGGCCTCTGCTTGCTCTTCGTTTACTTGATTCTTTCGGCACAATACGAGAGCTACATTCTGCCGCTGGCCGTTATCTTCTCCGTGCCGTTCGGCTTGATGGGCACGTTCATCTTCGCCAAGATCTTCGATATCGACAACAACATCTACTTGCAGATCGCGTTGATCATGCTTATCGGTCTGTTGGCCAAGAACGCCATCCTTATCGTGGAGTTCGCCCGCGAGCGCCGCTACACGGGTATGTCGATCGTCAACGCCGCCATCGCCGGTGCCACGGCTCGTCTGCGTCCTATCTTGATGACCTCGTTGACGCTGATTATCGGTCTGTTGCCTCTGATGTTCGCATCGGGTGTAGGCGCTAACGGTAACCGCGCCCTCGGTGCCGGCTCGATCGGCGGTATGTTAATCGGTATGATCCTCCAGCTGTTGATTGTGCCCGCCCTCTACGTGATCTTCCAGAAGATCCAGGAGAAGATTACCCCGATCAAGTGGGACGACACCGACAACTCGTCGGTAGAGGCCGAGCTCGAGCAGTATGTGCCCAACAAGTAATCACCTTAGACAATTCATCAATATGAAATTCAACCATATAGCAGCAGTAGTTGCAGCCTCGATCATGATGTCGGGGCTCAGCTCCTGCCACATCTACCAGAAATTTGAGATGCCCGAGGACGACTCCCTGACCAAGGAGTACGTTGAGGCCCGCGACGCTCAGGTCGATTCGGCGGCCTTCGGCAACTTGCAGTGGCAGCAGGTGTTCACCGATCCCGTGCTGGTCGACCTGATCAACCGCGCCCTCGAGAACAACGTCAACTACCAGAACGCCAAATTGAACATCGACGTGGCTCAGGCCCAGTTGAAGGGCGCCAAATTGGCCTACTTCCCCTCGCTGTCGCTTGGTCCCAACGGTGCCGGCGCCAACTACCACACCCAGTACGGCTCCACCGGCTGGTCGTGGACCTACTCCATCCCCGCTACCGCCACTTGGGAGGTGGACATCTTCGCCAAGCTGCTCAACTCCAAGCGCTCGGCCAAGGCAGCGCTGCTTAAGAGCGAGGCTTATGAGCAGGCTGTGCGCTCCCAGTTGATCGGCACCGTGGCCAATTGCTACTATGCCCTGGTCAACATCGAGGCCCAACTCAAACTCGCTCGCGAGACCGCCGTGCTGTGGTCCCAAAGCGTGCAGACGATGAAGGACTTGAAGGAGGCCGGCCGTCTGAAAGAGACCGCCGTCGTACAGAGTGAGGCCAACTACTACTCGATTCTCGCATCGATCACCGACCTCGAGGTGTCGAAGGACCAGCTGATGAACTCGATGTCGCTCTTGGTCGACGTGATGCCCACGCAATTTGCTGTGGCTCCCGAGGCCGAGCTTGACGCCCCCGAAATCCTGCGCGAGGCTATCCCGATGCGTGAGCTTGCCGCCCGTCCCGACGTGCGCGCCGCCGAGCAGGACCTCGCCGTGGCTTACTATGCCACCAATTCGGCCCGTTGCAACTTCTACCCCGCTCTGGCTATCACAGCCCAGGGTGGATTCACCAATCTCCTCGGCTCGCTTATCCAGAACCCCGGTGACTGGTTCATCCAGCTGGCTGGCTCGTTGACCGTGCCTATCTTCTCGCGTGGCCAGAACATCGCCAAGCTTGAGGCCGCCAAAGCCCAGCAGAAGCAGGCTCTGAACACCTTCGAGTACACCTTGATGAGCGCCGCCGCCGAGGTGAGCGACTGCATGACCATCTACGAGAAGAGCGCCGAGAAAGAGGTGTGGCTCGTAAAACAGGTGGAATCGCTCGAGAAATCGGTGGATTATACTCAGGAGCTGCTGTCGATCGGCGATACCGGCACTACCTACCTCGAGGTATTGACGGCCCAGCAATCGTTGCTGTCGGCCCAGATGTCGCTGCTGTCAACCCGCCTGGACCGCGCCCAGTCGGTTATCAGCCTGTACCAAGCTCTCGGCGGTGGTCGTTAATGTCTAACCTTAATTCATTTATAATAGCATGATTAGTCCATTAGCATCAGTCGATCCCTCGGCTAAAATCGGGAAAGACGTTACTATCCACCCGTTTGCGTTCATCGACGCCGACACCGTGATCGGCGACAACTGCGTCATCATGCCCTACGTGTCGATTATGAGCGGCACCCGCATGGGCAAAAACAATAAGGTATACCAAGGCGCCATTATCGGCGCCGACCCCCAGGATTTCCGTTGGAAAGGGGAGAAGACCTACTGCGAGATTGGCGACAACAACGTCATCCGCGAGCATGTGATCATCAACCGCTCCATCCGCGAGGGTCAAGCCACCCGCATCGGCAATGACTCGTTCATCATGGCTGAGGCGCACATCGGTCACGACTCCTACATCAAGGGTCGCGACGTGATCGGCAACGGCACCACCATCGCCGGCGACACCGAGGTGGGCGAGTGCACCATTCTTGGCTCCAACTCGCTGCTCCACGAAGGCACGAAGGTGGGCGACTGGGCTTTCATCAAGGGCGGCTGCCGCATCGGCTCCAACGTGCCCCCCTACGTGGTGATTGCCCACAACCCGGCGGTGTACAACGGCGTGAACGCCTACATCCTGCGCTCGCGAGGCTACAAGGAGGAGCAGATCGACGACATCGCTTCGGCCTACCGCCACATCTACCAGAGCGGATCGTCGCTGTTCAACGCCATGAAGCGTATCGAGGCCGACATCCAGCCCTCCGAGATTCGTGAGAACATCCTGGCGTTCTGCCGCGACAACAACCTCAAGCTCGTAGGCATCAAGACCGACCTGTAACGGGCCTGTCAAGCAATCGTTTATTCGTGCACTCGTGCATTCGAGAAAGAAATCTCGAGTACACGAGTGCACGAATTCACGAATATACGACTTAATGAATGATAGAAGATGAAAAAGAAGACAATTTTTGACTTGCAGCGGGTGAGCGTCGAGGAGTATCGCCGCGAGGGGAAGTTGCCGTTGGTGGTGGTACTGGATAACGTGCGCTCGCTCAACAATATAGGGTCTATTTTCCGCACGTCCGACGCGTTCCGCGTCGAGCGGCTGATGCTGTGCGGTATCACGGCCACGCCGCCGTCGATCGAGATCCACAAGACGGCCTTGGGAGCCGAGGATTCTGTCGCTTGGGAATATTTCCAAGATACGATGACGGCCGTAGAGATGCTTAAGGAACAAGGGTATACGCTGTGCTGCCTCGAGCAGGTACACGACAGCGTTGAGCTTCAAGACTTTACGGTGGAGCAGGGCAAGCGCTATGCGGTGGTGGTAGGGCATGAGGTGGACGGCGTGGATCCCCGGGTGGTTGACGCTTGCGATTACGCCATCGAGATACCCCAGGAGGGGACCAAGCACTCGCTCAACGTGGCCGTCTCAACCGGCATCGCCCTCTGGCACTTCTTCAGCCACCTAAGACCATAAAAGGATGCTTCGACAAAGAGTTAAGGACCTTTAAACCACAAAATAACACAAAAGAAACACAAAATTTTTGTGTCATTTTGTGTCCTTTTGTGGTCAAAAGAAGTTACTGTTCTTTGGTGGTGGTGAGGCGGATGAGCTCGAGGCGGGTGGCCGATTTCTTGAGGATTTCCATGGTGAAGTCGCCCACTTCCACCTTCTCGCCCTCGGCGGGGATGGTGCCGGTGGTGAAGAGGATGTATCCGGCAATTGTTTGATACTCATCGTCTTCGGGGATGTCGAGATGGAATGTTTCGTTGACCCAAGCGACCTCGGCGCGGCCCGAGAATTCATAGACCCCCGGGGCGACCTCGCGGGCGGTGATTTTGGAGTGGTCGTGCTCGTCCTGGATGTCACCGAAAATCTCTTCGACGAGGTCCTCGAGGGTGACCAGTCCGGCGGTGCCACCAAACTCATCGACGACAATCGCCAGCGAGCGTTTTTCGCTCAGCAGTCGACGCATCATTTTGTTGGCCATCAGCGCCTCTGGGGCGAAAATTACAGGCTTCACAGCCTCGTGCCAGTCGACATCGGTTTCAAATAATTCACTCACGTGAATGTAGCCCAATACGTTGTCGATATCTTCCTTGTATACAATGATTTTGGAACGTCCTGAGGAGGTGAACAGTTCGGAGAGCTGTTCGCGGGTGGTGTCGTCGATGTCGACAGCCACAATCTCGTTGCGCGGGATCATGCAATCGCGCAGGTGGGTGGAGGAGAAGTCGAGGGCGTTGTGGAAGATTTTCACCTCGTTTTCCACCTCGGTTTTGTCCTCGACGCTCTCGTCGATTGTGCGCTCAAGGTAGTCGTTGAGGTCGCCGATCGAGAGGCCGCCAAGGGGGGTATCGCCGTTTTTCAGCCCGCACACTTTCATAAGCAGTCGCGAAATCCATGTCGTCAACAGTGAGATTGGGAACAACACGATGTAAATCAGCCACATAGGCAGGGCGAAGAGCTTAAGAGAGCGGTTGGGGTTGATACGGAATATCGTCTTTGGGAAGAACTCGCCCGTAAGGAGTATAATTCCCGTCGAAATGAGCGTTTGGAACAGCAGCACAAGGGCCTCGCTGTGGGTCCACGACATCAGCCACGGCTCGAGCAAGTAGGCGGTGCCCATGCCGTAGATAACGAGCATGATGTTGTTGCCCACAAGGATTGTGGAGATGAAGAATTGGGAGTGCTGGTAGAAGATGTTGAGCGCGCGGGAGAGTATGCCGCCCTTTTTGACGTCCAGCTCGACGCGCACGCGGTCGGACGTGATGAAAGCGATCTCCATTCCCGAGAAGAATGCCGAGAATACGAGGGAGACCAGCGCTATTATAAGCCAACGTGTTGATTCTGCGTCCATTATCGTGCTCTTTGAATTGTGAGGGGGCCGGATTGGGTGGAGGCGGCGGGAGCTGGGTTGCTTGTCGCTCGATGCTGTGCCGACCCGGAGGTCGGTCGACTTTCATCCTGCTGATGGGAAGCGGTGCTGGGAGTGGGTGTCGACCCGGGGTCCGGTCGACTTCCATCCTCCTGAGTGGTTGTATCGGGGGCAGTTTTCGCGCGGTTTTCGTCGACTGGGAAGATACCCGATGGACGGCGAATGGTGTAGCGGGTCATGGTCTCGTTTGACTCGAAGCCATAGCCCTCGATGACGCGGTCGGAGCGCTCGATGTGGATAAACGAGTCGGAGTAGACTTTGCGCGCGTTCTGGTCCCAGAAGAGTTGCTGGGTGAGGAAACGGTCGCCGGCCACGTTGCGCATCCTCACGTTGGAGTCCAAGCGCCACAGCTTAAGCTGGGAGAAGTAAACTGCCGAGTCGGCCCGCAATGTGGCCTCCTGGCGGAATAGGTTGTCGTATTTTTCGAGAAACAGTCCCTCGGGAAACGTCCAGCGTGGCGTGCTGGCCTCGTCGAAGACGTACCATACGGGGGCCGTGATGTGGTAGCGGGTGTATCCCGAGTCGGAGATGAACGTGGCCACGTTGACGGTGGTCATTGTGGGCACGTACTCGAGGTCGGTGACATTGGTGACGCGCTCGGTGTCGTCGTCGCCGCACGAGGCCAGGGCGCATGTGGCGAGGGCCACGGCCAAGGTCGCGGGAAGTAGTCGCAGATGTTGGTGTCGCCGAGGATGAGTGTCCATGGCGTCAACGTATCTTGTTGCGCCAGAACCACATCTCGTTGAAGTTTACGCCAACGGTGATGTTGAAATATTGTTCCTTTACCAGAGGGTCCGGGTGGGCCTGGCGATGCTTGTACTCGAATCCGAGGGAAACAACTGTCTTGTTGGCGGTTACGGGCAAGCCGAAGCCTATCGAGGCACCCCATTCTCGCACGTTGTTGCCCGAGACGTTCAGATAGTCGTGGTTGTAGTAGGCGCCGCAGCGGTACTGGATGCGGTGGGCGTAATTGCCGCGAGGATTGGGCTGCCACTGTAGGCCACCGGCGAGTTTCCAGCGGTTGTCGAATTTCGAGCTCTCAAATCCCTCAATCGCCTGATATTTCACGTCGGCCCAGGGCTGGTAGGTGAAGTCGATTTCGGCCAAGAGACGCTTGTTCCACTCATAGGCTATACCTACGCCGTAAGTGGCTGGCAATGAGCATTTACCGTGTAGCGAGGTGTAGCCTACGGTATCGGGCTTGGTGTCGTTGTTGACGTCGTAGTACACGCCCCACATATGGCCCAGGAGCGATTTGCCGGGGGAGTAGGTGACGCCCACGGTCAAGCGGTTTTTGCGGGTGAGCTGATAGGAGTATTGCGCGCCGAATTGCAGGTGGTAGTCGCGCACCTGGATCACGCGCTCAAACAATGAGGTCGATCCCGCGTCGGTGATGGCGTAGATGTCGTTGGTGGTGGTGCCGAAGAGGTAGCTGGCGTTGAAGCCGATGGAGAATCCCTTGAACGGCAGGGCGCCGAAGCCCAAGTAAAGTTGGTTCAAACCGCCTGAGCCCGAGGAGCTTACGCTACCATTGTCGATGTCCGAGCCGAAAGAGTAGCCCACTGAAGAGTAGGGAAGCAAACCCACCGATCCGCCGAGCCAGCGGGTGATGGGGAATTGCATGGTCATGTAGTCGAGGCCTCCTCCGAAGTTTTTGCCGGAGCCTCCGGCGTCCTTGCTCCACAGTCGCGTGACGTCCATGCCGATGTCGTATAGGAACGTCAGGGAGTCGCACCACGCGTAGCTTGCGGGGTTCATCACGTTGATCTGCCGGCCGGAGTTCATGGCGTATCCCACGCCTCCCATGGCTCGCTGGGCCGAGGTGGCGTTGTCGTTCAACAGGCCGTACCCGTAGCGGGAGTAGGGGCTCATCGACAACTGTGCGACGGCGGTGATGGAGGCCATGGCGGCCACGGCAAAGATGATGGTCCTAAAGGATTTCATTGTATCGTAAAATGCAGTTAAGGCCCTCGCTCACCAGTTGCGGCTCGATGTCGGCCTCGAAGGTGAGGTGGGGTGTTATCAAATCGCGGTCGCCCCCGGTGATGACGGTGACGGCCTTCGGAGAAAGCTGGCTGCGGTAGTACTCAAGCTCGCCCACGACGCCGTTGATGGCTCCCGAGCGCAGGGCGTTGCAGGTGTCGCGGCCCCAAAGCTCCACGGGCTGGTCGAGCTCCACAAGTGGCAGGCGGGCCGTGTAGTGGTTCAACGCCTCGAGGCGCATGCGCGGGCCAGGGGCGATGTTGCCGCCAAGGTATACGCCATCGGCTGTCACCAGGTCGTAGGTGATGGCCGTGCCGATGTCGACCACGAGCACCTCCTCGCCGCGGTGTCGGTTCCAAGCTCCCACGGCGGCCGCGATGCGGTCGTGCCCCAGGGTCTTGGGCGTGCGGTATCCAAGCTGGATGGGCAGGGGAGTGAGGTGGGTGAGCTCGTAGACGCGCATTCCGGCGTGCCGCAAGGCGTTGATTACCGTGGCCCCCGAGGCCGCGACGCTACAGTAGATGGCGCCGCGCAGGGGATAGCGGGAAGTGAGCTTGAGCAATCGCGAGGGGTCAAGACGGTCGTGGAGGCAGTGGGTGACGAGGTGCTCGCCATCCCATACCGCCAGCTTGGCCGCACTGTTGCCCTGGTCGATTGTGAGGTTGTAACTCATTGCGGTGGCAAAAGTAGTAATTTATTGCCAAACTACGCTAACCTCGCGGCTTTCTTAACATTTATTCTTCCTCCATGCCAGGACCGGCGACGGTGCGAGCCATGATGTAGTCCTGGAACTGTTGCTTGTAACTCTCGGAGATGGGCAGGTTGTGGGTGCCGAATACCACGCGGTTCCTTTCGATCAGCCTCACATGGTTGAGGTTGACGATGTAGCTGCGGTGGATGCGCATGAACATAGTAGAGGGGAGGTAGCGCTCCAACAAGCGCATAGACATCAGCGTCATAATCGACTTTTGGTCCTGCGTGAGGTAAATCTTCACGTAGTCCTTGAGCCCCTCCACGAATAGAATCTCGTCGAAAGGGATCTGGATAAGCTTGTATTCGCTCTTGACAATCAGGTGGTTGCGGCGCATGGCTGAGGGCGACGGGTTACGGGCCGCTTGTGTCCAAGCCAGGGCTCGGTTGGCCGAGGTGAAGAATTCCTCGTAGCTGATGGGCTTGAGCAGGTAATCGAGGGCTCCCACCTTGAACGCTTGGATGGCGTATTGGTCGAATGCGGTGGTGAAAATCACCTTGGTGTGGGCCGGCATGATTTTGGAGAACTCCATGCCGTTGAGCTGGGGCATCTGGATGTCCATGAACACCAGGTCGACATCCTCGGTGAGAATCGATTTGACGGCGTCCTGGGCCGAGGCGTATGAGCCCACAAGCTCCAGGAATGGCGTGCGCTCCACGTAGGAGCAGATTAGTTGGTTGGCGATCGGCTCGTCGTCGATCACGCAAACGCGCAGTTTATCCATTTTCGTCGGTATTATTGGGTAAATTTACTGTCAATGTAACCGTGTACACGCGGCCATCGTCGCTCATGGTGAGCGACGCTTGGTCGCCGTATATCAGGTCGAGGCGCCGGCGAAGGTTGTCAAGGCCTACTCCGTGGTTGCTACCATCGATGGTCGGGGCCAGCGGCGTGGGGGTGCCGCTTGTCGGGGCGAACGAGTTGGTGGTCACGCATTTCACCACGCCGTCATGGGCCGTTATGGTGATGGCGATCGGTATCGACGGGTCGACGCGGCCGTGCTTGAAGCAATTCTCAACGATGGTCACGAAGAGCATCGGCGCGATTTGATCCTGCGCCATGTCGCCCGCGTCGAGCTTCACCACGATTTTGTAGGCCGTGCTCAGGCGCAAGCGCATCAAGTTGATGTAGCTCTCGATGAAATGGAGGTCGGTCTCCAATGGCACCGTCCCCTTTGGCTCGTCGTAAACCACGTAGCGAAGCATCGCCGATAGCTGGTGCAACGCGTCCTTGGCCCGCTTTGGGTCGAGGTCGATAAGCGCGTAAATCGTGTTGAGGGTGTTAAACAGGAAGTGGGGATTCAATTGCGCCTTGAGGCGCTGGATCTCCTCGCGGCGCTGTATCTCGCGGATCTCCTCCTGACGCTGCCGCAACTGGAACCAGCGGTCGTTCAACTTCAACGCCACCGACAGCCCCATAATCAACACCAGCATCACCGCGTCGCGACTCCACGCTGCCCACATGCCACCGTGAGGCCCGCGATGAGGACCCCCACCCGGCCTTTCGCCCCTGTGGAACATGAAACCCTCGGGATGGTCATGCATGTGCAACCTGAAGATCAACGTCAACAACACCATCGCAACCACGATCAGCAACAGGTTGTAAACGAAAAAACGCCACGTGTGCCGTTGCTCGCCAAGCGTCTGAGGAATAATAAAATAATAATTGATGTAAAACACAGCAAGATAAACCACCACCTTGAAATATACCTCCGTAGGTATATGGTGAGAGTCGCTCCCGAAAGTCATGATCATTTCCGGCACGACCAACAGTATCGATATCACCAGCAGGTGAATCAACATTGTCGACACGCGGCGCCGCCGTTGTATGCTGTCTACCATATTATATAAGGATGCATTAGTGATGAACTTCCCCGGGATTTAAGGCTTATTCCTGGGCTTTCCGGCGATGATTTAATGATCAACCGCCGCAAAGTTACGGCTTTTGAGCCATTTTTCATTATCAAATAGACAAATTCCCCCGATTGGTAGTCACTTTTCCCCGATTTAACACCATATCGCCCCATTTCCCCCTCCCACCCTTAAAAAACCTTTCACATTATTTTATATAATGGCGTCGGAGGTGAAAATATATGCGTCCACGTCAGCCCCAGAGTGGCTGGCATTGGACCGCCATGCTGGACTTTCCTCGAGCGGACTTTTTTGGTGCGAAGCTTCTGCGCAAGTCTGCGTTCGTCTGCGTGATTAAAAATTCCCCGCGTGGTGAAGGCCGTCCAAGGCCGACCCCTCCATCAACAAGCCACGGTGCCCCGCGGTTCGCCGCGGTGGTTCCCCAGTTCCCAGCTCAAGGACATCCAGGGTCGCTTCACGCCCTATTTGGGCGAAAAATAAGCCCGTTATAGCCAATAGATGTTAAATTGCGGCGTTTTTCA
>CAZLSW010000030.1:10279-34972 GCA_964562375.1 uncultured Muribaculaceae bacterium | reverse complement strand
CCCTTAGTCTCAAAGTATCATTAGTCTCATCCCATTTACTGAGCATGGGTGCTGGTGGGGAGGTAGCAGCGGGCCTGGCTCCGCCAGACCCGTTGACGCATCTCCTATTCACACCAGGTTGGGGGTGTCATTCGATTTCGGCCTTGCGGCTCCCTCGCTGCGCTCGCGAAATCTCATATACCACGGCTGATTCTCCCTTGACCTTTACCCCCACCTTGCGCAGGCTCCGCCAGCACCGCGGTGGGGGCTACTATCCCGGCCTGGCTCCGCCAGACCCGTCACTGACACCTTCTCTCCCTGATATTGCTTCAACAGCCTGAGCTGCAGCTTATTGATGGAGGTGAGTAGAGGGTAGTTGGTGGAGTAACCGACCCACTCGCCGATGAAGGTGGAGGGGTAGAGAGGGGTCGATTATACATCTTATACATGTTATATAACGCTAAAACGCTTACATATAGGCTTTTAACCTACTTTGTGATGTATAATATGTATAATCCCCACTAAGTGGTGGGGGCTACTATCCCGGCCTGGCTCCGCCAGACCCGTCGACGACAGCTCTCCCCGACATATCTCAGTGGCGAGGATGTTCAGAGGGTCGATTATACAAATTATACATGTTATATAACGCTAGAACGCTTACACATAGGTTTTTAACCTGCTTTGTGATGTATAAGATGTATAATCCACCCTTTCTCGGTCCTGCTCCCGTTGAGAAACCCCAATGATACTAATGATACTTGATACTTTCCATCAACTTTCTGATTATAAGAGCTTTGTCCTTAGCCTCAAAGTATCATTGGTCTCATCCCATTTGCTGAGCATGGGTGCTGGGGCTGTGGAGGTAGCAGCGGGCCTGGCTCCCCAGACCAGCTGACGACAGCTCTCCCCGACATATCTCAGTGGCGAGGATGTTCAGAGGGTCGATTATACAAATTATACATGTTATACAACGCTAAAACGCTATCAATAAAGCATTTAACCCATTTTGCCATGCATAAGATGCATAATCCGCACTAAGAGGAGGAGGTAGGTAATCAGTGGGGATTTTTGGCGTTATTGAGAAGAAAGAGAGGCTTAGGATTCTTGTAATTAGCAAAGCTGATGATGGAGATATCTGCGTCGGGATTGTGTTGCATAAATTCATTGAAAGTTTTCCAAAATAAATTGTAAATGATTGATAATATGATGTATACATTTTGACAAGGGCGCAAAAGTTTTCCAAAATGAAAATTTTCACGAAATTTCATGGCGAAATATTTGCTCTTTCGGGAAATATCGCGTAGCTTTGTGACAGATTTCAACTCAACTATTTCAACACAACTAGAAACTAGAAACTAAAAACTGACAACTAAATACCACCATGATACAATTAGTAGAAAAGCGCGACGGCCGCGTCGTGGGATACAACGAGGAGAAAATCAAGGCCGCCATCCGCAAGGCCATGCTCGCCACCGAGTTGGGCGAGGACGAGACAATTATCAACCGCATCACCGACCGTATAGGCATGACCGGTTCGGAAAAGATGACCGTGGAGGAGATTCAGGACCGCGTGGAGATGGAGCTGATGAAATCCACCCGTAAGGAGGTGGCCAAACGCTACATCGCCTACCGCGACCAGCGCAACATCGCCCGCAAGGCCAAGACGCGCGACATCTTCATGGAGATTATCAACACCAAGAACAACGACATCACCCGCGAGAACGCCAACATGAACACCGACTCGCCCGCGGGAATGATGATGAAATTCGCCTCCGAGACCACAAAGCCATTTGTCGACGACTACCTTCTCGCCCCTGATGTGAAGGAGGCCGTCAAGCACAATTATCTCCACATCCACGACAAGGACTACTATCCCACCAAGAGCCTCACCTGCGTGCAGCATCCCCTCGACCGTATCCTCCGCTACGGCTTCTCGGCTGGCCACGGCGAGAGTCGCCCCGCCAAGCGCATCGAGACAGCCTCAATTATCGGTTGCATCTCCCTTGAGACGGCCCAAAACGAGATGCACGGCGGTCAGGCTATCCCCGCGTTCGATTTCTACCTTGCGCCCTACGTGCGCTCCTCCTATATAGAAGAGGTGAAAACCCTCGAGCAGCTCACTGGCGAAGACCTCAGCTCGCTCTACAACGCCGAGATTGACGACTTCATCAAAAAGAGCCTTGACGGCCTGCAAGGCGTGGAGCGTTACAAGCAGCACGCCATCAACAAGACGGCAGGACGCGTGCACCAAGCCATGGAGGCGTTCATCCACAACATGAATACAATCCACTCGCGTGGAGGCAACCAGGTGGTGTTCTCATCGATCAACTACGGCACCGACACGTCGGCAGAGGGTCGCTGCATCATCCGCGAGTTGCTGGAATCCACCTACGAGGGCGTGGGCAACGGCGCAACCGCCATTTTCCCCATCCAGATATGGAAAAAGAAAAAAGGCGTGAGCTACCTCCCAGGCGACCGCAACTACGACCTTTACCAACTGGCATGCAAGGTGACCGCCCGCCGCTTCTTCCCCAATTTTGTCAACCTCGACGCTACCTACAACCACCACGATAAGTGGGACATCAACGACCCCGAGCGTTACAAATACGAGGTGGCCACGATGGGCTGCCGTACCCGCGTGTTTGAGAACCGTTTCGGCGAGAAAACCTCCATCGGCCGCGGCAACATCTCCTTCTCCACCATCAACATCGTGCGCCTGGCCATCGAGTGCATGGCCCTCAAGGACCAAAACGAGCGCGTCGAACTGTTCTTCAAGAAACTCGACGAGGTTTTAGACCTTACCGCCAAACAGCTCAACGACCGCTTCAACTATCAAAAGACGGCCCTCGCCAAGCAATTCCCCCTGCTGATGACACGCCTGTGGAACGGAGCCGACCAGTTGAAACCCACCGACACCATCGAGCCCGTAATCAACCAAGGCACGCTCGGAATAGGCTTCATCGGCCTTGCCGAATGCCTTATCGCCCTTACCGGCAAACACCATGGCGAAAGCGAGGAGAGCCAAAAACTCGGCCTGCGCATCGTAAGCCACATGCGCTCACGCGTCAACGAGTTCTCGGAGAAGTACAAGCACAACTACTCGGTGCTGGCCACTCCCGCCGAGGGCCTGTCGGGCAAGTTCACGGCCAAAGACCGCAAATCGTTCGGCATCCTCCCCGGTATCACCGACAAGATCTACTACACCAACTCCAACCACGTGCCTGTGTACTATAAGTGTTCTCCACGCCACAAGGCGCAAGTGGAGGCTCCCTATCACGAACTTACTGGCGGCGGCCACATCTTCTACGTAGAGATTGACGGCGACGCCACCCACAACCCCAAGGCCATCAGCGACATCGTGGACTTGATGGACCGCTACAACATCGGCTACTGCTCGGTGAACCACAACCGCAACCGTTGCATGGACTGCGGCTACGAGAACGCTGAAGAGAACCTGCACGAATGCCCCAAGTGCCACAGCCGCAACATCGACAAGCTGCAACGCATCACCGGCTACCTCGTAGGCACCACCGACCGCTGGAACTCGGCCAAACTGGCTGAATTGAACGACCGCGTTGTACACGAATAAGGTTTAAAGTTTAAAGTTTAAAGTTTAAGGTTAATAGCTAAGCTATTAGGCTAAATGCTAAATGCTAAACGCTAAATGCTATAGGTTAAACGCTAAATGCTAAACGCTACGACATTGAGAGTGATCCGGATCGTGGACGGGACAAGCGTCGACGGTCCGGGTCTTCGCACGTCATTATACCTTGCGGGATGCGCCCACGCCTGTCCGGGATGCCATAATCCCCAGTCGTGGCCTTTTGACGCTGGCGAGGATTGGCCGATTGACGAGCTTATCGCCCGCATTGAGGAAAACGACTTCGATGTCACCCTCAGCGGGGGCGACCCCCTGTATCAGATTGACGGGGTGGTGGAGCTGTGCCGGAGAGTGAAGGAGCAGGGGCGCAATATATGGCTCTACACAGGCTTTACCTACGAGCAGGTGAAGGAATCGCCCTCACTGTCACGCATCCTGCCCTATATTGATGTGATGGTCGACGGCCCCTTTATCGAGGCCCTCAAGGACCGTGACCTGCTCTTCCGCGGCTCCAGCAACCAAAGGATAATCGAGGTAGGTTCCGGGGGAACATAATCCTTTGATCCTTTAGTCCTTTAAAGGAAGAAAGGAAGAAAGGATAGCCGTGTTGCAACCTTTTTACGGGCTGGCGCGTCTAAGAGGTAAATGACAATAAAAACGCATCACAATATGAAAAAATTACCACTCTTACTCGCGTTGGTCTCCATGCTCGGGCTTGCCTCTTGTCACCGCGGACCCTCCTATGACGACCTCTTGAAAAAGGGTACTGAAGCTGTCCAAGATATCCTAATCTGCAACGATGAGGACGATGACGACTACGAAATGGCCGTCGAGACCGTGCAATCCACCTCCATCATCGACACCACGGCCAACGCTATCGTTGATTCCACCATGACGGCTATCAACGACACCATCCAAGCGGTGAAAAAGGCCACAAAGGTGCCCACCTTCACCCTGGTGATCAACGCGCCCGAGGATGAGGACGGCCCAATGGTAGCCGTTGTGGCTATTGTCTTTGGGGCCATTGTGCTGATTGTGCTTGGTTGCGTGATAGCGATCATCGTGTTTATCCTGAAGCGCAACCGCATGCGCAACCAAGTGATACTCACGGCCATCGAAAACGATTATGAGTTACCCGAGGCGTTCTACACAGGCGGTCGCTCCGCCGACAATGGCCGAGGACGTAATCCCCAACTATTACAGAAGGCGTGGAAGAATATCGCCGTGGGCTTGTGCCTGTTCCTGGCATTCGCGGTCAACGACTGCTGGTTTGTAGCCTTCTGCTGCTCGATTCCCGGGTTTATCGGCATCGGTCAGCTGATCACCTACTTCACCTCCAAGGGCGGTAACCAGGGCGTGCCTCCCATCCCTGGCAGCGGCGAGAACCAGCCCCCGTATCCTCCTTATCCTCCCATGCGCTAACCCTCAAGCGCCATGCTTAGCCGTATTGAAGAGCTTGCGCTGATCACCCGATGCCTTGCCGGCGACTCCCGCGAGGCATTCGGGCGATTGGTCGTGGCCTACGAGGGCGGCTTGCGGCGATTCCTGCTTAACCTCACAATGGGCGACGCTTCACTCACCGACGACCTGGCTCAAGAGACGTTCCTGAAGGCTTATATGGCAATACGATCGTTCCGGGGAGTGGCTAGGTTCAAGACGTGGCTATATTCCATCGCCTACCGTGAGTTTCTCACATATCGACGGGCGCAACATCCCGACGTCGACCTCGATGACGCTCCCCCGTTAATGGCCCCGGGCGACACCCATAGGGTGACAGCCGCTCGGGTGGATGTGGCCCAGGCGATGCAAGCCCTTAACGACAACGAGCGTACTGTCACGCTGCTTTTCTACCTCGAGGACCAGCCTATCGACCGCATAGTTAAAATCACAGGAATGCCGCAAGGCACCGTCAAATCTTATCTCAACCGTAGCCGTCAAAAGATGGCCAAATATCTCAAAGAATGAAACGACAAGAAAATATACCCCAGGATGAGTGTCTGCGAGAATTGTTGCAGAAGGAGTTGCCTAAAGAAAGGAGCGACCAATGGTTCACGCGCAAGGTGATGAACCGCCTGCCCGAGAAGGAACGGCCATTGTTCTCCACCGTGGAGAAAGCGACCTTCGTGGTGACGGCGTTGCTGCTCGCTGGCGGATGGACATGGCTTTGGGGAGAGATAAAGGAAGCGGCCATCTCCCAAGCAATGCTTGTGGAAACAGCCGCCGCGGTATTGGCTACTCTTACGTGGCTGGGCTACTTGATCATCCCGGCCTTGAAGAGAGGTTAGTCGATTTGGACTACGAGGTAATTGGAGGTGCTCCAGAACTTGGTGGGGTTGGTGATCTTCAGCACCTTGTGGCCGTCTTGGTCAACCAGCTCATAAGAGTCGGTAGGCTGTGAGGTAAGCACCTTGGCCTTCTTGGAGTGAAGGTCGAGCACCGTAAGGGTAGTTTTGTTGCCCTTGTTGAACGAGCCTGGGGTGAAGTCGCTGGCTTTCAACTTCTGCGATTTGAGGAAGCCACCTTTCTTGATGATACCCAATTTGTCAAGCTCATTCTTGGAACCCACTGCGTAATAGCATGTGTTGAGTTCCTCGGTGAGCTGTCCGGCATACTGCTCGGCGGCGTCGCGTTCCGAGGTGACGTCACCCACGCGGGTATTCAGCGAGTCGATGGTCACGCCCTGCTCCTGAATCTTGATATTGGCGGCTGCAAGCTCTTGACGAAGGCCGGCCATGGTTTGCTCCTGCTGGTCGAGTTGTGCCTTCAGGCTCTCGATGGATTTGCGCAGGGTGGCGTTGTTGGAGCCGGAAGAAGCCAATTTGGCCTCCAGTTGCTCGATGCGCTCGCGGCGCTCCTGCAGGGTTTGCTGGATGGCGAGCATGTCGGCGCGAATCTGCTCACGCTTCGACTGGCTCTCGGCACCAAGGTTGGTGGTGGAGGAGAGAATCTGCTCCAAGTCCTTGATTTGTGCCATGCCGTCGGTGATGTCGTTCATTAGGGAGAGGAGGCTGTCCTGATTGGCCAATGCCACCTCGAGCGAGTCGTGGGTTGTGGGCACGCCCTCGGCGCTACCGTCCTTCTTTCCACAAGCTGTGAGCACCAAGGCGCACACTGCGATTCCTGTAAGTAATTTTTTCATTTTGTTATAGGATTTAGTTGAAACCTTTGTTTTCTGATTTTTTCGTCGCTAAGCGCTAAGCGCTAAATGCTAAACGCTAAACGCTAAACGCTTTTATATTTGTTGCGATGTATCTTGGGAGCCTTCTCTTGGTTGGCTCCTCCGACAATGATAACAATCTCTCCGCGGGGATTGTTTTCGCGGAAATAGGCGGCAAGCTCGCCCAACGTGCCCCGATGGGTGGTGTCGTGCAGCTTGGAAATCTCCCTTGACACCGATGCCGGACGATCCTCGCCACACACTCCCGCCAATTCCTCCAATGTCTTGGCCAGTCGCAAGGGTGATTCGTAGATGATAAATGTGACGGGTAACGCGGCTAATTCCCCCAAGCGGGTGGCACGACCTTTCTTGGCCGGGAGGAAACCCTCAAAGAAGAAACGGTCGCAGGGCAACCCCGAGTTGACCAAAGCAGGGACGAAGGCAGTTGGACCGGGAAGCGTCTCAACAGGGATGTCGTTCAATCGGCACTCGCGCGTGAGCATGAATCCTGGATCGGAGATGCCGGGGGTGCCAGCGTCGGAAACCAAAGCTATGGTCTCGCCCGCTTTCAATCGCTCGATCACGGGAGCCACGGCGCGATGCTCGTTAAACTTGTGGTGGCTCTGCATGGGTGTGGTAATGTCGTGGGCACGCATCAGTACCGACGACGTGCGGGTGTCCTCGGCCAGTATCAAGTCGGCGTTGCGGAGGGTCTCCACGGCTCTTGGCGACATGTCGGCGAGATTCCCCACTGGGGTAGGTACCACGTAAAGCTTTCCGCTCATCGCTTAATAGGGTTGACCGGTGAAATATTGGCGTATAAGGTCCATGAACGCCTGCACCTCCTCGTTGTCACGGTCCCAGCCAAGGTCGGCGTAGAAATACTCCTCGGCTTCGGAGAGTGAACGCATGGCTTCCACGAGGTTGATAGCGTCGTCAAGGTCGGCGTTGCTGTTGCCGAACAGCTCGCGGCGGAAGCGGAAACGGTCGTTGAGGGTGAGGCGGAGCTTCCTTGAGGCGGGGGATTTCTCCTCGGGCTCCTCGTCATCCACTATTTCATCCTCATCTATTTCATCTTCCTCGGGGCCATTATCCTCTTCATCGGGGGCATTATCGATGTAGCGGCTGAGCGGCTGATCGGCGCAAGCTGATGGAGCGGGATTTTCGGAAATCTCGCGAATCTCGGAAATTTCGGGAATCCCGGAAATCTCGGAAATCCCGGAAATCTCGGAAATCCCGGAAATCTCGGGAGTTTCGGGATGGGCTTCTTGATGGCCGTCCAAGGCCCTCCCCTCTAGGACTGCCGCGGCCGCCTGGGGCTGTCCCGCCGACACGGCGGGACTTCCTGCCTGGCTCGCCTGGGAAGCCCCCGTTTCGGGGGTTTGGGGGCCGACATCATCGATATCGGGGAGATGGTCGAGGATATTGAGGAGGCGCTCGCGCAGGGAGGCGATGATGTTGGCGTGGCTCTCGGGGCCTCGCTCACGCGCGAGTAGCACCAGACCCTCGGCGGCGAGCAGCTGGTTGTAGATTTGCTGGGTTGAAAGCATCGTTGTCATGGCGGGATAGATATATTGCACCGCAAACTTACGCAAAATTTCCGTTACGGCCAAGCGCAAATGAAAAATGCCGCCCCGAAGGACGGCACTTTTCTATAATGTCGGGCCGGGGTCGACCCGACTTACATTCTATTGATGGGATGCGGGGGATGACTCCCACGCTTCTGGTTTACTTCACAGCCATCTTGATTACTTGCTTGGCACCGTCGGCGAAGATAGCCTCAACGACGTATACGCCAGCGCCATCGATGGTGGTGAGCTCGTCGGCAACGACAGCGTTGCAGATCACGAGCTGGCCATTGGCGTTGTAAACGTTAACCTTGGCGTTCTCGGTGGTGGCGAAGGAGTTGCCGGCAACATTGATGCGGTCGTAAGCGGCCTTCTCGTTGATGTTGACGTTCTGTACGCCCTCCTTGCCATCGTTGGGCTTGATGGAGCCAGCGAAGTTGACGGGAACCACGCCGTAGCCCTCAACGCCTGTTACAACGGTCTCAACCTCGGGATTCGCCTCGCCGAGCTTGATGCGCTTGATACCGGTGACGTGACGGGGGTTGGTAGCGTCGTAGTCCTCAGCCCACTTGTAGTGACCTGCGGCCTCGTTGGCCACGTTCTGGATGTCGCTCTCCGAGGGAGCGCGATAGCACCAGTACATGTACTCGCCATTCTCGTCGATGGTGAGCTGGGAGATACCCACGTGCTCGTTGGTGGAGGAGCCTTCCCAGTAAACGGGAGCGCCGTCGATCAGCTGGCGGGGAACGTTAACGATATCGCTTGCGTTTTCAGCCATCAGGTCGCTGATGTTATAGCGGTAGAGGCCGCCCAGCACTTGGGTGTCCTTGCCGTTGTTGGCAGTCTCGATATAGATATAGAGGTGACCGTTCTTCTCGTCGATGTTGAAGGTGGTCATGATAGTGCCGTTGGTGGAGAAGATAGGAGTATAACCGGGGTCGGGACCAGCTGCGGATGACGAACCGATGTGCTTCTCCTTGAAGCGGAAGATACCCTCACCGTTGTACTTGAAAGCGAACCAGTATAGGGGCTCGGGGTTGCCCTCGTCGTCCTGATCCTGAGTGATGGCGAAGCCAGCCTTGATACAGCCGTATACCCAAGGATTGTTGTAATAGAACATCCAGTTGTTCTCAAACCATGAGGGATAATCAATAGGCAGGGAGATAGCGTCGGCAGCGATTTTGCGGGCGCACACGTTACGGTCGTTTACATAGAGGGTGTCGCCGTAGATATAAAGACCGTTGGGATCCTTGAACGCATTGCCTCCAGCGTTGTCGAGAACGGTAGCCTGGAAGACATTACCGCCAATCTTGGAGATGTAGAAGAGCACACCGTCGCCAGTGGTCGCGGAAGGATTCTCATAATAGAATTTTTTACCAGCCGATGCGCCGTAAATACGGTGGCTGAACTGGGCGAGCTGGAAGGTGTGGGGAAGACCGCCTACGTCGTAGCTGTCAAATTGGCCGTCGGCGTAGTAGCAGTAAAGGTTGCCATCGGGGCCAGCGTAGTAAAGGCCGTCGGGCATGCCCATGTCGGCACCACCGATTTCCAGGTTCTCGTCGCCCTTGATGGTGAGATATTGCCAGCCGGCGGCTTTCTTGTAGGAGTCAACCAATGCGGTGGGCACGGTAGCGCTCATCACGGTCTCCTCGGTGAACACGCCCGAAGCCATAGCGGCGGGGTAGGTGGCACCCACGATGATGTTCAAGCCGTTGCAACCAGCGAAGCAGTCAGCCTCGAGGATAGCGAGAATCGAGCCAAGGTTGAGGTCCTTAAGAGCGGTGCAACCGTTGAAGGCGTCCTGACGAACGATTACCACATCCTGGAGGGTGGTGTAAGAGGTAAGAGCGGTACAGCCTTTAACGACGCCGGTGGGGCACTCGTTGGAGTCAACGGTCACGTCAACGAGGTTGGCGTTGTTGGCCAGTACGTAGCGGCCGATTGTGCCGTTGAGGGCGTAGGAGGTAATGCCGGTGTTGGACAGCGAGTAGTCGCCGTAGGTGAGGCAAGCGGGGAGGTTGATTTCGGTGAGCTTGGTAGCCTTGCAGAAAGCGTAAGCGTCAACCTCAACAGCGATGTTGTCGGTGTAAGAGGTAGCCGAGGATGCTACCGGGTAGCTGAGGATCTTGGCACCGTCCTTGGTGACGAGAGCGCCCCCGTCCGATACCTTGTAAGCCTCATTGGCAGCGTCAACCGTGAATTTGGTGAGCTTGGTGTTGTTGTAGAAGCAAGAGCTGCCGATCGAGGTAAGCGACGCGGGGATGTTGTAGACGGTAGCATTGTTGCCTTGGAAAGCCTTGTCGCCAATCGACTGCAGGGCCGAGGGGAAGGTAACCTCGCCACCGATGGAGCAAGCCTGGAATGCCTGAGCGCCGATGGAGGTAAGGGTCTCGGGGAAGTTGATGGAGGTGATAGCGGCCTTGTAGAATGCCATGGCACCAATCGAGGTGGTGGCGTTGCCAAGGGTTACCGAAGCCAGCGACGAGCAGTTGTAGAAGGTCGAAGCGTTAATGGTGGTAACGCCGTTGGGGATCACAACCGAGGTAATACCGGTGTTGTAGAATGCCTGCGAGCCGATGGAGGTGACGGTCGAAGGGATGTTGATGGTGGTAAGGCCGGTACAGTTCTGGAACATGTACTGGGGCACCGAAGTGAGGCCGTCGGCAAGCACAACGTTCTTAATCGACTTGATGTTGGCGAAAGGCTGGTCGGCCAGATTGGTTGACTCAAGGTCGAGCGCGCGGTTGATGGTCAGGTTCTCCAGGGTGAGGCTGTTGAGGGTTGACGAACCCCACATTGTGTTGGTGAGCGACAGAGCCTCCGAGCCAGCTGCGAAGGTGAGGTCCTTCAAAGCGTAGCAGTCCTGGAAGGTGTTGGAGTTAATCTTGGTAACGCCTCCGGGAATTACCACAGCCTCAAGAGCGGAGTCGCCCGACATGGCGTCGGAGGAAATGGTGGTAAGGCCCGAGGGAAGCACCAGGGTCTTCAGCGCGGTCATGCCACCGAGAGCGGTACGGCCCACCGAGGTAATGGCGGTAGCACCGAGGTCAAGGCCGGTAACGGTAGTGTTGTTCTTGAAGGCCAAGGCGTTCATCTTGGCCACCGAGTAGGTGACGCCGTCGTTCTCCACGGTAGCGGGAATCACATAGTCGCCCTCGTAGGTAACGCCCGAAGCGGGTTTCTGGATCTCCACGGTCTCGCCGTCGGTGCTCTTGTAGGTAATACCTCCAGTGGTGAAGGTCACCGTAGCAGCGTTGACGAGCAAACCGGAAACACCCAGCAAAGTCACTAAGGTTGCGCGACGTAACGCGCGGTTTTGCAATTGTGTAAACATGTTTCGATATTGATTATTAGATTGGTGAATTGTCAGTCTTTTTTAGCCCTGTTGATCATAATCACAGGCGGTAAGTCACTTTAAGTTAGGTCTTTACTAAAGGGTTATTTGGTAGATTTAGGTTACTCCGGTCATTAGGCCGGCATATTTTTGACAAAAGTAGCGATTAATTTTGGAACTGCAATTTTTTCGACCAAGATTTTACATTGAATAATACCTAATGATATTTAAAATATGTGAAATGACGGATATTTTTGGCGGGGTAAATGTAAATGGCTAATTTTGCAAGATATGGTAACCGTAGTGATTCCGGCATATAACGAGGAGAAGTGGGTGGCGCAAGCTATCCAAAGCGTTATCTCACAGACTATCAAGCAGTGGGAGCTGATAGTGGTGGACGACGGCTCGACCGACTCCACAGGTGCCATCGTCGACCAGTTTGCCAATGAGGATCCTCGTATCAAGGCCGTTCACACCAAAAACCGAGGTACTCTTCTTGCACGATCCCGGGGTGTAAAGGAGGCCACTACTGAGCGCATCACTTTCCTCGACGCCGACGACACCCTGGAGCCTGACGCTTTGGAATGGCTCCTGCAACACGACGAAGGCACGGTTTCGGTGGTTGAGGGCGGCGTGTGGCGCTGCACCCCCATTGGCCATTACTCCCTACGAGGTGACTTCTCGGGATTGCTCAGTATAGAGGAATTTGTCGACGGCTTGTTGATGGGCGACTTTGTTCCCACAATGTGTGCCAAGATGTTCCGCCGACAAGATCTTCTGGGAATGGAGCGGCTGGTAGACCCCGAGATTAACATCAACGAGGAGCTGCTGATGCTCGTGGGCTCGCTCAACCTCCAAGGCCAGATCTACATAAACAAAGGTCATCACATATATAATTATTACTACCGTCACAACCGTCCTGTCCGAGCCGGGGTGATGAACTTCCGCGGGTGGGTGAAGCTCGTCGAGGGCATGCGGCCACTGGTCAACGACTCGGAAGCCTTCTTCTTCTACCGCCTGCACCGCCTATACGACTGTTGCATAGCCCGAGGGGCGATGTTCTCCCGTTTTCATCCCGAGGTAAAGCGGTTGATAGCCGACTCCAAGCATTACGCCCTCAAGCCCAAGGAGAAGCGTATTGTGTGGCTACTTTACTCGAGAATGGCCCGCAAATTAGCCGCCAAGCGTTCGGTTCAGGCTGTACCCTCTACAGGTGTCTACATCTCGGTGGTGATGGCCACTTACAACGCCGCGCCAGCAACCCTGCGCAAGGCTATAGAATCGGTGGTAAAGCAATCGTTTCACGACTGGGAGCTGGTGATAGTGGACGACGCGTCAACCGACTCCACTCCCGAGCTTATCCGCTCCTACGCGGCTGTGGATCCCCGCGTCCGTCTCATACGCTCATCGGTCAACCACGGGCAGGGTGGGGCACGCCTCCAAGGTGTCGCCTCAGCCAAGGGGGAATATGTGACATTCATCGACCAAGACGACCTTCTGGCTCCCGACGCCCTGCGCGAGCTATGGGCACAGGCCCACGACACCCAAAGCGACATGGTGATTATGGGCTCACGCAAGTTGTCGCCACGGGGATGGGTAGCTATTCCCCATTTCACCCCCTCGCGATTCTTCACCAAAGCTATCTATACCACCAACGAGCTTCTACCACACCTGTTACGACGAGCCGGTCTGCCCTGTACCCAATGGGGTGTACTGTATCGCCGCTCGTTCATTGACCTCGACGAGCATCAGCCCGAAGGGGTGGGGGAGGACTGGATTTTCAATTACCGGGTGATGTTGCATCCGGGCAAGGTGACGTGGATAGATTACCAAGGGTATCGCTGGCGTATGGGTGGCCAATCCACGCTACCGTATCCCGAGTTGTGGCAATGGAACCTGCAGAGCTACGAGCGCATGTTGCAGCTACTCGACCAAGCACCCCAGGATCGTCAGTCGACCTATCGGCTAAACCTCGATCAAGGGCTGGTGAACGACTTCCTCGACAAGGTGGCCCAAGGCCTTAGAGGTCGCCATCGCCGTGGATTGAACCGATTTATCGAAAATGCCCTGAACAATCCCATGCTTACCGACGCGATGAACTCAGCCGGGAATGACGTGAGCTACCAATCAGCCATCACACAAGGCCGAGACTGGGGCCGTCGCCACCGACTTTTTTACCACGTAATGAACCTCATAAAACACCTGTAACGCCATGGCCGACACCAACCGCCGACTCATGCTCATAATCAACCCTATCTCAGGCACCCACTCCAAGGAGGGGCTGGCCCAGGAAGTGACCGAACGCCTCGGGACTCTGGGCTACGCGGTAGATACCCAATACACTACCTGTGCGGGCGATGCCACGCGATTGGCCAAGGTAGCGGTCCAGGGACGATATGACGCGGTGCTGGCTGCCGGTGGTGACGGTACTATCAACGAGACTGCTGACGCATTGTGTGGCACCGGTGTGCCGCTGGGCATAATCCCATCGGGGTCGGGCAACGGTCTGGCACGCCACCTTGGGATACCTATCGACCCTCGCCTGGCGCTTGACGTGATTGAGGAGGAACATATCATCAATTGCGACCACGGGGAGGTGAACGGCCGCAAATTCTTCTGCACCTTTGGCGTGGGATTTGACGCCGCCGTGTCCCATCGCTTCGCCCACCAACACCGCCGAGGCAAGCTGTCCTACATCCGCTCTACTATCCAAGAATACGTCCAATATCATCCCCAAACTTACACAATATCTTCCGGAGGCAAGGTCCTGACCGAGAAGGCATTTCTCGTGGCTGTGTGCAACGCCTCGCAATACGGCAACAACGCCTATATCGCTCCTGAGGCCTCGATCACTGACGGGTTGCTTGACATCACCGTGGTTCACGCTGGCAACTTGGTCGACTCGGCAGTGATGGGCATCGACCTGATGACAGGGTACATCAACCGCAACACTATGATTCGCACATTCCGCGCCCCATCGGCTGTAATCTATCGCAACTCGGAGGGACCAGCGCACATCGACGGCGAACCGGTGATCATGGACGACATCATGGACGTGCGCTGCCGCCAGGGCGACCTGCGCATCTTCACCCCCACCTCCTCCTCGGTGTTCCGCCCCATCGTCACCCCCCTCCGCTCCCTCCTATTGGATATTAGGATCGCAATCGAGAGATTCATGAACGGCCATTAAGTTGCATTTTAAAACAATATTTCTTACTTTTGCATTGTAAATTAAAAAGCATGAAATTATGGCCCGTCCAATAGCAGAAACACCGATTTTATACGGCGAGGATGCTCGTCGATTTGAAGCCCGTATGAAGGAGAATCTTAAAGAATCGCCTGAACGACTTGCGGAAATACATAGGAATTATGAAATTGTAAAGGAGTGGGTCACAAAAGGTGAGAACTAACGTTGATAGATAGGGAGACTGTACAACGGATATTGGATGCCGCCGACATTGTGGAGGTGGTGAGCGACTATGTGACGCTGAAACGCTCGGGCGCCAGCTATATCGGCTTGTGTCCGTTCCACAACGAGCGCACGCCTTCGTTTTCGGTTTCACGAGCCAAGGGCCTGTGCAAATGCTTCTCATGCGGCAAGGGCGGCTCGCCGGTCAATTTCCTGATGGAGCTGGAGCAGATCTCCTACACCGAGGCCCTGAAACGCCTGGCAAAAAAATACAACATCGAGGTAAAGGAGCGCGAATTGACCGACGCCGAACGGCAACAAGCCTCGGAACGCGAGTCGCTGTTCGCTGTCAACGACTTCGCCCTCAACTATTTCGAGCATAATCTGACGGACACCGACGACGGCCGCGACATTGGTCTCACTTACTTCCGAGAGCGTGGCATCAACGACTGGGCCATCAAACGCTTCCGCCTGGGCTACTCCCTCCCAAAAGGCGATGCCCTTTACCGGGCCGCCACGGCCAAGGGTTTCAACGAGAAATACCTGTTTGACACGGGCCTTTGCGCCAAGACAGAGGAGGGACGCGTGTACGACCGCTTCCGTGGACGCGTAATCTACCCGATTTTCACCACCTCGGGTCGGGTTGTGGCTTTCGGAGGTCGTATTCTGCAAGCCAAGAAAGAGGGCGTGGGCAAATACGTCAACTCCCCCGAATCGGCCATCTACCACAAGAGCGTGGAGGTGTACGGCCTCTACCAAGCCCGCCAAGCTATCGCCAAAAAGGACCGCTGCATAATGGTGGAGGGATACATGGATGTGATCTCGATGCATCAGAGCGGCATTGAGAATGTGGTAGCCTCCTCGGGCACCTCCCTTACCGAAGGGCAGATCCACAAAATCAAACTCATCACCCGCAACCTCACGGTAATCTATGATTCCGACCCCGCGGGTATCAAGGCCTCCCTGCGAGGCATCAACCTGCTGCTGGCCGCGGGCATGAACGTAAAGGTGGTGCTGTTGCCCGACGGGGACGACCCCGACTCGTTCGCCCAACATCACTCATCCACCGAGGTCGAGGATTATATCGCAAAAAATTCCCAGGATTTCATCGCCTTCAAGACCGACATCCTGCTCAAGGGCGTGGCCAACGACCCCATAGCTCGTGCCAACGTGATCACCGACGTTATCGAGTCGATAGCCCTAATTCCCGATCCGATTACCCGCAACGTGTACATTCAGGAGTGCGCCAACCGCCTTGGAATGAGCGAGAAACTGATTGTGCAACAGTGCGACAAACTCATCACGGCCCGTCGCGACAAGGAGGCTCTTAAACAGGCCAAAGAAGCGGCCGCCCGCACTTTGCAAGGACTGGAGCAAAAGCAAGAAGCCGTTACTCAAACGCAGGAAGTATCCCTGCAACATGAGAGCACCGAGCAGGAGGACACCATGTTTTTGGCCAAATTTGAGCGAGCGGTGTTGCGTTACGCCCTGAAATACGGTGCTGTGGAGATTGGCGATGAGGCTTACGACCAGGAGGGCAATCCCATGTCAATCACTGTGATAGATTACATCCTTGGCGATTTGGAGGGCGATGGCCTGTCAATCACCACTCCACTTTATGCCCGTGCGATAAATATGGCGGCCAATCTGCTGAGAGACGAATGGCCCCAAGCACGCTCCCGAGCCGATGAGCGCATTGACCAGGAGCGCCGAGAGATGTGGGACCGGGGAGTGGCCGAGATACGCGACTCGGGATGCTCGGTGGCCGATATCGATCGCCGCGAAAAGGAGTTGCAAGCCCGCTGTGACGAGATGGTGGCCGATGCCCGTAACGCCGTAGCCCAGCATTTCATCGAAAAGCAATTGGCATCTTGCGACGACGACGAGATACGCCGCTTGACCACCGACCTTGTGAGCGACCGATACCAACTGTCGAAAATCCACACCAAGCACGCCCATATCGAAACCGAGGAGGAGCGGCTCTATTCCCTTGTGGAGCGCGCTGTCTACGAGCTAAAGGATGCCGTGCTTGAATGCCAACAACGCTCCATCCGCCGGAAAATCAAGGACTTGTGCAGCCAACCGGGCTATAATCCCTCGGAGGTGCTGGCTCTGATGCAGGAAAATAAGCGCGTGACCGAGATCAAAGCTGAATTTGCCAAATTCCTTGGCGAGCGCATAGTGGCACCACGCAGGTAGAGGCAAGAGGCAAGAGGCAAAAGTCAAAAGTCAAGAGTCAAGAGGAGAGAGGCAAGAGGGGAAGAAAAGGTTATTGATGCTTAATAAAGGTGAAATAATCGTAAATCGGTAATCGATGTATGGGAGAAAAGCGTTAACTTTGCACGAATAATATATTATTAACAAGGTATCCCCATACATTTCATTTCTCAAGGATGAGACAACTAAAGATTACCAAATCAATTACTAACCGCGAAAGCGCATCGCTCGACAAGTATCTGCAAGAGATTGGACGTGAGGACCTCATAACTGTAGAAGAGGAAGTGGAGCTCGCCCAACGCATCAGGCAAGGGGATCAGGCAGCTCTCGAGAAACTTACCCGCGCCAACTTGCGATTCGTCGTGTCGGTAGCCAAGCAGTACCAAAACCAAGGCTTGTCGTTGCCCGACCTCATCAACGAGGGTAACCTCGGTTTGATCAAGGCCGCGCAGAAGTTTGACGAGACCCGTGGTTTTAAATTCATATCCTACGCGGTGTGGTGGATTCGCCAGTCGATTCTGCAGGCTTTGGCCGAGCAGTCGCGTATCGTGCGTTTGCCCCTCAACCAGGTAGGTTCACTCAACAAGATTTCCAAGGCATTGTCGAAGTTTGAGCAGGAGAACGAGCGCCGTCCGTCGGCCGAGGAGCTTGCCGAGGCTTTGGACGTGCCTGTGGAGAAGATTGCCGATTCGATGAAGGTGTCGGGCCGACACATCTCGGTGGACGCACCCTTCGTGGAGGGGGAGGACAACTCTCTTCTCGATGTGCTCACCAACGACGACTCTCCCATGGCCGACGCCACGTTGACCCAGGAATCGCTCTCCAAGGAGGTAGACCGCGCCCTGCGCCAGTTGCACGAGCGCGAGCGTGAGATCCTCAAGAAATTCTTCGGCATCGGTTGCCAGGAGATGACCTTGGAGGAGATCGGGGCTGAGTTTGACCTCACCCGCGAGCGCGTGCGCCAGATCAAGGAGAAGGCTATCCGTCGCCTAAAGGGCCAGAAGAGCCGCCTGCTGAAGACTTATCTTGGGCAGTAAAACATCTTACGAAATATTACGAAAAGGGCCGCTTAATCGCGGCTCTTTTGTTGTCTCAAAGTGGATCCTTGATTATCACTTTATCATTTTATCATTTGGTGGTAATCCCCGCTTAAGCCAGGAGGGAGGAGGGTAGGGGACGGGTGTTGTAACCCGAGGCCATAGCCTCGCCGTAGGCCCCGGCGGAGCGCAGGGCAATCAGGTCGCCGCGACGGGTGATGGGCAGACGCTCGTCCTTGCCGAAGCAGTCGGTTGACTCGCAGATGGGCCCTACGATGTCGTACACGGCTGTGTTGTCCTTGGAGCCATCAGCCTCGTTTTCACGTAAGGCTGCGGATAGGTTCTCAATCTTGTGATTTGCGCCGTAGAGGGCGGGGCGAATCAGGTCGGGGAAACCAGCGTCGCAGATCACGAATTGCTTGCCGGCGCCTTTTTTCACGTAAAGCACGCGGGTGATCAGCGAGCCGCATTGACCCACAACCGAGCGTCCCAACTCGAAGTGCAACTCTTGGCCGGGACGCAAGCTAAGGTCACGGGCGAAGGTGGCGAAGTAGCTTTTGAAGTCGGGAATAGGGTTGCCGTCGGGGTCGTCGTAGTCGATGCCCAGGCCTCCGCCCACGTTGATGGTCTCAAACGTGATGCCTTGCTTGTCGTAGTCGTCCTGCATGGAGTTGACGCGGCGTGAAAGCAGGGCAAATGGCTCGTTGATAGTGATTTGCGAGCCGATGTGGAAGTGCAATCCCTTCAGGCGCACGCCCTTCATCTCCTTGGCTCTCTTAACAGCCTCTTTCTCGAGGTGATGGGGAATGCCAAACTTGTTTTCGGCCAGACCTGTGGTGATGTATTCGTGGGTGTGGGCGTCGATGTTGGGGTTGATGCGGAAAGCGATGGGAGCCACTTTGCCAGCCTTGAGGGCCAGGTCGTTGATCACCTCCAATTCCTCGATCGACTCGACGTTGAAGCAGCCGATGCCTTTGTCCAAGCCTAAGAGGATTTCGGCGTCGGTTTTGCCCACGCCAGCGTAGACGATTTTCTCGGCGGGTACACCAGCTTCTAAGGCTTGGAGAATCTCGCCCCCGGAAACGCAGTCGGCGCCCAGTCCAGCGTCGGCGATCACTTTGAGCACATTGGGGTTGTTGCAGGCCTTGATGGCGTAATGCACCTTAAATCGGTCGTCGGGAATGGCGTCCTTGATGGCCTGCAGGGTGTCGTTAAGGAGCTGCAGGTCGTAATAGTAAAGCGGGGTGGGGGACTTCTCTAATTTTTCTATTGGAAACATATATTGTCACTTATGTGTCCTATAGGCCCTATGGGACTTATTGGGCCTATAAACAGTAAAAAAGGCTTAATCGATATGGTTAAGCCCTTGTGGATATTAATTTTTATTCTTAAAGAGGTGGTCGCTCAGCGAGTTGAGAGCCTTAACCTTGTCCTCTTTGCGGATGAGGAACGAGATGTTGTAGTTGCTGCCGCCGTAGGAAATCATCCTGACAGGGACGTCGCGCAGGGCGTCAAGGGCTTTGGCCTCGAAGCCGCGGTTCTGCCACTCGAGGTCGCCCACCACGCATATAATCACCATGTCCTTGTCGACGGTAACGGTGCCGAATTTCTTCAAGTCGTTGACGATGGCCTCAAGGTTGCGCTCGTTGTCGATGGTCACCGACACGCCCACCTCGGAGGTGGCGATCATGTCGATAGGAGTCTGGTGGGTTTCGAAGATCTCGAACACCTTGCGCAGGAAACCGTAGGCGAGCAACATGCGTCCGCTCTTGATCTTGATGGCGGTGATGTTGTCCTTGGCGGCTACGGCCTTGATTGCTTTGGGGCCTTGGGTGTTATATATTAATGTGCCGGCGGCGTTGGGCTGCATGGTGTTGAGCAGCCGCACGGGGATGTTGTTCAGTTTGGCGGGGAGGACGCATGTGGGGTGGAGGATTTTGGCTCCGAAGTAGGCGAGCTCGGCAGCTTCCTCGAAGTGAAGGTGGGAAACAGGCTCGGTGCCCTCGACGTATCGGGGGTCGTTGTTGTGCATGCCGTCGATATCGGTCCAAATCTCCACCTCGTCGGCGTTGATAGCGGCGCCGATAAGGGAGGCGGTGTAGTCGCTGCCGCCGCGTTGCAGGTTGTCAATCTCGCCGTAGGCGTTGCGACAGATGTAACCTTGGGTGATGTAGAGCTGTGCCTCGGGGTACTTGTCGAGCAGGGTGGTGAGGCGCGAGCGGATGTACTGGGTGTCAGGCTCGGCGTTCTTGTCGGTGCGCATAAACTCGAGGGCGGGGAGCAACTGGGCGTCTACTCCTTGCTCCTTGAGGTAGATGGTCATCATGGCTGTCGACATCAACTCGCCCTGGGCAAGAATCTCCTTCTCCTCGAAGAGGGTGAAGATGTCCTTGGTGAACGAGCGGATGTAGTTGAAGCAGGCCTTCACCTCGTGGAGTGCTTGCGCCTTGGCCTCCTCGGTGGAGTAAAGCTCGTCGATGGTGCGGCGATACTTGGCCTCGAGGTTGTTGATAGTTTCTTTTGCTCCCTCGATGTTCTTTTTATAGAGGTAGTCGCTGATTTCGACAAGGGAGTTGGTGGTTCCCGACATAGCGGAAAGCACAATGATGTTTTTGCCACGTGGGACGATCAACGCGGCAACGTCTTTGATTCTCTGGGCCGACCCTACGGAGGTGCCACCAAATTTCAAAACTTTCATTTTCGGTTGTAATTTTGTCGCGAAGTTACACATTTCACCCCTAAATGGCAAACAAAAACGTAGTTAAGCGGCAAATTTGCCGATTCTGTTAATTATTGCTACCTTTGCAGTCAGGAAAATATTCATCAACTATCAATATGAAACTACTTGAAGGAAAAACAGCATTGATCACGGGCGCCGCCCGCGGCATAGGCAAGGCTCTGGCCTTGAAGTTCGCCCAAGAGGGCGCCAACATCGCGTTCACCGACCTTGTTATCGACGAGAACGGCAAAGCCACGGAGGCTGAGATCGAGGCCTTGGGCGTGAAAGCCAAGGGTTACGCCTCCAACGCCGCCGATTATGCTCAGACCGAGGAGGTGGTGAAGCAGATTCTTGCCGACTTCGGTCGTATCGACATCCTCGTCAACAACGCCGGCATCACCAAGGATGGCCTTATGATGCGCATGACTGAGCAGCAGTGGGACGCTGTGATCGCCGTCAACCTCAAATCGGCGTTCAACTTCATCCACGCCGTTCTGCCCACGATGCTGCGCCAGCGCGGTGGCTCGATTATCAACATGGCTTCGGTGGTGGGCGTGCATGGCAACGCCGGTCAAAGCAACTACGCCGCATCCAAGGCCGGCTTGATCGCACTGGCCAAGAGTGTGGCTCAGGAGGTTGGCTCGCGCGGCATCCGCGCCAACGCCATCGCTCCCGGCTTCATCGAGACAGCCATGACCGCCGCCCTGCCCGAGGAGGTGCGCGCCGAGTGGTGCAAGAAGATACCCTTGCGTCGCGGCGGACAAGTAGAGGATATCGCCAACGTCGCCACGTTCCTGGCTTCCGACATGTCGGGCTACGTTACCGGTCAGGTAATCCAGGTGGACGGCGGCATGAACATGTAATCCTAAGCCGATGCTTACATATAATACAAGGCTCAAACGGCTGGTGCTTCCCGAGTATGGCCGCAACATCCAGCGTATGGTCGACCATTGCCTTGAGATTAAGGACCGCGACCTGCGCACGCGTTGCGCCTATTCGATTGTCGACACCATGGGCAACCTGTTCCCACAGCTGCGTGACGAGCCGGACTATAAGCACAAGCTCTGGGACCATCTGGCCATCATGAGCGACTTCCAGCTCGACATCGACTACCCTTGCGAGGTGATACAGCAGGAGAGCCTAAAGACGCTACCCGACCCAGTCCCATACACGGCGACCGTCGGTCCCAACCGTTTTCGCCATTACGGGCGTTACATCGTGGGAATGATCGACCGTTGCGCCCAGATGGAGGCGGGCGAGGAGAAGGACGCCCTTATCTTCCTGCTGGCCAACCATATGAAGAAGCTCATGCTGCAGGTCAACCCCGAGGGTGCCGAGGACGCCAAGATTTTCAAGGACTTGGCCGAATTGTCGCACGGGGCAATCCGATTGGACCCCGAGCTGCACCGCCTGCACCAGTTTGAGCAGATAGTCGTGCCCGAAACCACCGGCAAGAAAAAGAAGAAAAAGAAGAAGTGATCACCCTGCAAGGTACAGCCGCCATTGGCCATATCATCAAGCCCCATGGAATCCATGGCGAGATGTCGGCCGTGATCGAGGCCGATGTCGACCTCGACGCGCTGTCGTGCCTGATTATGGACGTCGACGGTATCCTCACGCCCTTCTTTATCTCCTCGATACGACCTCGCGGGAGCCAAGGTGCGCTGGTCAAAATCGACGGCGTGACCGACGAATCGCAAGCCCGGGCGTTTTCCGGCAAGGAGATACGTATCAACCGTGACGACGACGCGTGGCTGGAGCCTGACGACGAGGATGGCGATGGCCTGTATGCCGACGACCTCCGGGGATTCACCATCGTTATCCCCGAAGGCGACAGGGTAGGGGAGATTACCGCCTTGGACACCTCCACGGCCAACTATCTTTTCCACGTACTCACTCCCGACGGGCGCACAGTCTACATCCCCGTGGCCGATGAGTTTATCACTGCTATCGACCCAGACAAGCACCTGATCGAGATGGACCTCCCCGAGGGAATCCTCGACCTCCAGTAACTAGTTTCACTTAAATAATCTAAAAAAATGGCGATTTCCACCCCGAAGTCGCCATTTTATTGTTAACTTAGTAGCCCAAACGCAGTCTAACTACATAGAACCCCCGAATCTCTAACCTCTTAACACCGCAAAGCTATGTACGACGAGAACAATTGCATCAAATACATTCAGGACGCCATCCGTGGCAAGGTAAGCCGCAAATACTCGGGTGACGACATCATCAATATAATGGACATCATCTGGGACTACTACGAGAATCATGGCCTGCTCGACCTGGAATCGGACGCCGAGCTTGACACCGACGACCTCATCGCCTCGGTGAAGAAAACCCTCTCCAAGGACAAGCGCAACAAGGTGGTGCTCGACGATGTAGAGCCGATCGTTCTGGCCGAGCTCGACTTCGAGGAGACCCTCGACGAAAAGGACGAGGAAGAGGACCAAGAAGGCGAGGAAGAGGAGGACGAGGCATAATGTCGTTAGTTCGCAATCTTTTGATAACCACGGCGTTGGCTATGCTGCCGCTGTCGGGATGGTGTGCGTCGAAAACGTCGGAATCCGCATCTTCCGATATCTTTGAGATGACGATGGACGAGAATCTGGCCACTCCCAAGGTACCCGCCAAGCAATCGGCTGATGTCAAGGCATTTATGCGCGAAATAGCCGGGTCGTTGCAGAAAAAAGGCTACCATGTGGAGGAGATGCGCCAAGGCGAGGTGGTAATCGTGATAATACCCACCGACGACATGTTCGCGCCCAACGATTCCACGCTGTATCCCAAGGCTGGCGACCGCCTGACGCCATTGTTGGGGTTCGTCAACTCGCCGCAACGCTTCAAGGTGGTGATGACGGTTCACACCGACGACACGGGGTCAGAATCCCACCAGATGGAGCTTTCCGAGGGACGCGTGGCAGCATTGTATGATTGGTTTGACCGTTACGCCAAGTCGACGGCCTCGCTCGTGGGCTATCCCATGGGAGGAACCGAGCCGCTGCGTCCCAACAACTCCCGCCTCGGACGTGCCGCCAATCGTCGCGTCGAGCTGTTCCTGATTCCCGGTCCCGATCTCATCAACCTCGCCAAGAAAGGCCAGCTGTAATAAGCGGTAATCCACATCCCACTTTTCCACAACGGCTTCTCTCCTCGACATATCTCAGTGATAAGTGTACAGAGAGGGTCGAATATACAAATTATACATGTTATATAATGCTAAAGCGCTTATACATAGGCTTTTAACCTATTTTGCGTTGTATAATTTGTATAATGCCCAACAAGAGGTGTGGTAGACAACAGCGGGCCTGGCGGAGCCTGGCCAGGAAAGTAGCCCCCACCGCAGCGCTGGCGGAGCCTGCGCAAGGTGGGGGGAAGGGTATGGCTCTCGACAACCGATGTATTTGAGCGATTGCGAGCGTAGCGAGGGAGCCGCAAGGCCAATCGTGAACAATCCCAGCGCAGGGTATCGTTCCTCCGAATTATTCCAATAATTTTATCGGAGGCTTGCGAATAACACTTTTGCGTGGATAATCTTCCCTGGAAATGGTTGGGGGTGTCATTAGCTTTCGGCCTTGCGGCTCCCTCACTGCGCTCGATATGATTATGTGATATTGTGATATTATGATATTATGATATTATGATATTATGATATTATGATATTATGATATT
>CAZLSW010000030.1:0-10179 GCA_964562375.1 uncultured Muribaculaceae bacterium | reverse complement strand
TGATATTATGATATTATGATATTATGATATTATGATATTATGATATTATGATATTGTGATTCTGGCCAATTTCCTTGATTGGCGATTAGGCGGCCAGCTCCCTAAAGCTTTTGCATCATAATCGGTATTATGTTAAATTGGTTTTTCATTCTCGGCTTCCCCGAAAACACGAATACCCAATCACCCGAATAGACGAATAGACGAATACTCGAATAGACGAATAAACGAATGCTCGAATACACGAATGCACGAATACACGAATACACGAATGCTCGAATACACGAATGCACGAATGCTCGAATACACGAATGCACTAATGCACGATTACTACTCCTTTATTCCTTTACTCCTTTATTCCTTTACTCCTTTACTCCATTACTCCATTCCTCCTTTCCTCCTTTCCTCCATTACTCCTTTACTCCTTTGCTCCTTCACTCGTTCACTCGGGTTATTCGCGGTAGTAGACGCGTTTCACTCGGGGCGAGACGGCGGTGAGGATTTCGTAAGGGATGGTGTCGAGAGCCTGGGCCAATTCGGTGGCGGGCATTTGCGTGCCGAAGATTTCAACGGCGTCGCCCACTTGACACGGCACGTCGGTGACGTCGATCATGCAGGCGTCCATGCAGATGTTTCCCACTGTGGGACAACGATGTCCGTTAACCACAAACGAGGCGTGGCCGCAGCCAAGGTGTCGGTTTACCCCATCGGCGTAGCCTACGGGTATCGTGGCGATGCGCGAGTGGCGTTCAAGCTTGCCTCGGCGGTTGTACCCTATGGTGGTGCCGGCTGGCCATTCCTTGATGGAGATAATGACGGTGCGGAGCGTGGACACGGGCTTCAGGTCGTCCTGGGAGTGGTCGTCCATTGTGGGTATGCCATAGAGGCAGATTCCCAGGCGTACCATATCGCACTGATGCTCAGGGAATCGCGTGATACCCGTGGAGTTGAGGATATGCTTCAGAATCTTGTGTGGGAAAGCCGATTGGAGCAGCTGGGCCGTTGAGTGGAAGATTTCGAGCTGCTGGAGCGTGTAGGCGTCGTCCTTGGGGTCGTCGGCGCACGACAAATGGGAGAAAATGGAGCGTGGAGTGACCACATCTTGCGATTGTAAAATGCTGACTACCTGAGGAATATCCTTGGGATTGAAGCCCAATCGGTGCATACCGGTGTCGAGCTTGATGTGGATTGGGAAATTGGTGACACCCAGCTTCTCGCCCTCGCGGATTATGTCGCGCAGCATGTCGATGGAGAAGATCTCAGGCTCCAATTGGTTGCCAAATAACGCCCTGTAGTTCACTACTTTAGGGTTGAGTACCATAATAGGCATTGTCACCCCCGCGCGGCGCAATTCCACACCCTCATCCACCACTGCCACAGCCAGATAGGCGGCTCCTTGGCTCTGAAGCGATTTGGACACCTCCAAGGCCCCTGCCCCATAAGCCGAGGCTTTTACCATGGCCACGATTCCCGTTGTGGGACGCAAGCGGGAGCGGTAGAAGTTGAAGTTGTGGATTAGCGAGTCGAGGTTGACCTCCAGCACAGTCTCGTGGTGCTTGGCTTCGAGGATTTCGCTCACCTGCTCGAAATGGAACGGAGCGGCCCCTTTAATCAGGATAAGCTCGTCGACGAAGTCGCTGGGCGACATCTGCTGGAGCATCTCGTCGGTGGAGCGGAAGAACCGAGCCTCGGGGTCGAAATAACGGCTGTGTCGGCTTATCTCCTCCCCTACTCCAATCACTTTGGAGATACCGCGGGTGCGTAACAGGAGGGCTGTGGCGCGGTAAAGTTGCTCGGAAGGGAGGGATTCGTGCATGAGGTCGGAGAGGATTACGGTATTGTCGCGTCCAGCGGTTGCGCGGCGTGCCATGAAGTCGAGGGCCGGGCGTAGCGAGCCGAAATCGGCCGTGTATCCGTCGTGGATTACCAGGCAGTTGTTGACGCCCTCGATCACGTTCAATCGGGTAGCCACAGGGGTAAGCGCAGCCATTCGACGGGCTATCTCGTCGGGGTGCAAGCCCAACAGGAGCATTGTGGCAAGGCAGTGGATGGCGTTCTCGGCGTCGGAGCTTTCTGTGAACGGTATCTCGATGCGGCCTGGTTGTTGCAGATAGTAGTACTCAATTACGGTGGAGTGGAGTTTGGGGAATACACCTTTAATATATAAGGGACGCTCGGGGTCGCGGCGTGACCAAGCCAATTCGTTGGCTGCGAGGCAAGCGTCGGCCACGGCCTCGGAGATGGTGCGTGAGTCGGCGCAATAGATCACGGTGTCGCACCCTC
Source organism: uncultured Muribaculaceae bacterium (assembly GCA_964562375.1). Lineage (GTDB taxonomy): Bacteria > Bacteroidota > Bacteroidia > Bacteroidales > Muribaculaceae > JAJPXC01. Next base: position 7,899 of record CAZLSW010000030.1, on the reverse strand, counting down.
GCAGCAGGGTCACTTTCTCGCGGCATTTAGCCTCCTTGGAGGGGAACCCCTCTTGGTGTTCCAAGCCTATGTTGGTGATGATGCCGATGTTGGGCTGGATGATGGATTGCAGGGTGGTCATCTCTCCCATGCGGGAGATGCCGGCCTCGAAGATGCCCAAGGTGGATTCCTCGTTGATTTCCCAAACGGACAGCGGCACACCTATTTGTGAATTATAGCTTCGGGGACTGCGCACGATTTCGTAGGAGGGTTGTAGCAGCTGGTAGAGCCATTCCTTGACGATGGTCTTGCCACGGCTGCCGGTGACACCTATTACCGGGAGGTCGTGGAAACGGTTGCGATGGGCGCGAGCTATGGCCTGCAGAGCCTCCAATGTGTCGTTGACGATAAAGAAATTGGCCTCGGGGAAAAGGTCCATGTCCACTGGGCATTGGTTCACCACGAAGTTGCGCACCCCCTTGCGGTACAATTCGGCCAGATAGTGATGGCCGTCGCCCGAGGATGTGAGCAGGGCGAAGAACAGGGAGTCGGCGGGAGCGTCCACCGAGCGGCTGTCGGTGAGTAGTGTGGTGATTTTGGCGTTGGGGAACGGAGGTTGTGGCAGCCCCAAAAGCGAGGCTATATCCGAGGCGGTGTATATCATTGTCGTAGGATTGGGTTCTCGTTGATAAATTGTTGAAGGCGCCCTTGGGCTTCGTCCCGGGTGGCTTTTATGATTTCGGGGTCGTCGCTCAGGGGGCGATGGTGGAGCATGGCTGTGATTTTGCGAGCCTTGGCCGCGAGTTCACGGGTAGCTTTTGGCATTACCCACCCCGAGAATCGCTCGTAGATATAATCCCTGGCGACCTCCGAGGGATGCACCATGTCGGAATCGTAGAAACGGTAGTCGCGCAGGTCGTCCATCATTATCTCGAACGCGGGGAAATAGGAGCAAAACGGGAAACGTTCAGTTAATTGGTGGCACATCTCCAGCAGGCGAGCCTTGTGGCGGGCGTTGTCAACCAAGCCGTAAGCCCGATAGCGCACGGGGCTTACCGTAAGCACCACCTTGGCCCGGGGATTGGCCTCGTGAAGGGTTTCCAATGCCGGTTCCATCACGTCTTCCACCATCGTGGAGATAGGCAAGTCGACCACGGCGAAATCCTTTGCGGGGAATTTGTGGCAGTTGGCTACCATGCGATTCCTTGATTTAAGCATAAACGCCCGGGCTGAGCCGAAGGTGATTATCACCATGCCGGCGGCTAGCAAGGCTCCCCTACCCTTTTCCCATCCTTGTTCCATGCGTTGTAACGCGGTGTCGGGGTCGGTGCAGGAAAATGAGGAATGATGGTCCCAGGAGTGCCATAGCCCCTCGTTTTGCACAAGGTCGCCAGTGGTGTAAGGGAATTTCTCTTGGGTCAATCGGTCGATAACGCGGGCGATGGAAACGGGGTTGTAAATCACTCCCGATGAGGGGTTTATGTCGACCTTGAACATGTCACGGCGCAGCCTGTCGCCTATGGCCTCGGCGAAACAGGAGCCGAGAGCGACGATACCGCAGGCATGAGTCAGCTCCAGCGGGGCTGGCGATGGAAGCTCAACTTGTGTACGAAATTCCATCTCGCTAAGGTGTTTTGAATCAATACATTAGGTAGTCGATTGACAGCACTTGGAACTCGGTGCGGCGGTTGATTTGGTCGGCCACTTCTTGGTCCTCGGGTGAGAGCCGCTCGACATATTCCTCGTTGAGCACGTCGCCCTCCTGGAATTGGGGATGCTCGCGGGCGAGTTTTTTGGTGATGGTCTTGGGCCGCGACTCGCCGTAGCCTTGGTATTGGAGGCGGTCCTCGGCGATACCCACTGAGATGAGGTAGTCGATAACCGATTTGGCGCGTCGGTGGGACAGGGCGAGGTTGTAGGCGTCGTCACCCCAGCGGTCGGTGTGGGAAGCCATCTCGATGGTGATATTGGGATTGTCGCGCATCACTTGCGCCATCTCGTCGAGAGCCTCCTTGGACTCGGGACGCAGGGTGGCCTTGTCGAAGTCGTAGAAGATGTTCTCGATCACCACAGGCTTGTTGATTGAGGCGAGGATGAAGTCGACGCCATATTCGGCATCCTCCTCGGCACTGTCGGAGGTGAATTCCTGTCGGGCGTTCAGGAAGCCTTTGGCACCGGCCATCATCACGTAGCGCACTCCTCGCTGCAGGGGGAATCGGAAGGCTCCGTCGTCGCGTGCCACCTCCTTTTGCATCGTTCCGTCGTCGCCCACGATACGGATAACGGCACCGGGGATTGGCTCCTCGTCGCGGTCCATCACCCATCCCGAGAGCCATATCTCAAGGTCGGGTTTCACAAACGAGTAGATGTGGTCGTAGCCGCGGCCGTCGCCACGGTTGGATGAGAAGTAGCCGCTCTCGCCAGCGTCGAAGGTGATTCCGAAGTCGTCGGCTGCCGAGTTGATTGGCGAACCCATATTTTCCACTTTCCAGCCTCCCGAGGGTTGCAATTCGGCGCGGAAGATGTCCAAGCCGCCCATTCCGGGGTGACCGTTGGAGGAGAAATACAGCACTGAGTCGGTGCGCACGTAGGGGAACATCTCATCACCGGCGGTGTTGATCCATTCGCCAAGGTTCTCGAGCGAGCCTGCGCGCTCCTTGAGGTTGATTCGCCACAGGTCCTTGCCACCCGAGCCACCGGGCATATCCGAGGAGAAGTAGAGCCAGGCACCGTCGGGGGATACTGCGGGGTGACCGTAGCTTGAGATGGTGTCGGCGGTGATTTCCAGCTTGACGGGAGCGCTCCACGAGGCGTCGCTGCGCTGGGAGGTGTAGATTTCCACTCCAGTGTTGGCGTTAGGCTCGCGGCGTGCCTTGGTGAGGTACATGGTGGAGCCGTCGGGGGAGAATGAGCAGATTCCCTCGTCACGGTCGCTGTTAAGCTCACCCTCGACAGCTTCGGGACGCTGCCACTCGCCGCGCTCGTTCTTTTTGGCAAACCATATATCGCCTTTTTTCATGCCGGTGATCTCGCTGTGCTTGTCACCCATGGCCTTCTCGTTGGTGGTGGTGAAATAGAGCTGGTCGAAGTCGCCACCGGGGAGGAATTGGGGGGCGAAATCGGCTCGTCGGGAGTTGAACAGCTTGGCTTGCTTGACGATATAACGGCTGCCTTTCGACTTGATGTCGGCGGCCATCTGAGCGCCCACAAGTCCGTTTTTGGCCACCTTGGATTTGGGGTCGAGAGCGAGGTAGTCCTGATAGCTTTTCACAGCCTGCGAGTATTTGCCGTCGCCGTGGAGCGACTGGGCGAGGCCGAGGATAGCGGTGGAGTCGGCGTAGCCGTAACGGATTGCGTTCTGGTAAGCGGCTGCGGCGCGCGCGCTCATGTTGAGCTTTTGGTAGCAGTAACCCATTTTGTAGGCCACTTCGCCACGCAGCTTGCGGTCCTCCTTCTTGGTGAGCTTGTTGTAAATCTTGCGATAGGTTTTCGACGCGTCGTAGTACTCGCCACGCTCCAGTTGCTCGTTGGCGGTTGACAGTTTCGCGCCTCCGCAAGCGGTGAGAGCGGCAAGGGTGACGGCCACGAGGGCGTATGATGTGATTTTCCGGAAATTCATAAATAAATAACGTAACGCGTGGGGTAGTTATTTTATTTAGAGGAGGCTTTTGGGCTTGGTGGCTTGGAAGTCCTTGAGGTAGATGGGGGTGGAGTAGGCCAAGTCGAGGAACTCGCGCTGGTGGTAGGCTCTTTCGGCCAGGGCGAGCATGTCGGAGGCGAGTGGCTCCACTCCCTCTATCCAATGTGCGTTGGGGGCGGTAATCACCTCCCGGGCCTTGTTGCTGCCGTCGCCGAAGAAGTAGAACGGCCTACCGGTGGCTAATTGCTCCTTGTAGCTGTCGCTGTCGAGAATCAGCGGCTGGGGAGCAAGGACGGGTTGCAACCCCATGTCGTAGACAGCGGTGTACACCTCCATGCGTCGGGCGTCGATCATCGGAGCGAACAGTCCCTCGGGGTCGACATCGTGGTTGAACATCACGCTCACGGTCATCAACTGGAGGGTGCTTACGCCAATCAGCGGCACTTGCAGGGCGTAGGCCAATCCCTTGGCTTCCGACAGGCCGATACGCAATCCCGTGTAGCTCCCGGGACCTTGGCTGACGGCCACAGCGTCGATTTTCAGCTCGTGCTTGCGGGCGTGGTCGAGGCAGTCCTTGATGAATCCGCTCAGGAGGGTGGCGTGGTTGCGCCCTTGGTTCTCGTGACGTTGTAGCAGCACCATGCCGTCGGAGGTCAACGCCGTGGAGCATGGGCTGGTGGAGGTTTCGATGTTGAGTATTGTTGCCATTATGAGCGCGAATTTACTGCTTTTTTCGCCGCGGCGCAACATTGCGAGGGGGTGAGTTGTTGTTTTTGTAGGTATGAAAAGAAGCGTTTCAACATCACAGCTCTCGCCTGAGGCCCCGCTTCATCACCGGGTGTACTACGCGGCCAAGCAGGCTTTACGACGCCACGCCACGGGCGGTAACATCCTGATCGCGGCGACGGTGCTGGCCCTTGCGTGCGCCAATATCCCCGGATTGGACACGCTGTACAACGATTTCTGGAACCAGGAGGTGCGCCTGCAGGTGGGGGATTTCAACCTGTTCTCCCACTCGGGACACGCCATGACGCTGTTGCAATTCATCAACGACGCGCTGATGGCCGTGTTCTTCTTCACTATCGGCTTGGAGATAAAGCGAGAGGTGCTGGTGGGCGAGCTGTCTTCGATTCGCAACGCTCTGCTGCCCATTGTGGGGGCGATCGGGGGCATGGCGATTCCGGTGCTGATTTATTGGGCGCTTTCGGCTGGCACTCCCTACGCGGGTGGTGGAGCGATACCGATGGCTACCGATATAGCCTTCTCATTGGGAATCCTGGCGATGCTGGGCGACCGTGTGCCGATTTCGCTGAAGATATTCTTGACCACGCTGGCCGTGGTTGACGACATCGGCGGCATTATCGTCATAGCGGTGTTCTACTCGGCGCACATCGACGGGTGGCTGTTGCTTTACGCGGCGGGGCTGCTCGTGGTGCTGCTGCTTGGGTCGAAAATGCATATCAAGAGCAAGATTTTTTACTTGGGAATCGGTGGCGTCGTTTGGTTCCTGTTCCTCAACTCGGGCATCCATCCCACGATCGCTGGTGTGCTCGTTGCGTTGTGCGTACCCGCCACCCCGGTGTTCGCCCCCAAGAAGTACATCAAGATAATTTGGGATTCTATCAACCACATTTACAAGGAGATGGACACCGAATCGCTCAATTCCAAGACCATCCTCACCCATGAGCAGATGGACTGGCTGAAGCAAGTGGAATCGGCATCCGATAAAGTGATATCCCCGTTGCAGGAGTTGGAGGATTCGCTCCACCCGATAGTGAATTTCGGTATCGTGCCGTTGTTCGCCTTTGCCAACGCTGGCATCTTCCTCCTGGGGCTGAACCCTGTGGATATAGTGTCGGGAGTGAGCCTGGCCGTGATTTTAGGATTGGTAATCGGCAAGTTTATCGGCGTGCTGGGCTTCTCGTGGATTGCGGTAAAGTTGGGCTGGGCTCCCCTACCCCAACATTGCCGTTGGGGAGAGATGGCGGCCGTGTCGGCATTGGCTGGCGTGGGATTCACCGTGTCGCTGTTTATCGCCAACCTTACCTTTGAGTCGATGGGCGACCAAGGGGCGGTGTTGCTCGACCAAGCCAAATTGGGCATCGTCGTCGGCTCCTTGCTGGCGGGCATCATCGGACTGGGATGGCTGAAATCGGTGTTGCCAAAAATTTCACAATCTGAGTGATATTCGCTACCTTTGCACCCATGCAAAGGAAAGTGTTAGCCATATACCACGATTTGGACTCGATCACGATGAGGATGCTCGCCGCGGTGGCCGAGGACCCTCAATTTGACGTAACTATCGCTTGTACAGAAGAATATCTATCAAAAGTTGAAGCGAAAGTAAAAGCGGTTGCTATCCCCCCGATTCGCTCCAAATTCACATGGAAGGCTATCAAGGCCCTGCGCAAGGTGATCAAGCAATTACAACCCGACGTGATCTATTCCCCAAGCACATCGGGCTTGTCGTGCGCACTGATGGCCTCGCTGGGCACCCGAGCCAAGAACATCGGCTACCGAGGCACGCAAGCCAAGGTGCGCCGTAGCGACCCCACGTATTATTTGGGTATACTGAATCCGAGGGTTGCGCATATCGTGTGCGGCGCCCCCGATATCCATGAGTATCTCAAAGGATTCCTCCCCGAGCGCAAGCTGAGCCACGTGGTGAAGCCGTTCGACCTGTCGTGGGTGGATGACGCCATAGCCAATCCTCTTCCCTGCCCCTTCCCCGAGAGCAACGCTTTGAAAATAATCTACTTAGGTATAAGCAAGGGCCGACCTCACAAGGGAATGGCCACGTTGATTGACGCCATGCTGCTGTTGCCCGAGGGTGCGGCCACGCTCACTGTTATCGGCGACGCCGACGAGGCCGAGATGGCCCGCGCGCCTCAGTGCGTGAAGTTTATCCCCACCCGCAGTGACGCTATCCACTTCTTGCCCACTCACGAGCTGTTCATCCTCCCCTCCTTGCGCGACGCTTCGCCCCGAGTGGTAAGGGAAGCTCAGGCATGCGGCGTGCCGTGCTTGGTGAGCGACATCCCGGGACCTCGCACGCTGATAGAGCCAGGGACAACGGGCGAACTCTTCCCCGCTGGTGATTCCCGAGCCTTGGCCGACGCTATACTGAGATTAGCCCGCGATAGGGAGAAACTGCGCTCCTACGCCTCGGCCACACGCCCCTACATCGCCTCCCATTTCCGCTTCGACAGCTACGTCGACTTCTACAAGCGCCTGTTTTCAGGCAACTCTTAGAGGACGCTCCGCCCGACCTGTCACCTCATAACCAAAATATCCCCACTGATTGTCTACCTCCTCCTCTTAGTGCGGATTATGCATCTTATGCATGGCATAATGGGTTAAATGCTTTGCTGATAGCGATTTAGCGTTGAATAAGATGCATAACATGAATAATCGACCCTTTCTGTACACTTGCTCGGGAAGGGGGGTGATACCCTGCGCTGGGATTGTTCACGATTGGCCTTGCGGCTCCCTCGCTGCGCTCGCAATCGCTCAAATACATCGGCTGTTGAGAGCCACACCATTCCCCCCCCACCTTGCGCAGGCTCCGCCAGCGCTGCGGTGGGGGCTACTTTCCCGGCCAGGCTCCGCCAGGCCCGCTGCTACCTCCCCCCCAGCACCCATGCTCAGTAAATGGGATGAGACTAATGATACTTTGAGACTAAGGGCAAGGCTCTTATAATCAGAAAGTTAATGGAAAGTATCAAGTATCATTAGTATCATCGGGGTTTCTCAACGGGAGCAGGACCGAGAAAGGGTGGATTATACAAATTATACATCACAAAGTAGGTTAAAAGCCTATGTGTCAGCGTTTTAGCGTTATATAGCATGTATAATTTGTATAATCGACCCTCTGAACATCCTTGCCACTGAGATATATCGGGGAGAGCTGTCGTCGACGGGTCTGGCGGAGCCAGGCCGGGACAGTGGCCCCCACCGCGGCGCTGGCGGAGCCTGCGCAAGGTGGGGGTAAAGGTCAGGCGAGAATCAGCCGTGGTATATGAGATTTCGCGAGCGCAGCGAGGGAGCCGCAAGGCCGAAATCGAATGACACCCCCAACCTGGTGTGAATAGGAGATGCGGCAACGGGTCTGGCGGAGCCAGGCCGGGAAAGTAGCCCCCACCGCGGTGCTGGCGGAGCCTGCGCAAGGTGGGGGAAAGGGCATCGGTGTCGACAACCGATGTATTTGAACGATTGCGAGCGCAGCGAGGGAGCCGCAAGGCCAATCGTGAACCCTTAACTACGGTAGATAGTATCATTTG
>CAZLSW010000029.1:0-36062 GCA_964562375.1 uncultured Muribaculaceae bacterium | reverse complement strand
AAATCATCCCCACATTATCAAATAATTATGCCACTTTTTTATCCCGAACTGGGGTTACTTAATCGTTACCCCGTCAATCCCCACCAACCGCGACCTAAGCCCCTCCAGGTGATCCAGCCGCGTGCGCAACGTCATCGAGCAGGAGTTGTCAAACTCCTGCTCAACTATTATTACATCACCCCCCTTGGCCAACCTCATCACGTCGTTCATCGCCAAATAGGGGAAAGTGAACGACACCGTCCCCTGGGCAAACCGCTGCTCAATCGTAGCCACCGTGATGGCCAAACGTGCAGCCTCGCGGTAAGCCTGGATCAACCCTGACGTGCCCAACTTGATACCACCGAAGTAGCGCACGACCACAATCACCACATCGGTGAGGTTGAACGAGTTGATTTGCCCCAAAATCGGTTTGCCGGCCGTGCCCGAGGGCTCGCCGTTGTCGCTCGACTGGTACTCGCGGCGCTCCGGGCCCACCATGTAGGCCCAGCACACGTGCCGCGCGTCGTGGTAGCGATTGGACATGTCGGTCACGATCGCCTTCGCCTCGGCGACCGTGGCGACGGGGAACGCAAAAGCCAGAAACCGGCTCATCTTCTCGGTGTATTTCCCCTCACTGGGGGCTGTTATCGTAAAATATTCATCGGCCATACCGCGAATTTACAACTTTTTTCCATTCTGCCCTATGGGGGGCCTTAGGGGGGCCGGCCTTGGACGGCCATACAGGCAACAACAATAGCCCCTGCCTCATACTGGCTCGGCCAGCATTTCGGCAGGGGCTACTATTCAGGCCTGACTCCGCCAGGCCTGTTGATGTAAATCGTTTATCGGCGATTGTTGTCGCGGCGGGGACCACGGTCACCACCATCGCGACGAGGACGGTCATTGCCATCGCGACGGGGACGGTCGCTACCCTCGCGGCGGGGACGACGCTCGCGCTCTACGTAGCCCTCGGGCTTCTCTTGCAGCGCGCGCATCGACAGGCGGTACTTGCCGGTCTTCTTGTCGACCTCAAGCAGCTTCACCTCCACCTCGTCGCCCTCTTTGAGGCCGCTCTCCTCCATGTTCTCGAGGCGGTTCCACGAGATCTCGGAGATGTGAAGCAAGCCGTCACGGTTGGGCATGAACTCGACGAAAGCGCCAAACTCGAGGATCGAGCGCACCTTGCCTTTGTACACCTTGCCTTCCTCGGGAAGGGCCACGATGGCGTTGATCATCTCGAGAGCCTTGTCGATCGAGTCCTTGTTGGGAGCGGCTACCTCGATGTAGCCACCCTCGTCGATCTCGTCGATCGATACGGTAGCGCCCGATGCCTCCTGAATGCCTTGGATAACCTTTCCGCCCGGGCCAATGACAGCGCCAATAAGCTCCTTGGGGATGAGCATGGTGACGATGCGGGGCACCTGGGGCTTGTAGTCGGCGCGTGGCTCGGGGATGGTCTCGTTGATGATATTGAGGATGTGCAAGCGACCCTCGCGAGCCTGGTTGAGAGCCTTCTCAAGAATCTCGTAGCTGAGGCCGTCGCACTTGATATCCATCTGTGTGGCAGTGATGCCGTCCTTGGTGCCGGTTACCTTGAAGTCCATGTCGCCCAGATGGTCCTCGTCGCCAAGGATATCGCTAAGGATGGCGTACTTGGTGGCTCCCTCGTCGCTGATAAGGCCCATGGCGATACCGGCAACGGGCTTCTTCATCTTCACGCCAGCGTCGAGCAGAGCGAGGGTGCCGGCGCACACGGTAGCCATCGACGAGGAGCCGTTGCTCTCGAGGATGTCGCTAACAACGCGGCACACATAGGGGAAGTCGTCGGGGAACATGCGCTTGAGGGCGCGGTGGGCGAGGTTGCCGTGACCTACCTCGCGACGGCTTACGCCGCGGCTGGGACGGGCCTCACCGGTGGAGAAGGGAGGGAAGTTGTAGTGAAGCAGGAAGCGCTCCTTGCCCTGATTGAGCACGTCGTCGAGAATCTTCTCGTCGAGCTTGGTGCCGAGGGTGACGGTAGCCAGCGACTGGGTCTCGCCACGGGTGAACACTGCCGAACCGTGAGGGCCGGGCAGATAGTCGACCTCACACCAGATGGGGCGAATCTCGTTGGTCTTGCGGCCGTCCAAGCGGATGCCCTCGTCGAGCACGCAGCGGCGCATGGCGTCCTTCTCCACGTCGTGGTAGTAGCGGCGCACAAGGGGTTCTTTCTCTTCGCGCTCCTCCTCGGGAATCGAGGCGATGTACTCCTCGCAGATGGCGTCGAACGAGTCCTGACGCCAGTGCTTGTCGGCACAACCGGCCTTGGCGATGGCGTAAGCCTTGTCGTAGCATTTCTCGCGCACGTCCTTGCGGAGGTCCTCGTCGTTGACCTCGTGGCAGTACTCGCGCTTAACGGTGGCCTTGGCCTCCTCGGCCAGCTCGAGCTGCACCTTGCAGTGGTCCTTGATGGCGTCGTGGGCGGCTTTGAGGGCGGCGAGCAGGTCGGCCTCGCTCACCTCATCCATCTCGCCCTCTACCATCATGATATTGTCGTAAGTGGCACCAACCATAAGCTCCATGTCGGCTTTCTGCAGCTGGTCGAAGGTGGGATTGATCACAAACTCACCGTCAACGCGGGCCACGCGCACCTCCGAGATGGGGCCGTTGAAGGGGATATCGCTCACGGCGAGGGCTGCCGAAGCGGCCAGGCCTGCCAGAGCGTCGGGGGCGTCAACACCGTCGGCCGAGTACATGGTCACATTCACGAAGGTGTCGGCGTGATAATTGTCGGGGAACAGGGGTCGCAACACGCGGTCGACCAGGCGCGAGGTAAGGATCTCGTAATCCGAGGCGCGGCCTTCGCGCTTGAGGAAACCGCCGGGGAAGCGGCCGTTGGAAGAGAATTTCTCTTTGTACTCTACTGTGAGGGGCATGAAGTCGACTCCCTCGCCGGCCTCCTGGGCCGAAACGACTGTGGCAAGCAGCATGGTGTTGCCCATGCGCAGCTCAACGGCACCGTCGGCTTGCTTGGCCAATTTGCCTGTCTCCAGGGTAATTGTGCGGCCATCGGCAAGCGTGATGGTCTTCTTGATTGGGTTAAGTGCCATAAGATGGTTTTCTGCTTAAATATAGTTTCTTTCGTCAAAAATTCGTGCAAAGTTACGAAATTTCCGCGACATATCGCACCTTTTACCACATAATTATATTTTTGGGCCGGTTTCTTCGGGTTTTCCGCCTCCCGGGCTCGACTTCATTCGACTTTTCTCGATTTCATTCGACTTCTCTCGACTTCATTCGACTTCTCTCGATTTCATTCTATTTATGTCGATAAATCTCGATTGAAATCGATTGAAATCGACCCGCGACTGCCGCCTCTTGAAGGATTTCCGTCACTTTTCGCGGCTATGTCGCGGAAAATTGTTAACTTCGCGGAAAATTGAACTGAAAGGGTTACAAATTGTTAGCTTATTGGGCTTCGTCGTTACAGAATGTAAGCCCCAGCCAAGCAAAATCTGGTAATTCACAAGCGTTTCAAAAGATCATCATCATTCAAGCTGCATTTAGCGTTCTTAAGTAATAGAGATATGTCAAAGGTAACCAAAGAAATGGCCCTCGATTACCACCGCATGGGTGGCAAGCCGGGCAAAATCGAGATCGTTCCCACCAAACCTTACTCCACGCAGGCCGACCTGGCCCTGGCCTACTCCCCGGGCGTGGCCTACCCCTGCCTCGACATCGAGCAGGATCCGCAGGACGCCTACGAGTACACCAACAAGGGAAATCTCGTGGCGGTGATTTCCAACGGCACCGCCGTGTTGGGCCTGGGCGACATCGGAGCTCTCGCCGGAAAGCCCGTGATGGAGGGCAAGGCCCTATTGTTCAAGATTTTCGCCGGCATCGACTGCTTTGATATCGAAATCAACGAGAAGGATCCCAAGAAATTCATCGAGATCGTAAAGGCCCTCAGCCCCACTTTCGGAGGCATTAACCTTGAGGATATCAAGGCCCCCGAATGCTTCGAGATCGAGCAAACGCTGAAGGCCGAGTGCACCATCCCCGTGATGCACGACGACCAGCACGGCACGGCCATCATCTCGGGCGCGGGCCTGTTGAACGCCCTCGAGATCCAGGGCAAGAAAATCGAGGACATCAAGCTCGTGGTAAACGGCGCCGGAGCCGCCGCGGTTTCCTGCACTAAGCTATATATCGCCCTGGGCGTCAACCCCAAAAACATCGTGATGTGCGACTCCAAGGGCGTGATCAACACCGAGCGCAAGGACTTGAACCCCCAGAAGCGCGAATTTGCCACCGACCGCCCCATCCACACCTTGGCTGAGGCGATGGTGGGCGCCGACGTCTTCTTGGGTCTCTCGGTAAAGGATGTGGTTACTCCCGAGATGCTCCAATCGATGGCCCCCAAGCCCATCGTGTTCGCCCTTGCCAACCCCGATCCCGAAATCGCTTACGACAAGGCTATGGCCTCGCGCAAGGACCTGATTTTCGCCACCGGCCGAAGCGACTACCCCAACCAGATCAACAACGTGCTTGGCTTCCCCTACATTTTCCGCGGCGCGCTCGACTCGGGTGCCACCGTCATCAACGAGGAGATGAAGCTCGCCGCAGTGCGCGCCATCGCCGACCTGGCCAAGTTGCCCGTGCCCTCGGTGGTCAACGCCGCCTATAACATGACCAACCTCAAGTTTGGCCCCGACTATATCCTGCCCAAGCCCCTTGACCCCCGCTTGCTGACGACCGTGGCACCAGCTGTGGCTCGCGGAGCGATGGAGAGTGGCGTAGCCCGTCGTCCCATCACCGATTGGAGCGCCTACGAGACCCGCCTGCGCCAGCTCATGGGCTACGACAACAAGCTCACGCGCCGCTTCGCCGACCAGGCGCGCTCCAACCCCAAGCGCGTGGTATTCGGCGAGGCCAACACCGACAACACCCTGCGCGCCGCCGTCTCGGCACGCAACCAGGGTATATGCATCCCCATCCTGCTGGGCAACGAGGAGATGATCGCCAAGCGCGCCGAGCGCCTGGGCCTCGATATCGAGGGCATCGAGATCATCAACCTGCGCCACGACCGCGAGGCCGACCGTCGCCACCGTTTCGCCACCGAGCTGTCGTCCAAGCGCCAGCGCCACGGCTTAACCTACCGCGAGGCGTTGGAGAAGATGTTCGACCGCAACTATTTCGGCATGATGCTCGTGGAGAGCGGCGAGGCCGACGCATTCATCGCCGGCACCTACTCGGCCAACGACAAGGCCACTGAGATCGCCAAGGAGGTAATCGGCATCCGCCCGAGCTACAAGCACTTCGCGTCGATGCACATCCTCAACACCAAGCGCGGCACCTACTTCCTGGCCGACACCATGGTCAACCACGGCAACGACGAGGAGACCCTTATGGACGTGGCCCGTTTGACCCGCAACTCGGTAGAATACTTCGCTCACGACCCGGTGATGGCCATGGTAAGCTACTCCAATTTCGGCTCGTCGCGCGAGCCTGAGTGCCAGACTGTCCACAACGTCGTGGAGCGCATGCAGGAGCGTTACCCCGAGCTGCCTATCGACGGCGAGATGCAGGTCAACTACGCCCTCAACCGCGAGCAGCGCGACGAGGCGTTCCCCTTCACCCGACTCAAGGGCAAGGATGTCAACACGCTGATATTCCCCAACTTATCAGCCGCAAACACGGCTTACCGCATGATGCTCGAAATGGGATTGGGCGACGCTATCGGTCCCATCCAGATGGGCTTGAACAAGCCTGTCCACTTCATAGGCGTGGACCAGCCCGTGCGCGACATCATCAACCTGGCCACGATCGCCGTGCTCGACGCCGCCGTGCTCGAGAAGATCAACGCCAACCCCTCGGCCCGCCAAGAAAAATAATCTAGAGGAGGTCGAGGTCGATGGCTACGAGGGTGGGGTGCGAGCGATCGCGCCCCATCTCGTTTTCTATGGCCTTTAATTGGGAGATGAATTGGCCCTGGGAGAGGGCCGAGCGACATTCCACCTCGGCATTGGCGTAAATCGCCGCATGAGGGTCGTCGGGGCAACGCCAGTCGGGACTCTCCACGACCGGGCCACGCCACACCACTCCGGGCAGGCGCTTGATGGCCTCCTCGACACGCGCCACGCGGTCGGGGGCGTTGCTGCCGATCCTTACGCGATAGATGGTCATTGAGCGGAGGGGCTTTCGGGAGTCTCGGGAATCTCGGGAGTCTCGGGATTTCCGGTAATCACGAAGAGAGAGAAATTCACCGAGCCATAGGCGCGATGGGAATGGAAATAGGGGAGGTGGGAGTAGTCGCGCTTGGAGGAATGCTCGAGGATAAACAGTGTTTCTGTCGGGTCGACACGACCCGACGTCCTACTTGAATCTGTCGGGTCGACACGACCCGACATCCTACTTGAATCTGTCGGGTCGACACGACCCGACGTCCTTTCTACCATGGCGATCACGGCCGGGGCCACATCGTCGAAGTTGGGCATGTCGTAGGGAGGATCGGCGAAAATCAAGTCGTAGTGTCGCCGAGATGAGGCCACGAATTTCAGAGCGTCGCCACGCACCAGCGTGTGGGTGTCGCCTGCTTTGAGTTCGCCAGCCACCTTCTGGATGAATTTGGCTTGCGTGGCGGCCTTCTCGACAGAGGTCACGCTGGCACACCCGCGCGACAGCAACTCGAAACTCACGGCCCCCGTACCAGCGAAGAGGTCGAGGGCCACGGCGCCCTCGAAGTCGACCATGTTCTCGATGACGTTAAATATATTCTCGCGCGCGAAGTCGGTGGTGGGTCGAGCGGTGATATTTGTGGGCACCTGAAAGCGGCGCCGGCCGTATTTTCCTCTTATGATTCTCATATTTACTTTTCTATAAATTGCAATTTTTTCGTTATCACGTTATTACGTTATAACGTTATAACGAAAGCGCAAGAGGGTAAGTTTTTTACTCGCATAGCGGCAGCACAATCAGGTCGAAGGGAGTTTCCAGGGCCTCCTTGCCAGCCTTGTACATCAGCGAGGGGAAAATCGCGGGCATCACGTAGGCCAGATACTCGCGCAGGATGGGCATCAGTCGCTCGCGCTCCTTGGCGTCGCCCGCAAGCAGCAACTCGTCGGTTTGCGGATTGAGACCCAGAGCTTTACGGGACGCGATGATGTAGTAGGCGGCATCCATCGTGTCGTGGATGGGATAGGTGTTGGCCAGTCGCACGGTGTCGCGGCCAAACGCCATAACGTCGACCGCTCCCTGGCGCAGGTGGGCATACATTTTTCCGGAGTTGCCTATGCGGCTTTTGTCGTGGAAATAGCGGCACAGCGGAGCCAAGTGGTTGTGCATGCGTGGATTGTTGAACGTGCGGCGCAGGAAACGTATCAACTCGGCGTCGGCTCCCCATGCGAACAGGCAGTCGAGCCCTGGCAAGTCGTTGTACACCACCTCCTCAGGCACATCGCCCGCGGGACAAACCGTGTCGTATATCTTTCGACGAGTCTTCTCGTCATCGATCTCGTTGGGAATCAGCGTGAAACGCATTGTTTCCACAACCACCTCCACCCGGCTGAAGTCGCCCAGGAGCGCCGGATTGTCGTAAACAGCTTGCTCCAAGCCCTTTACGAGACCATCCGAGGTGTCAATGGGTATTCGTCGGTGGATGAGCATGTTGTCGGTGGCGATGTTGTAGAGCATCACGTGCAGCTCGTTGGGACCCACGCGCAGGTACAACCTCCACATGCGCGGGGAATCGCCTATCATTTCCTGTGTGATTACGGGTTCCATGGCTTAGTTGTATTCAAGAAATAGTATAAAAACAGCAGCCCGGCCATCGCCAGTGGCACCGACAAGCTAAAAACGATCCCCACAATTCCCCATCCGAAGGTAAATCCGAAAACGTAAGTCACTGGCAATCCTACGATTATGTAGCTCAGCAGAGCGATCCACATCATGGGTTTGACGCGCGAGGTGCCTCGCAGGGCGTTAGCGAAGGTGATTTGCGTGGCGTCGGCCAATTGGTAGAAAATCAAGGGGAAAATTAGCGTGAGTGTGCAAGCGATCACCAGAGCGTCCTCGGTGAAGAAATGAACAATCGGGTGGCCGAGGAAGGCGAAAACCAGCGAAGCTATCAGCGCCAATGCAAGGATTATGTGGTAGCCCGAGAAAGCGATACGCCGCATCGCGTGGTTGTCGCTGAGGCCTTTGGCGTTGGACACGAGCACGGCCACGGCGGTGGCCATCGAGTAGTAGACGCAAAAACCGAGCGTGCCTAGCATGATCATGATTTGGAACGAGGCTAATTCGATCGCTCCAAGCCAACCCACCATCACGGCGCAAATCGTGAACGAACCGCTCTCGCACACCATCTGAGCCATCACGGGCCATGACGTGGCCCACACCTTGCGCCCGGTCGCGCGGTTCAACCGCGCCTCTTTCAAGCCACGACGAGCCTCGGCAAACTCCTCGCGCTGGAGGAACATAGCGGCAATGATAATCAGCGACAACCAGCGTGCCATAAATGTGGCCCAACCCGCGCCTGTCAGGCCCAGCTCGGGAAAACCCCAATGACCGAAAATCCAAGCATAGTTGGCCACAACGTTAAGGGCGTTGCAGCCTAGGATGATCCACATCGGCGGCTTGGTGCGGGTGATGCCGTAGCTCCATTGCGCGAACACGCCAAAGAGTGCCACGGCGGGCAGTCCGGCGAGGTAAATAAGGTAGTAGGGCTTGACGATAGGCATCAGTTCCTCGGGTTGGCCCAGATGTTCCAAATTGAGGTATAAAATGCCCATAACCAGCATCACGAACAGCGAAAACGCCAAATTGATTATCAACGCGTTGCGAATCGTGGCGCCAATGTCCCATTGCCGTTTTTGGGCATACAGCGCACCCACCAGCGGGGTGATGCCGTAGGTGAATCCGATGCAAGCGAAGATAGCGACGTTGAAAACGTTATTGACCAATGAGGCCGATGCCAAGGCGGCCGTGGAGTAGTGGCCAACCATGATATTGTCGGCCCACCCAACGGCTATCATGCCAAGCTGCCCGATCAACACCGGGCAGCCAAGCGAGATAATCTCCTTATAATATTGGAAATATGTTTTCAGTTACTAATCGCGGTTGCCTCCGAAGAAGCGGAGCAGGAAGAGGAACAGGTTGATGAAATCGAGGTAGAGGCTCAGGGCGCCCAGGGTGGAGAGGCGACCATCCCCAGCACCGGGAGCGGTGGCAGCCATCTGCTTTATTTGCTGGGTGTCCCAAGCGGTAAGGCCGATGAAGATCAGCACGCCAGCGGCCGAGATGATCCAATCGAGCGACGACGATTTCAAGAACAGATTGACAATCACGCAGATAATCAGGCCGAAGAGACACATCATCAAGATGGAACCGAATTTGGCCAGGTTCTGCGACGTGCAGTAGCCGTAGACGGTCATCGCGCCGAAGGTACCGGCGGTGATGAAGAATGTCTTGGCAATCGAGTCGCCTGTGTACACCCAGAATAGCGGCGCCATCCACAGGCCCATCAATATCGCGTAGATGTAGAACATCAGCGCGGCCACAGGCGACGACAACTTGTTGATTGCGCCCGAGATAGCGATTACCATCACAAACTGGATGCCGAAGATCACCCACATTGCCCAGGTGTTCTGCATCATGAAGTTGAGATAGGCGTAAGAGTTGGCACAGAACAGCGACACAAGCGCTGTCACGACCAATCCAAAGGTCATCTTCAAGTAAACGCCTTTCATCACGCTCGACACATGCTGGTCGAGGCTACGTTGAAACTCGGCGTGGGAGTAAACGTTGTTTTCGTTTCGGTTGAAATAGTTATCCATATCTTAGAGAGGGATTTAAGTTACATTCTTTCGGGGACATTGATACCGAGGAGGCCCATGGCGGTTTTCACCGTGCGGGCGGTGGCGTCGCTCAGCGCGAGGCGCAGCGAGCGCTTGGCCTCGTCCTCCTCTTTGAGGATTGAGAAGTCGTGGTAGAATTGGTTGTAGCTCTTCACCAGGTCGTAGGCATAGTTGGCGATCAATGCGGGGGAATAGCTGCGGCCAGCCTCTTGGACAACTGTGGGGAAGTCGGCAAGCGCCTGAATCAGAGCGATTTCCTTTTCCTCGGGTTTCACGCCGGCGTAGTTGCCGATTTTGAAGCCCTCGGCCTCGGCCTTGCGGAGCACCGAGCGGATGCGCGCGTAGGTGTACTGGATGAACGGCCCGGTGTTGCCGTTGAAGTCGATCGACTCCTTGGGGTTGAAGGTCATGTTCTTGCGGGGGTCAACCTTGAGCAGGAAGTATTTCAAAGCGCCAAGGCCCACGGTCTCAGCCACTTGGTTGGCCTCCTCCGGAGTATAGCCGTCAAGTTTGCCCAGTTCGCTCGACACCTGTTTGGCGGTTTCGACCATCTCGTCCATGAGGTCGTCAGCGTCGACCACGGTACCCTCGCGGCTTTTCATCTTGCCCTCGGGTAGCTCCACCATGCCATAAGAGAAGTGCACAAGGTCCTTGCCCCACTTGAAGCCGAGCTTGTCGAGCAGGAGCGATAGTACCTGAAAATGGTAATTTTGCTCATTACCAACGACATAAATCATCTTGTCGATGGGGAAATCCTGATAACGGAGTTTGGCCGTGCCGATATCCTGGGTCATGTACACCGAGGTGCCGTCGCTACGGAGCAACAGCTTGTGATCCAAGCCGTCAGGGGTAAGGTCGGCCCACACCGAGCCGTCCTCCTTGCGGTACATTATCCCCTTTTCGAGGCCCTCGAGCACCTTTTCCTTGCCTTCGAGGTAGGTGTCGCTCTCGTAGTAGATTTTGTCGAAATCCACGCCCATGCGCTTGTAGGTTGCGTCGAAACCGGCGTACACCCACTGGTTCATCATCTCCCACAGCTTGCGCACCTCGGGATCCTTAGCCTCCCATTTACGGAGCATCTCGCGAGCCTCGGCCATCAGCGGCGACGCGGCCTTGGCCTCGTCCTCGGTCATTCCCTTGTCCATCAGCTCCTTGACCTCGGCCTTGAAGTGCTTGTCGAAGAGCACGTAGAAGTCGCCAATCAGGTGGTCGCCCTTCTTGCCGGTCGACTCGGGAGTGGCGCCGTCGCCCCATTTCTGCCAGGCGAGCATCGACTTGCAGATGTGGATACCGCGGTCGTTGACGATATTGGTTTTCACCACGCGGTTGCCACACGCCTTGAGAATCTGCGACAACGAGTAGCCGAGCAGATTGTTGCGCACGTGGCCCAAGTGGAGTGGCTTGTTGGTGTTGGGCGAGGAATACTCAACCATCACCAGCGGGCTGTCGTCGGTAGCCTTGGTCAAGCCCCAATCGGGAGTGCTTTCGATATGCTCGAGCACTGAGTTCCAGAATGTTGGCTCAATCACAATGTTCAAGAAGCCCTTGATAACATTGAAGCGGTCGACCGCCGGCTCATTGTCGACGAGCCACTGGCCGATTTCGGTGCCCACGGCCTCGGGGGCCTTATGAGCGGCCTTCACCCAGGGGAAGGTAACAACGGTCAAGTTCCCCTCAAACTCCTTTCTAGTAGCCTGAGGGACAATCGTTTCGGGAGCCACATCCACTTGATACAGCTCCTTGACGGCGCGGCTCACAGCCTGCGAGATGATGTTGTCGATTGACATATTTTCAGTTTATACGTTTGTTTTAAGGGTACAAAGGTACAAATTTCGTGCCAATCCCACAAAATCAGCGCTATTTGGCTTTATTATTGGCCCTTTAGACTACGAACAGAGCCGCAACGCGGCTCTGTCTAAATTATTGGCAGCAAGAGGCTTTTTCGGCTTTCACGGCGCCACATTCCTCAGCCTTGCAGCAAGCTGCTTTTTTGCACGATGCTTTAGTGGCCTTGGCGGGCTTTTCAGCGGCTACCTTGGTGGCTTTGCCGGCTACCTCGGTGGCGGTGTAGCCGATTTTCTTGAACTCGGCCTGTAGATTGGCTACCGACGACTTCTCCTGGTCGTAGGTTACGGTCACCGTGTTGTCCTTCAGGGTGGTGACAATATCGGTGACCCCCTTGGCGTAACGAAGGTTTTCGGTGATTTTCTTCTCGCAGTTTTGGCACGACATGGCCGGCTCTACTGTGAAGACAACAGTAACAGGCTTTGCGGCCCAAGCGATGACGGCCACAAGCAGGCTAAGAGCTAAAGCAATTTTTCTCATATTTCGTAAAGTTAAAAGTTAAAAGTCAAAAGTCAAAAGTCAAAAGTTAAAAGTTCAAGGTTCAAGGTTTAAGGTTGATAGCTAAGCTTTGGGGGGGTCGTGCATTCGTGTATTCGTGTATTCGTGCATTCGAGATTCGAGTAAACGAGTGCACGAATAAACGACAATAACTAACAACTAACAACTAACAACTAACAACTAACAACTAACAACTAACAACTCTATAACGATTTAATAGTGGGTGAAATTGTATCGGAATCCCGCATAAACGACAGCGCCGTGGAGGGGGCCGTATACCATCGTGGCGTCGAAAGTGTCGCCCCAGGGGGCCGAGGCACCAACGATGGGTCCTTTCTGCTTGAAGCAGGTCAAGTTCTCCCCACCGACGTAAACGCTCCAGTGACGCCAGTTGCGGGTCACTTGCGCGTTGAGCGAGGGAAAAGCGTGGTAGGACGACCCCCACGAGGGAGCGCCGTCAGCGAGGGTGTATGGCGAAGGCATGCGACCGCCTCCGTTGATGGCCAAGGTGACATCGGTTTGCCAAATGCCCATGCGGGGAGTCCACGATGCCGTAAACAAACCTTTCGACTTGGAAGTCAACGGCTTGGCCACCATTCCTGAGCCGAAGTCGGTGCGGGAATCGGTGTAGCGATAGGCAACGGTGAGGGCGAGGTCGCGACGAGGGTTGAACGACAGCTCGGCCTGCACCACATGGGAGCGCGCCTTCCCATGCCCAAGGTTGCGGAAAATCACAGCGTGGGGGTCGCTGTCGAGATCGACGGCTAGCTGGTGGTTGAACCGGGTGAAATAGTATTCCACTCCCCAATTCAACGTCTTGCTGCCCAGAGGGATAAACCCGTCAACGCCGATGCCCATATTCCACGCGTCCTCCTGCGCAACCTTCTCGGGGATAATGATTTGGCGAGAAGCGGCCATCAGGTTGTGCCACTCAGCCATGGGGTGAGGCGTACGGTAGCCCCGGCCGATGGAGCCATGGACGGTGATCTCGTCGCGGGGATTCCAGCGGGCGTGTAGTCGCGGCGTCACCATCGAGCCGTAAATTGAGGAGTAATCATAGCGTAATCCCGCCATCATCAGCAATTTACGATCAACGTTAAGGGTGTACTGAGCGTACCCGCCCGCGACAGATTCTATCGTCTTTAATCGGGAATACGTTATAGCGTCATAGCGTAATAGGGATTTCTCGTTAAAATGGTCGTAATTCCATGACAATCCGCAAGATAGCGAATGCATAGACCCCCATTTACGCTCCAGCATCAACGAGGCGTAAAGATGGCCCTGCTGGCCGTCGTAGCGCCGCGTGCCGTAGCGGGAGTCGATATCGTGGTAGGAGCCGGAGAGGATGAGGGCGAGGTTGCCGTCGTTTTCCGAGTCGAAAATCCAGGCCTGCTTGCTGAACCCCTCCCAACGGCGCGTTTCTACATTAATTATATACAAGGGGAGGGAGGAAGCATCGGGAATTTCGGGATTTTCGGGAATTTCGGAAGTCCCGGGATTCTCGGGATTTCCGGGATTTCCGGAATGATGGTGGTGGCTATCCTGGCCCGAGCGACGTCGCTCCTGCAGGAATTTCACCCCTCCCTGCCACACGACGTGAGAGCCCATCCACGCCCAGCGGTTCATCACGGCCACCTGCCTCACCTTGGGCATATCCAAGAACCCGTCGCCGTTCTCGTCATGCCCGGCGAATGAGTTTTCGCCATGAAGCAATAGCGCGGTCGACAGCCGCTCGGTGAGGTGGATGTTACCGTCGGCGTTGACCTCGGCCTTGCCAAGATGGTCGATGTAGCCGTTGGCCGATACCGATTGGTCGGCTTGTGGCTTGCGCATCTCGATGTTAATCTGCCCGGTGATGCCCTCGTATCCATTTTTGACCGACGAGGCTCCCTTGGACACCGAAATCGACTGCATCCACGGCCCGGCGATATAGCTCAGCCCGAAGGGCGAGGCTGCGCCGCGAAGATTAGGGATATTCTCGGTCAACATCTGCACATAGGTACCGGCCAACCCCAAGAGGCGAATCTGGCGAGCGCCCGTGGCGGCGTCGCTGTAGGCCACGTCGACCGAGGGGTTGGTGGTGAAACTCTCCCCCAAATTGCAGCAAGCGGCCTTTTTCAGCTCCGCCGAGGAAATGATATGGGTATTGTCGGCCCTCCCGCGCAACTTTGTAACACCTTTACGCTCGGTTACGGTCACTTCGCGCAGGGTATCGGAGGGCTCAGTGGGCGATTGGGCGAAAATTGGATAAAATGCCCACAAAGTGGCAATTGTTAACGTCAAACGGCCTAAATTCTTCATAATTTCGCTACAAAGTTACGGATTTTAGCATAAATTATTATACACCGATTTTACAATTTGGCTAAAATTTAATAAAAAACCTTGGTTATTTTTCACAAACGTTGTATCTTTGTGCCGATTTTAACAACGTTATCTACCTTACAAAATGAAAAAATCATTACTCATTGCTGCCTTGGCATTCGGCGTAATGTCGGCATCAGCACAGGATCAAGCCATCGCTACTCCTCGTTTCGTTGACAATTGGTCGATCGGCGTGGACGGCGGTGTGATGAGCCCCATTAAGGGTCATTCCTTCTTCCAGAACATGCGCGCAGGTTGGGGTCTCCACCTCGACAAGCAGATCACCCCGGTATTCGGCATGGGCGTTGAGGGCCAAGTAGGCATCAACACCTCCACCTGGAACGGCGGTGAGAGCAACAAGCTCGCATTCGACAACCTCTATGTAGGTCTCTACGGCAAGGTTAACTTGTTCAACCTCTTCTGCGGCTACCACTGCAAGCACCGCTACTTCGACATCGACGCTGTAGCTGGCGCAGGCTGGGGTCAATACATCGCAAAGAGCTGCTACGGCGGTGACTACAACTACTTCCAGACCGCTGTAGGCTTGAACTTCAACTACAACGCTACCGAGAACCTCACCATCTCTCTCAAGCCCCGTATCAACTGGATCATGACCGGTGGTGACTGGGACAACACCTCTTGCGCTTATGACGCACACCAGGCTTACTTCCAGCTCTTCGCTTCTGTAAGCTACAACATCAACCCCGGCTTTACCTGCGTTCGTCCCTACGACCAGGCTGAGGTTGACGCCCTCAACGCTCGCATCGCCGACCTTCAGGGTCAGCTCGACGGTTGCAACGCCGCTTGCAACGACTGGCAGGCTAAGGCTAACGCCCTCGCCGCTGAGCTCGCCGCTTGCGAGGCTCGCAAGGCTGTCGTTAAAGAGGTTGTTACCAACAACAACAACTCCGTTCGCTACGTATTCTACAAGGTGGGCAGCTCCAAGATCACTTCCGATCAGCAGCCTAACGTAGAGATGATCGCCGCTTACCTCAAGAACCACCCCGAGGCTAAGGTTGTCATCAAGGGTTATGCTTCTCCCGAAGGCTCCATCGAGCTCAACACCAAGCTCGCTGCCGCTCGCGCTGAAAGCGTGAAGACCTCCCTCGTGAACAAGTACAAAATCGCCGCTGACCGCATCACCGCTGAGGGCGAGGGCATCGGCCACATGTTCGAGGAGGAGAGCTGGAACCGTGTAGCTATCTGCACCCTCGAGAACGCAAAATAATCTCGACATCCAGTAAAATCCACTGAAAAATTTACCCCCGAGGCCATCACGGCCCCGGGGGATTTTTATTGTGGATTGAAGATGTCGTTTACTCGTGCATTCGTGTATTCGAGCAATCGAGTAAACGAATGCACGAATACACGAGGTCAGGTTAGAGGACAATCTCCTTGATAACTTTTCCGCCTCGCTTCACGATATAGATTGCGCCAGGAGTGGGATTAGCCACCTGGATACCTTGCAGGTTGTAATAGACGGCCGGAGTGTCATCGCCCGAGCTAACGGTGGTGTCGACGGGAATTGACTCCACGCCCGAGAGGTCAAGCGTGCCGTAAACCGCGTAGCCACCGGCGGGAACAGCAATCGTGCCAGTCTCGCTCACCTCTGGGGTGAACCCGTAGCTGGCGCTCATCAGCTTATATTGCGAGGGATCCTTGGTAAAGCCCACCGAAAGATTGCGCACGGTCGACGGCATCGGGTTCACGACCATCAACAGCTCCGACGTGCCGTTGCTCAGCGAGATCGAGCGACCAGCGGCCCAATTGTTTTGCGCGGTCTTGATCGTGGTGGTCACTCCCTCTTTGAACAGTTGGGGATTGTCGCCGCGCAGGTGGAGCAATTCCACATAGCTCTGATGCAAACCGGCATGCTGCGCATCGTCCAAGTAGCTCCAAATCACCTTCTTGGGCGACGTGTCATTACCGCCGGAGGATTCCTTGGTGGTTTGGTCGGCACCAAACTCCTGGAATTGCCAAATCATGTGGGCTCCAGGGCACATCAACATCTGAGCGGCCACCGAGCCGAGTCGGCGCATCGAGGCCTCGGTATCGCCCTTTACGCCAGTAGTGCCGTATTCAGCTTGCTTGTAGGCCATACGCTCCTCGTCGTGGCTCTCGGCGTAGCTCACGGTCGAGCCCCACGTGCGGGAGTCGAGCGGAGCGTAGAATCGTTCCAGGCCCGAGCCAGAGCTAAAGCCCATAGCGAATTGGCAGGAGGCGTAATTGACGTTGGCCCAGTTGGTTTCGCCATCCTTGGCCATGTCGTTCTCCTCCTCGGCTGTCGCGAGGTTTTCGTTGATGAAATAGGCAGTGGGGTCAACCTCGCGCATCGCGTCGTGAATCACCTTCATGCGAGCCACGCGGGTGGCGTTATACTTGTTGGTGTTGGCGTCCGAGGGCGTCCCCCAGGTGTTAGTGGCAGGGTAATAAGTGTTGTCGTAGGAGTTGTTGTTACCCAGGCCTTTAACGAGGTCGAAACGGAAGCCGTCGGCATTATAGACCGTGAGCCAGTACTTCACGCAATCGGCCCACTGCTGGGCAACGAGGGGATTGTCTTGGTTCCAGTCGTTGAGCACGCTGTAGGCGTGGGGAGCCGAGCCGTTGTAGAACGGATTCTGGGCGATTTCGTACATCTGATACCACGGGTGCAATCCGTCGCTTTGGTTGAACACGATATCAAGGATTACAGCCATGCCGCGGGCGTGACACTCGTCGATCAGAGCCTTGTACTCGTCGGGCGTGCCGTAAGCTTTGTCGGGCGCGAAGTAGAAATTGGTGTTGTAGCCCCAGGAGTTGTTGCCGTTAAACTCCATGATCGGCAGCAGCTCGATGGCGTTGACGCCCAAGCCCTGCAGATAGTCCAACTTGCCCATCACACCCTTGAGGGTACCCTCGCCGTTGGCCGCGCCCTCGGTGCCAGTGAAGTCGCGTATCAACAACTCGTAAATCAGCAAATCACTTTGGTCAACGCGCTGAAAATCGGTGCTTTTCCAGTCGTACTGCTCATAAGCGGTATTGTAGATGGCCAGCGGCACATTCTGCACCTTGTCGACGGGATAGGCGGGCAGGTTGGGGAACACGCTCGACGATATCCATTTGTCGTTATACGGGTCGAGCACCAAGCGGGCGTAGGGGTCGCCCACGCGGGTGGTGCCGTCAATCAGGTAATAATATATGTAGTCCTGGCCATCCTGCAGGCCGTAAATCGGTTTCCAGAAGTAACGGTAGCCCTCGTAATCCTGATAGTACATCGAATTCTCGGCCAGCACCTCGTAATTGTCCCACGAGCCGACGATGACCACTTGCTTTTTGGAGGGAGCGCCCAGGCAGAAGATAGTGGAGCCGTCGTCGCCCTTGGTGTAGCCCATCTTGGGCACGCCACCTGGGAATTCCTTGGCGATCGGGTCGGCAAGGCGCGTGACGCGCATCGAGGTGGTCTGTGTGTCGTTGCCGGCTGTGGCCACGGCAATCACCTCGTAATCGCCCGGGGTAGAGAAGGTGTAGGTGGCTTCAAGCGTGGTCACTCCCGTGCCGGAAGCCAGCGGAGTGGATGACGTGGAGTCGAGATAGATGGCGATCGAGGCCGCGTAGGTGGTGTTGGCGGTGAAAGTCACGGGGTTGCCGTCGACCACCGAGCCTTGCGATGAGGTCAACGCCACTTGGAAGCCCGCGGCCATCACGTCCACAAAGATGTCTCCCCCACTCTCGGTCTTGCCCTCCTTGGAGCAGTCGGCGGTGCGGAACACGAAAGCAAGTTGCTTCACGGTCACGCCCGAAGGCACACCGTAATAGGTGTCAATGTCAGGGATTGTCAATGTCCAGGTGTTGGTGTTGACGTAGGTTAGCTCATACTTCGACGAATTGTCGCCCCACGAGGGCGCGTACTGCCAGTCGCTGCTCGATGTGGAGAGATTGGTGATAACGCCGGTGTGGGCGTACACTTTGGTGGGAGGTTTCACGCCCATCAGGCCCTTGTTGCCTTGGTCGGCGTGGAAAGTGATCACAATGTTTTGTGTGTCCTGCTGGATGATAGCGGGCGTGGTGGTCACCACCTGAGCGGAAGCCCAGGGAGCGAAAGCGGCGCAAAAAGCTATCAAGGAGTAAAGATGTTTCATACTGTAGCTGGTATAATAGGGTGAAATAATAAGCGCGTGGCCTTCTTTATTAACACCCCAAACGCCGCCTTTGTTGACCATGAGTAACATCCATCCACCCCAAAGCCTATAAGCCCATAAGCTCTCCCAAGCCCCAAAGGGGCGGTTTGGCAATAACCCCTGGTTCCCTACGGTCACCAGGGGGACCTCCTGATACTGCAAATTCTCGAAAAAATCACAGCCCCAAAGGGGCGGTTTGGCAGTCCAAGTTAATGGTCCAAACCGCCCCTTTGGGGCTGTGAAATAAAAGCAAACTATAGCGCTTAAAACCCCGCACTCCCTCCTTCGTCGGTCGTGCGGGGTTATTGCCAACTCGCCGCTTTGCGGCTCAGTTATTCGGATTAGTCGATGTTGGGGTTGATGGAGTGCCAATCCTTGATGGGAGGAAGCACGCCCAGCTCAATTACCTCGTCGCGCATCGCGCAGAGGTGCTTGTAGCTCTCCTGCAACTTGGCCTCCTCGGCGGGAGTGCCCTTAAGCTCTTTGTAGTGGATGCCGTCCTTGTTGATGGTGGTCTCCATGGCCATCATGATATGGTCGAAGCCGTGGGAATGAACGTAGGTGCCGGCAGGCCAGGTGAAGGGCTTGCCACCCATAGCGGCGGCGATCATCTCGATCGACACGTAAGCGGGGCTCTGGAACGACGAGCGACCACGCAAGGCGATGATGTTGGCGCCACCCTTGGTTACCTTCTGCTGAATCTCGGCCCACTGCTCCTCGGTCAATTCGGGAGTGCCGATGATGTCAACCAGCGGCTTGCCGTCGACGGTAGCGGTGGAGGCGAATACTGCCATCTGCTCGCCGTGGCCACCAAAGGTGCGGCAGTTCTGGATCTTGTCGGGCGAGATGTTGAAGTGCTTTGCCAGCTCGGAGCGGAGACGGGTGGAGTCGAGGGCGGCGAGGGTGGCTACCTGCGAGGGCTTCAAGCCCGAGTAGAGCAGGGTGATAAGGCCGGTGATGTCGGCGGGGTTGAAGATCACGACGCAGAACTTGCAGTCGGGGCAATAAGCCTTCACGTTCTTGCCGAAGTCCTCGGCGATTTTAGCGTTGCCTTTGAGCAGATCCTCACGGGTCATGCCCTCCTTACGTGCAGCACCACCCGAAGAAACGACGTACTTGGCGCCGGTCAGGGCCTCCTTGATGTCGTCGGTGAAAGTGATGTTCATGCCGTCGAAACCGCAGTGGAACATCTCCTCGGCCACGCCCTCAAGGCCTTTAGCATAGGGGTCGTAGAGACAAATGTTGGGGGTAAGGCGCATCATAATGGCGGTCTGGGCCATGTTGGAGCCGATCATACCGGCGGCGCCTACGATAGTGAGCTTCTCGTTTGTCAGGAATTCCATAACTTTTTAGTTTTTTGGTTTTCAGATTTTCTGATACGCAAATTTACGCGTTTTTCCCGACATTATCCCAATCCTTGGTATAATTAACCGAAAATTAGGCTAAAATGGTTGAAAATAGCAACTGTCGCGCCGGCACGGCGCGACGTCCTATTTAAATCTGTCGTGCCGACACGGCGCGACTTCCTACTTAAACCGACACGGCGCGACTTCATATTTAAATCTGTCGCGCCGACACGGCGCGACTTCCTACTTAAGCCGACACGGCGCGACTTCCTACTTAAACGAGGTAAGGAGGGCGGTGGCGAGAGAGGCGATACCCTCGCGGCGGCCGGTGAAGCCGAGGTGCTCGGTGGTGGTGGCCTTAACCGACACGTTGTCGATATCCACGCCAAGGTCTTCGGACATGTTTTGGCGCATCCGCAGGATATGTGGTGCCATTTTGGGAGCCTGGGCAATGATGGTAATGTCGACGTTGCCCACGCCGTACCCTTTTTCCTCTATCAAGCCCATAACGGCGCGCAGCAACACTCGCGAGTCGACGCCCTTGTAGCGTGGATCGGTGTCGGGGAAATGCTTGCCGATGTCGCCCAAGGCCAAAGCACCAAGCAGCGCGTCGCACAGGGCGTGAATCGCCACGTCGGCATCGCTGTGGCCCAACAGACCCAGTTCGTAGGGTATCTCCACGCCGCAAAGGATCAGCTTGCGTCCCTTGGCGAAGGCGTGCACGTCAAATCCTTGTCCAATCCTAATCATCTTCTCTTTTTGCCGAATACCTCGCGCAAGCCGTCCATGTCGAAGGTGAGGGTGAAACGGAGCGTCTGGTCAAGGGGCGACGTCTGCGCGGTGGCCAGCATGTAGGAGGCATCCAGGCGCACGACGTTGAGCGAGAAGCCCGCACCCATCGAGAAGTATTTACGGTTGCCCTTGAACTCGTTCTCGTAGAAGTAGCCCGCGCGCACGAAGAACTGCTGGTTGTAGCTGTACTCGGCGCCAATCGAGAAGGTAATCTCGCGCAACTCCTCCTTGAAACCGCCGGGAGCGTCGGAGAACGACTTGAAAATACCGGTGATGGGCGACATGTCCTCCCACTCCTGCAGGGCGTCGAGATAGGCCTGCTGGCCCTCGGTGTCGTCGGCGTAGTCGCTTTCACGCGGCTTGGTGGGCACCAGCAGCTTGTTCAGGTCGAGTGAGAGGGCCAGATTGTGATAGTCGGCCAAAGGAAACATGAAGGTGGTGCCCAAGCGCAGGTTGGTGGGCAGGAACGCGGGGTCGTCGCCGTTGTTGTAGCTCACCTTGGTACCGATATTGGAGATGTTCCAGCCCCACGACCATTGGCATTCGTTGCGGCCGATGATGGGGTAGGTGGTGAAGTAGCCCGAGATGTCGGCAGAGAACGCCGAGGCTCCCGACGACTGGTCGCCAACGTAGGAGTCGGAGAAGCCAAGGTCGGAGTATATGTATCGGAACACGACGCCCATCGAGAACTTCTCGGAGAGTTTGCGCGAGTAGCCCAAGTCGAACGACAGCTCATAGGGATTCAGGCTCTGCGCGGCCACGCCCGAGTAGTCGCTGGTGGTAACCTCGCCGAGCGAGAAGTAGCGGAGCGACGCCGAGATGGCCTGGTTGTCCTGCGAGCCGATCTTATAGTATCCCGAGAGGTTGGCAAGGTAAATGTCGTTGACCAACTTGCGCAACCACGGGGTGTAGCTAAGCGAGAACGCGGCCTTGGAGTAGGCGAAAGCGTACTTCGACGGGTTCCAGAATTGCGAGTTGGCGTCAGGGTCGGTTGCGGCGCCGAGGTCGCCCATCGAGGAGCCTCGGGCATCAGGGGCGATGCTCAACGAGGTGACACCCGTGGTGACGGGGTTGAAATCGTCCTTGGTCTGCGCAACGACGGGCAGCGACATTACCGCGGCCAAGAGTATAAGGGTGAATTTTCTCACTGTATTCTTCATTTTTTCATTAGGGGCCAGTTTTTCGAGGCCACTCCTTTACTATAACTCATTTACGCCAAAAATATTGTAATCCGCCCCAAAATCTCCCGCGGGGCACCCCCCCTTTATCCTTTATTCAACTTTCTCAAGTTGTGAAACCACGAATTAACACTAATGAACACCAACAAATTAACAGGGTTTATAATAAATTTTAGAGAGCTTACGCTCTTATAATTTACACTAATCCCGGTAGGAGTTTAGTATCGAAATTCGTGTTAATTCTTTGCGCAGCAAAGCTTAATCCTTGAATGATAATATAAGCATAATCGCTGAATTAGTGAATATTAGTGGTAATTCGTGGTTTCTTGGATAGCTTGCGAAACTTGAACATAATAGTGGTTTCGTGAGCAACTTGCGCCACTTTAATCCTTTATTCATTTCCCTTTAAAAGAGGAAAGGAGAAAAGGGTCGGATTATGTTAATAATACGAAAGTGGCGGGATTGTGGTGAAAAAAATCGTAACTTCGCGGGCGCAATTGCCATGCGGCCTCAGCTCGCGTTGGCAACACAGGTTTTTTAGCCTCGATTACAATATTTAACCCTTGGCCTACGTTACTACCTTGAATAATTGGCCAACTATTAACTTGCGATGAGAAAAAGCATATACAATATCTTGATGGCTTTAGTGTGCGTGGGCGCCCTGTGCTCATGCTCCTCGGGCAAAAACACATCATTAATCTACTTCGAGGATCTCAAAGCCGCCGGCGACGGCCAGATTCCCGTTGGCACTTACGAGCTACGCATCGTTCCCGACGACGAGCTGATGATCACCGTCACCTCCCTGGTGCCCGACGCCTCGGTGGAGTTCAACCTCCCCGTTATCAACCCCGCGGAACGCGCCTCGGCATCGGTGCAATCCAACCCAAAGCAACAAACCTATATCGTTGACAACCAAGGCTATATCAACTTCCCGGTATTAGGTAAAATCCGGGTGGAGGGAATGACCACTCAGGAGCTAACCCACTATTTGGAGGACCGCATCGGTGAAAGCGTCGACTCGCCGATCGTGCGTGTCGAGATGCTGTCGTTCCGCGTCAACGTCCTGGGCGAGGTCAAGAGTCCCGGCAAGAAAACCGTGGCCACCGAGCGTTTCACCCTGCTCGACGCCCTGGCCTTGGCCGGCGACCTTACCGAATACGGCGAGCGCGAGAATGTGCTCCTCATCCGCAACGAGAACGGAAAGCTTATCTACCACCACTTCAACCTCAACGATTCCAAAACTATGGAGTCGCCCTACTTCTTCCTCAAGCAGAACGACGTGATTATCGTTGAGCCCAACAAGATTCGCAAGGACAACTCGAAATATAACCAATTCAACGCGTATAAAATCTCAGTGATTTCGACCGTGGTGAGCGCATGCTCAGTTATCGCCTCGCTCGTCATCGCCCTTACCGTGAAATAACAGGGATACAGTAGTATAGTATGGCAAAAAAGCAAACCTCTGATCTTATCGACTTCAGGCCGATCTTGAAAGAATGGAAATCGAAATGGTACTGGTTTGCCATTTCGGTTGTGGCATGTGTCACCCTCACCCTCCTTTGGCGCTCTATTCAGCAACCCAAATACCTTGTGCAGGCCAATCTGCTCATCTCCCAGGACCAAGCCGACCCCACGTCGGCAATGGGTGGCCTGGCTTCGTTGTTTGGGGGCTCGGGATACGTCGAGGACGAGCTTTTCGTCGTGCAGAGCCACTCGGTGCTACGCCAAGTGGTCAAGGACCTGCAGCTCAACAAGGTACATATCGTCAAGGACGGCATCCTAAAGCCCATTTTCCGCTATAAGGACTATCCCGTGGAGGTGTTCACCGACCCCGCGTTGGCCGACACCCTGCGCGGAGGCATCGATTTCAAGGTGGTGGTCAATGAGGGCGGCGACATAAAGGTGCGCACCCGCGTCCTCCAGGAGAAAATATACACCGACGCCAAGAATTTCCCCATCACCATTGACGCCCCCTACGGCAAATTTGTCCTCAACAAAACGGAGCACTTCGTGCCTGGCGAGGAGCTCGACACCCGCATCTACTTCATGGGCTACGACACCAAGGCCGAGGAGCTTTCCGAAGCTCTCGGCATCGAAATCGCCTCCCAAAAATCCAATGTGATCGGCTTGTGGCACATCACCACCTGCATCGATTTCGGCAAGGACTTGTTGACCAATCTCATCGCACAATACAACATCCGAGGCATCCAGAACAAGAGCGCCCAAGGCATCAAGACCACCGAGTTTCTCGACGACCGTCTCAACCTCATTGTTAACGACTTGAGCGAAACCGAGTCGAACGTCGAGAAGTACAAGAAGGACCTTGGAATCGTGGATGTGGAAACCGAGGCCCAAATAGGCATCACCCGCAAGACCGAGCTCGAGGAGAAGATCATCGAGCTCCAAACCGAGCTTGAGATTCTCAAAATCACCTCGGAATTCCTCAACGACCCCAACAACGCCTACGCCCTGATCCCGATGTCGGGCAAAACCCCCGAGTCGATGGTGAAGTCGATGGAGTCGTACAACGAATTGATTCTCGAGCGCATGCGCCTGGAGGCCTCCTCCAAGGGCAACAACTCGGCGTTCCGCACCCTGTCGGAGCAGATTGACGCCGTGCGCAAAAACCTTATCAGCTCCGTCGACCGCACATTCGACCAGCAAGCCGTGGCCCTCAACTCGCTCAAAACGCAAGTGTCCGTGGCCCAAGGCAAGCTCAGCGACAT
The DNA here is from genome assembly GCA_964562375.1 of uncultured Muribaculaceae bacterium. Taxonomy (GTDB): domain Bacteria; phylum Bacteroidota; class Bacteroidia; order Bacteroidales; family Muribaculaceae; genus JAJPXC01. Next base: position 11,347 of record CAZLSW010000029.1, on the reverse strand, counting down.
TCCCGAGCAGGAGCGCAAATACCGCGACATCATGCGCCAGCGCGAGGTGCAAGAGCAACTCTACCTCTTCCTGTTGCAACGCCGCGAGGAAGCCGCAATGCTTGCCGCCAACTCCCTGCCCAAGGGTATCGTCATCGACGAGCCATATGCGCTGACTGAGCCCGTGGGAATGAAAACCAAGATGGCTCTGGCCCTGGCGTTCTTCTTCGGCTTGTGTATACCGCCGGTAATCCTCTATGTGCGCCGCGCAATGCGCTCCCAGTTCCAGACCCGCGAGGAAGTGGAGCGCCTCACCGACGTGCCCGTGCTGGGCGAGGTGTGCACCGCTCGCGGCGAGAACCCCTTGGTGGTAATGCCTGGTGGGTCATCGTCGGCAGCCGAGCTCTTCCGCTTGATACGTACCAACCTCCAGTTCATGCTCCGCAACAAGGGCGACAAAGTGGTACTCGTCACCTCCACCAACGCCGGCGAGGGCAAATCGTTCGTGTCCATCAACTTGGCCGCCTCATTGGCCCTGCTGGGCAAGAAGGTGCTGCTCGTGGGTATGGATATCCGTAACCCCAAGCTTGGCGAGTACCTGAAAATCCAGCCTAAGAAGGGCTTGACCCAGTATCTTGCCGACCCCACCATCAGCGTGGACGAGCTTGTCCTCAAGGATGCCGTGGCCACCAATCTCGACGTGATTGTGGCCGGCCCGATTCCGCCCAACCCCTCGGAGCTTCTCGCGACGCAAGAGGTGGACAAGTTCATCACCGAGGTGCGCGACTCCTACGACTACATCATCATCGACTCGGCTCCCGTGGGCTTGGTCACCGATACCTTCGTGCTCGACCGCGTGGCCGACGCCACCATCTACGTCACCCGTATCGGCGTCACCAAGATCTCCGACTTCAACTTCATCAACTCCACCTACGAGCAGGGTCGTCTCCACAACATGTCGCTCGTGGTCAACGGCACCACCACGGCCAAGACCTACGGCTACGGCCACAGCCACAGCGAAAAGAAGAATAAGGAGTAACCCACGATGTCGGCAGCCCGAGGAGCACTTGCACGTATGCTCGGCCGCGACGACGCCGACGCCACCGTCGACCAGAAAACGGTCGACGAGCGCCGCCCGTTTGTAGCCGCTCCCGGCGAATGGGGCTGGGCCGCTGGCTGGCTCTTTTCGATGGCCTTGACCGGACTGGAGTTCTACCCGGCCTACCTCTTCCTGATGGTAATGCTGGTGCACAAATGGCGCACCGACCGCTACGACTTCCTGGTGATGGCCACCTTGATGTTCGGCGGCTTCCGTTTCCTCGACCCGGAACAGTTGCCGGCGATGAAGATCTACGACATTGCCCTTTTGGTATGTTTCGTAGCGATCTTTGTGCTACGCATGAATAAGGTCACACGCCGTGTCACGTGGCTGATAATCGCCTATATAGCTTCAGTTTACATATTGGCGCTGATGTCGGATGAGGTGATGAGCGTGCAGATTCGCCGCATGCGATACACCTGGCTCATTATCTACTGCCTATTCCCCCTGTTGGTGTTCGCCAACAAGGAGTTTGACATCATGGAGATGTTCCGCAAGATGATGATTTACAGTACCATCATCTATATTCTCTACTTCATTGATGGCGTGATACTTAGCGGATTCTTCTTCATCCCATTGGGTAGTTTCGGCGAAGGGCTGGACGTTGGTCACTCCACTCTGGCCCACCCTTGGATTGACCTCTTCGCGTTCAACATTCCCCGTATCTCGGCCACACCGGTGATTTTCACCTGTATCATTATCTACCCTGTAGCCAAGTTTTTCACCCTTCAGCGCTGGCAATGGATAGCATTCTGGGTTGCCAACCTTATCACGCGCACGATGGCAATCCTTACGGGCTTCATCGTCACTTATCTGTGTTTCCGCGGCCTGGGTAAAAAGGTAATCCTGGTGATCGTCTTGGGCATCCTGGCGTTACCCGGGGTATATTACGTTGACAAGGCCACCGGCGAGTGGCTGCGTGTGGCCACGACGGTCGACCAGTTTATCGCCATCAAGGACGGCAACGTGCCCGAGGAGGAGATGGCCGAGTTCATGTCAGGACGTATGGCGCAGGTAATCCCCAAAATGGATCTCCTCTACTCAATGGATCGCCAATGGATAGGGTTCGGCTTCATCCACCCAAAATACTCCACTTCGCGCAAGTATTTTATCCACAACGAATTATACACCAACGAAGCACTCAGCGACGAGGTAGCCACCGGCGTGGAGATATCGCAAGTGCAAACGATTCTTGACACGGGTTATTGGGGCCTGATTACCCAGACCATCTTCTTCGTGTTGTTCTACGTGGCAATTCGCAAGGAGGAGTATGCCAATTATTACCTCTCGGTGTTGCTGATGGTGTCGATTGGAGGCATCGGCGGCATGTGTGGATTGAATCAGCCCAGCGGACTTTTGCCCTTGGGCTTGGTGTTGGGCGTGGTGCTGTTGGCCAATCGCGACCGGCATAAAAAAGAGCGGGAGGAGGTAAGAGCATGAAGCAGATAGCATCCACCCGGCCCCCCTCCGAGAACAAGCGCATCGCCCGCAACACCGTCACGCTTTACCTGCGCACGGCGTTGATCCTGGTCGTGGGTCTGTACACCTCCCGCGTGGTGCTCGAGGTGCTGGGTATCGACGATTACGGCGTGTTCTCGGTCGTCGGAAGCCTGATTACGGTGTTCATGTTCTTCACCATGGCCCTTTCCAGCTCGTTCTCCCGATTCATCGCCTTCGAGCTGGGCAAGGCCGATTCCAAGCGACTGCAGGAGATTTTCGGTGCCACGGTCTCCATCATCTGCGTCATCAGCCTGTTGATACTCGTTATCACCGAAACCTTGGGTCTTTGGGTGTTCTACCAATTGGACATTCCTCCCGAAAGCCGGGAAGCCGCCTTCTGGGTGTACCAATGCTCGGTAGTGACCGTGATTTTGGCCGTGGTACAGACGGCCTACACTTCGTCGCTAATCGCCCATGAGAAGATGGGCGCATGGGCCATGCTCGACATCGTTACCGCTTGCCTGAAATTGGGCATCGTTTTCGCCCTGAAATGGGTGGATACCGACAAGCTTATCCTCTATGGCGTGCTGCTCATGGCCGTGCAGGCCGTGATCACCGCGTGCGGCTGCGTGTACACCCGCATCCACTGCCCCGAATGGCGCGGACGCGTGCGCTGGGACTGGACCGTCATCAAGTCGATGCTCGGATTCTCGTCTTGGAGCTTGTACACCACCCTGTGCAACACCCTCCGTCCCGCCGGTATCAACGTGGTGTTGAACCTGGTGTTCGGTGTCGCTGTCAACGCGGCCGCCGGAGTGGGGTTGAACGTGATGAGCAACGTCCAGAAGTTCGCCTACTCGGCTTTCCTCTCCTTCAAGCCCCAAATCATCAAGAAATACGCCGCCATGGCATTCGACGAGATGCAGCGCCTCATGGAAAACGCTTTCCGCCTGGCTTTCTCACTCCAGCTTCTGGTAGTGATACCGCTGATATTGGAGATGCCCATGGTATTGCGGGTGTGGCTCGGCCAATACCCCGCTTACAGCGTGCCGTTCTGCCGCTTGCTGGTCACGTCGCTCACGTTGGAGATTGTGGTGATAGTGTGCGAGTTTGGAATCAACGCCACAGGCCGGTTGAAATGGTTCTCCCTGTTCAACTCCACCTTGTTCATGCTCACCGTGCCGATCGCGTGGATGGCCCTCAAGATTCAAGCGTGGCCCCCGTTGGCCTACATCACCCAGCTTGTGGTGGTGACGATATGCTGCATCGGCGACCTGCTTATCCTCAAAAAGCTTGTGCCCCAGCTCAGCCTTGCGAAATTCTACGCGATATTCGTGCGCGTGGCCCTGGTGGCCGCTGTGGGCGTGGCCGTGGCCATTGCTCCATGGCTGGCGATGCAGGAGGGCTGGGGCCGCTTGATCACCGTGGTGGGATGCTCCCTCTCGGGCGTCGCAGTCTCGGCTTGGTTCTTGCTGTTCCCCGACGAAGTTCGCCAAAAAATCCGCTCCAAGCTTCTTAAATGTAAAGCCCTCAACCCAGTATGAGCCTCAAAAGCAAAATAGCACTCTTGGTGTATTACGGCATCGCCTACAACCTCCCTGACAGCTACATGCCCGGGGTAGGGCGCGTGTCCAACGCGTTGAGAGTGGCCTGCTGCAAGCGAATATTCCGAAAGTGCGGCAAGCTCGGAACGGTTAACCGCAAGGTATGGTTCGGCAACGGCCAGGATGTAGAGATTGGCGACGATTCGGGCCTCGGGGCCAACACCACCCTCCCCAACAACATCAAAATCGGCAACCACGTCATGATGGCCCCCGACTGCTACTTCGCCGGGGTAAACCACCGCTTCGACCTTCCCGATGTGCCAATCGGCCAGCAGGGCATCATCCCCGCGCCGCCCATCGTGATCGAGGACAACTGCTGGATTGGCGCCCGCGTGATCGTCACCCCGGGGAGGCGCATCAGCCGAGGCACCGTGCTCGCCGCAGGGGCTGTGGTCACAAAGGACTTCCCGCCCGACAGCATCGTCGGCGGCAATCCGGCCAAGCTGATCCGTCCCCGATTGAGCGACCATGCCGACACAAGCGACCATGCCGAAAAGAGCGACAAAGCCAATTGAGTATGAAAATCTTGATTGTCACCAATATGTATCCCACGGCCCAAAAGCCGTTCTATGGGATTTTCGTCAAGGAGCAGGTGGAGGCCCTGAAAAAATGGTACCCCGACCTGGAATTTGACTTCCACGTGATTCAAGGCGACAAATCCAAGCTGGAATACATCAAAAGCGTCCCGGACATTCGCAGGAAAATCAAGCGTGGAGACTACGACATCGTGCATGTCCACTACGGCCTCTCGGGGTTGTTCCTATTGATGGGGAAAGTGGACACTCCCGTGGTGATGTCGCTCCACGGGGGTGACATCCAGATCGCCCAAAAGCTATGGGCGCAGGTGGCAATCTCCAAGCGGGCCCTGCGCCGAGCCGACGCCGCATTCACCCTCAACGACTCGATGGACCAAGTGGTGGCCCAATATTGCCAGCGACATATCCTGTGTCCCTGCGGCGTGGATGTCGAAACGTTCCATCCCCTGGAAAACGCCCCTCGACCCTCACGACCGATTATCGTATTTCCCTCCGACCCCTCCCGGTGGGTGAAAAACTATCCCCTGTTCGCCGCCACCCTCGACATCCTGCGCAAAGAGTACGGCGTCGATCCCGAGGAGCGACACGTCAAGGGCATGTCGCGCCAAGAGGTAAACGATTTGTTTAACCAGGCGTCAATCCTGCTGCTCACCTCCCACAGCGAGGGTAGTCCACAGGTGGTGAAGGAGGCGATGGCCTGCAACTTACCGGTGGTGACCGTGCCCGTGGGCGACGTGAGAGTGACCCTTGACGGGGTGACTCACTCGGCCGTTACCCCGTCCGCCGACCCCGAGGAACTCGCCGCCTGCTGCGCCGGCATTATCGAGCGCGACACCCGCTCCAATGGCCGCGAGCGCATCCTCCAATTGGGGCTCGACAACAGGTCAATTGCCCGACGAATCCGCTCGGTTTACGACGAATTGGCCCGATAATCCCTCGCCGCCCAAAAAATTCACGGTCAAGCCGGCCAAGTTACTGAAATTATGCGTAACTTCGCACCACAAAAACTCACGCCATAAATTAACATCATCCCATGAAACGGTTCATCACTTATTTCGCTCTCCTCCTTTCAGTTGCCCTTACCGCCGTCACCCTCACCGCCTGTGGCGACGACGATGACGACGAAAACACCGACCAAACCTGGAACTACTCCCTTACCCTGTCCGAAGTGGACGGGTCGATCGAAGAAGCCAACCAAGTGCTTACATTCTTCCAAGAAAAAATTCCCGCGGCCCTCGGTGTCGACCACAACATGCAGTATTTCCAGCTCTCGGGCACCTACAGCGAGTGCCGCACCAAAATCGCCAACGCGTTCGCCTCTCTTTACACCCAGGTCAACGCCCAGGGATGGACAGGCTACTACACTGTCCAAGTCGTATGCATGAACAACTCCCAGACAGTCGTCCTCTACACCATAAATAAATAGCATTTAGCGTTTAGCGTTTAGCATTTAGCGTTTAGCCTAATAGCTTAGAGGCTACGCGACGTGATACAGTTAAATTGCCATCATCCAAGCTATTATACTTAATCACTAATCACTCATCACTAATACTTAATACCTCCCCCGTGATTACCTTCATGATTATAGCCTTCGCGGCAGGCTATATAATGATTGCCTTAGAGCATGTTGTCAACATCAACAAAGCAACCTTCGCGTTGCTTATGTGTGGAATCCTTTGGAGCGCCTACTCCCTCTGTGCCCACGACCCCGAGCTCCCCGGCGAGCTGATTGAAGCCCTGGGTGACACCTGCGAGATTATCGTGTTCCTGATCGGCGCCATGACAATCGTCGAGCTGATCGACCGCTACGGCGGCTTCAACATCCTTGTCAAGCGCATCCACGCCGGCAACAAGCGCGCCCTGATGTGGATCCTCGCCATCGTCGCCTTCTTCATGTCGAGTATCCTCGACAACATGACCACCACCATCATCATGGTGATGATGCTGCGCCGAATGCTCGCCGACCAAAAGGAGCGCTGGATTTTCGCCGGCGTCATCGTCCTCGCGGCCAACTCGGGCGGCGCCTGGTCGCCTATCGGCGATATCACCACCATCATGTTGTGGATGAAGAATTATGTGTCGTCGATCGACTTGATTGTCAACCTGTTGGTTCCATCGCTCGTGTCGGTCGTTGTGCCCGTGGCCATCGCCACCCGGTTCATCAAGGCAGAGCCGGTGGAAACGCTCAACGAGCAGGACAAGCGCGTGGGATACGAGCTTGCCGCCCATCACCCGGGGGTTTCGAAAGCGATTTTGATTCTGGGAGTCGTGGGCCTGTTGTTCGTCCCCGTGTTCAAGACTATCACCCACTTGCCCCCCTACATGGGTATCCTCATCTCCCTCGGCGCACTTTGGCTCATCACCGAGATAATCGTCCACCATTATCACCTCGACGGCAAAATGGAGGGCCGTATCTCCCAGGTGGTGAAGCATATCGACATGTCCACCATCATGTTCTTCCTGGGCATCCTTATGGCCGTGAGCGCCCTGCAACGCGCCGGTATCCTGGAGACCCTCGCCATCTGGCTCGACACCGAGGTACATGAGCCCTACACCATCAACGCTATCATCGGCGTGCTATCGTCGATAATCGACAACGTGCCCCTCGTCGCCGCCTGCATGAACATGTATCCGGTGGCCACCGACGCGATGGTAGCCGCCGCGGCCGATCCGGCTTACATCGCCACCTTCGTAGAGGACGGCTTGTTCTGGCACCTGTTGACCTTCTGCGCCGGCGTGGGCGGATCGCTGTTGATCATCGGCTCGGCCGCCGGCGTGGTAGCCATGGGCATCGAGAAAATCCCGTTCATGTGGTATGTCAAGCGCATCACCTGGCTCGCCTTCCTGGGCTATTGCGCCGGCATCGCCACCATCTGGCTCGAAACCCTCATCCTCGAAATCTAAGTAGGATGTCGGGCCGTGTCGGCCCGACAATTAGAAAGGATATCGGGCCGTGTCGGCCCGACATGAGAAAAGAATTGTCCCGCCGTGTCGGCCCGGAAATTTAGAAAGGATGTCGGGCCGTGTCGGCCCGACAATTCTTTTCTGTAATAATTTTTGACATTTTGCTTATAATTTGGAATATTATTCGTAATTTTGCGCCCAAACAGCAGTGAAATGGAAAAAATTGACACCCTCGACAAAAAAATCCTATCCATAATCATGCGCAACGCCCGCATCGCCTCCAAGGACGTGGCCGTGGAATGCGGCGTGTCGCGCGCGGCTATCCACCAGCGCATCCAGCGCATGATCGACCTCAACGTCATCACCGGCTCGGGCTACACCGTCAACCCCAAGGTGCTCGGCTACGCCACCTGTACCTACATCGGCGTCAACCTCGAGCGCGGCGCCATGTACCGCGACGTTGTGCCCGAATTGGAGAAGATTCCCGAAATCGTGGAGTGTCACTACACCACCGGCCCCTACACCATGCTCGTCAAGCTCTTCGCCCGCGACAACGAGCACCTGATGGACCTGCTCAACAACCGCATCCAGAACATCCCCGGCGTAACCGGCACCGAGACACTCATCTCCCTCGACCACTCCATTCACCGCGAGATCCCCGTCCACCTCGACGAAAATTAACCCTGCATCCTTTCCTCCTTTAAAGGATTAAAAGAATAAAAGCTTGCCGCCATGGCGGTCGCGTGCCCCGCGGGATACCGCGGGGTGAATTTTTTCTCCCCAGGCTGTAACTTTTACCCGCCCATCTGCGTCATATTAATAAACAATCCTCAATTCAACGCAATGGACAAAATCATGAAGCGCATCCTCATCACCCTCGCCGTGGCACTCGCCTTGGTTGCAACCGCATCGTGCAAAGACAACTCCTCGGTAAAGCTCACCGGCAAAAACGCCACCAACACCTACACCTTCAACAACGCCGTGGGCCTCTCAGTCTCCTCGGGTATTGAAGTGGAGCTTTTCCCCAACAACGAGCTCGTCACCACCATCATCGAGGTTACCGCCGACGAGGCCATCCTCCCCAACGTTACCGTCTCGGAGCACAACGGCTTCCTGGTGCTGGGAATACATGGAACCATTAACAAACGCGCCGATATCAAGGCCCGTGTAACCGGCCCCGCGCTCGCCCAATACACACTGTCGTCGAGCGCCGACATCAAATGCAAGCAGCAGTTGCAGGGAAAGGACATGGTGTTCACCACCTCCTCGTCGGGCGACTTCGACCTCACCGACGTCGTGGCCACCGGCTCGATCGCCATCTCCACATCGTCGTCGGGCGACTTCGACTGCAAAGTAGTGCAAGCCCCCACGGTCAACCTCGCGGCCTCATCGGCAGGCGACATCGAGATTTCCAAAGTGCTCGCCACCAACCTTAACGCCGCGGCCTCCTCGGGCGGCGATATCGAGTTGAAAATCACCAAGGCCGTCAACATCACCGCCGCCAGCAGCTCGGGCTCCGACCTCGACCTCAAGAGCATCGAGGCCACCGCCATCGCGGCCACCGCCTCCTCAGGCGGCGACATCACCCTCTCAGGCTCCGCCACCACTCTCACCAAGAGCACCTCCTCAGGCGGCTCCATCAACGTGCGCTCCCTCTCCGTCGCCCAATAGCCCCCTTCCCTCCTTTAAGAAATACTTAACTTTATTTAACTGTGTGATTAGTAGGGGCGAAGATAGAAATGTGCTATCTTCGCCCCCAAATTGCGTTAAACCGCAGCCGAAATTTCAAGTCAAAAATCAAGTAATAAATCAAAATCACAAGCAATTATGTTAAAGAAAGTGCTTTTGGGCGCGCTCCTCGCAGTCGCCTCCATCACCGCCTCAGCGCAAGTATCCATCACCAAAGTCGACCGCGTGGCCCCCACCGACGAAATCTACATCGACATGGCCACCGGCGCCGCCAAGGGTAGCCAATACGGTGGCGCGGCCATCATCATCAACAACGCCTACAAGTGCGCAGCCGCCGGCACCGCAGCCATCGACGCCGCCAAAGCCGCTCTGGAGAAGACCTCCGCCGATATGTCGTTCGGCACCATCTACACCGTCAACGAGCCCACCACCGAGGCCCTTCGCGCCATCTCGGCTCGCGGCGTGGGCAAGGTCGTCTTCGTCAACCCCAAGGACAAGGTAATCGCCGCCGGCGTATATCCCGCATCGGCCTACGACCCCGACACCACCCTCGTGGTCAACCTCCAGCAGATCGACTACGCCCCTGCCGCCGCGCTTGTTAAATAGCGCCCCACCCCTACATCCTACAATCGTGCACTCGCGCCCATCCCCCGATGGCCCGAGTGCACGATTTTAGGAATATGCGTATTACCCAATCTCCGAGCCCTGGATCACACCCCCTGTAAAACGTTCTCCACTGATTGTAAAACTTTTTTGTTCTAAAAATTATTTAGCTACTGATTTATAGCCAATTAAGGAACGACAATGTAAAACTTTTTATTTGTATTGTAAACATTTTTCGTCCTACCTTCGCGCTGTATTAATCAAATTATCCCCACCTGATGAACGAAACTCTCAAGCAATTTCTCAACTGGCCCTCGGCTCTCACCGCCGGCGTATGTGGTTGGCTGTCTATGGCGGCCGCCTTCACTGTCGATAAGAAATCTATGTTTGTCGATGCTCCTTTCGCCTTCATGGTTACACTCACATTGATATCTGCGATTTTCGTATTAATGCATAAGACCTCCCGCAAAGAAGCTTGGAATCTCTTCAAATGCTCTGCCTGGATAAATACCGCTGGTGTAATTATGTTTGTGGTACTTATCTTTAAATCCTTTATTCCAGAGTATCTTCATCCCGGGATTGCCTTCTCTCTTGTAATTCTGGGGTGGGCTTTATTCACACTCCAATTAACTAAGCCTCAATAACATATGTTTCTTGAAGTAACAAATATGGAATTGGCCAACGAGGCATTATTGTATCAAGCCTTGGCCGTGTTTCTCTTATTGTTGCTAATTATTGCAATTGTGGTTTGGCGCTACAAGGTCCTAAAACTCCAACATGAACGAGATACGCTATTAATCAAGCAATTAGAAAACGAACTTATCGATTTTCAATCCGTGCTGGAGCAAAATAGCCAGTTGAACAATGCGCTTCTGGATCCGTTACGCAAGCGCTCTGAGATGCTTGATAGATTTTTACTGAGCCGATTGGCTGAAAACCCCCAGATAGGAAAGGATTTCCAAGATTGGATGGCGAAATTGACGGATAACCGCGAACAACTATTAAGAGAAATGCGCAACTCTTTACAAGCGACATACCCTTTGGCTTACAATAAATTTGTGAAAGCTGGATTGACGGAAACGGAGCTTAGCTTCATCTGCCTGTATGCTGCAGGCTTACGTGGCACAGAGGTAGGTCATGTCATGGAAACCAAGCGACATTACATCATCAGTCATGAAATTCGCCGCAAATTAGGCCTCGATTCCACTTCCCAAAACCTGGGACCCTTTATAAAAAGTGTCCTCGACGGAAATAAATAGGACGTCAATGGAAAACTAGCCATCTGTAAGAAGGTGCGCCAACCCCCGATGGAGGAGGGCTGGCGCACTTATTTTGGTCGTTTCGGAAATAATCGCTATCTTCGCAAGGCGAATAGCTTGAGCCGCAACGCGGCGAGGGTGGCAATAACCCCGGGTGACCATCGGGAACCCGGGGATAACACCTGTTTTCGTCACTTTTTAGAGCCGAATTTTTAATGTGTTGATTTAGGTGGT
>CAZLSW010000028.1:0-37459 GCA_964562375.1 uncultured Muribaculaceae bacterium | reverse complement strand
TCCCCACATTATCAAATAATTATGCCACTTTTTTATCCCGAACTGGGGTAATTTTTAGAGAGCTTACGCTCCTTAATTAACACTAATTCCTGTAGGGGTAAAGTATCGAAATTCGTGTTAATTCTTTGCGTAGCAAAGCAAAATTAATGAGGCTGTGTCAATTGGCGCAGCCTCTTTTATGGGCTCCGCGCCGCGGGGTTTTATTTCCGTTTGGCCGCGATCCTGGCTTTTACATTTTCCCCAAGGGATGCAGAATATAGCCACGGCTCGCAAGAGTGGATGTCACCCACGTTTAAGAACCCGTAAATCGGCGAATACTCCGCCCCGTCATATCCCTCGACCACCAGCACGTGATGCTCGGGCGATACGGTTACGGTAATCGTGTCGTTGAGAGTGGCCGGTGTCGCGTCGGTGACCCAATTCACGGGGTTGATGCACATTGCGCAGGGTGCCGAGATGATAGGCACGATATACCTCACATCCTTCACGGTATTGTAGCATATTGTCACCCCCGTGTCGGTAGCTCCCTCAGCCGCCTTGATGCGCGAACAGGATGCCACGTCGTCGGGGGTCACTTTGTAGCCCATCACATACGCCGCGGCCATGTCCTGGTACGTGTCGTCGTCCATGTGTTTGAGCAACTCTACGACGGCGAGTGCCCCTTGGCTGAAACCAGCGATGACAAACGGTCGACCTTTCTTGCGCCGCGAGTTAAACCGGTCGAAGGCCTCGCACACGTCCTTCATCGAAAGCCGTGTCCCCTGGTACACCTGGTCCTCGTCCTGAGTGGCCCAAATCTCGATGGTCATGTGTCGGTAGAAAGGCGAGTAGAAATTGTTCCCCGATCCCATATATTCGGCCACCTTCGAGATTTCGCGAGTCATGTGCTCGCGGTGGTCGGCGTTCCACACGTCGGCGTAATGGCACAAGGTTCCATCCCCGTTTGTCCAATCGGTCTCCCATGTCGACACGATGTAGAACACATCTCCACCCGTGCCGTTGGGATCATCCAAGCTCGTGTACCACATCGTAGAGTCGTTATATTCGGGCGTTTCAGGGATATATGTTGACGAGGTTGACGAATTGTCGTCGGCGCAGGCAGGCAACAGCAATGTTGCAATTGCGAACAATAAGAGTAGTCGTTTCATAAGCGTGAAAAAGGATGAGGAGCTTATTTGCCTATGGCTGCTAGCAAGGAGGATACCGTCTCACGGGCTGATTGCAAAGTGGCCACAACGCGGGCCTCGCGCTCAATCCCCTCGGGGTTGCGCTTTATCATAGCCTGGGCAGCGTCGAGTTTCAGCCCCTTCTCCTTTACCAAGTATTTCACTTGGCGTATCTTCTCGATGTCGCCTGGGGTGTAGAAACGCGAGCCCTTGTCGTTGCGCTTGGGATGGATGATTGTAAACTCCTTTTCCCAGAAGCGTAGTGTTGACATAGGCAGGTCGACAATCTCGGCTACCTCGCTGATTTTGTAATATTTTTTCGACAAGGGATCGTTCATGGCACTCAATTAATTACTTACGCCACAAATTTACGAATTTTATTTGTGGTTATGTAGGGGAAAATGCCTAATTTTGCAGGAAATTTCAACCAATTTTTATCGCAAAATCGTTAAAATTAATTATAAAATGCTTACAGCCAAAGAGATACGCGAATCCTTCAAGGAGTTCTTTCGCACCAAAGGCCACACCATCGTCCCCTCGGCTCCGATGGTTATCAAGGACGACCCCACGCTGATGTTCACCAACGCGGGCATGAACCAGTTTAAGGACATCATCCTGGGTAACAAGGCGGCGAAACACACCCGCGTGGCCGATTCCCAAAAGTGCCTGCGCGTATCGGGCAAGCACAACGACCTCGAGGAGGTCGGGCACGACACCTATCACCACACCATGTTTGAGATGCTGGGCAACTGGTCGTTTGGCGACTATTTCAAGAAAGAGGCAATCGACTGGGCATGGGAATACCTCGTCGACGTGCTCAAATTGGATCCCAAGCGCCTCTACGCCACCGTCTTTGAAGGCTCCCCCGACGAGGGTCTCAGCCGCGACGACGAGGCCGCCAGCTATTGGGAGCAACACTTGCCCAAGGATCACATCATCAACGGCAACAAACACGACAACTTCTGGGAAATGGGCGACACCGGCCCATGCGGCCCATGCTCCGAAATCCACATCGACCTCCGAAGCGATGCCGAGAGAGCCGAAAAAGACGGCCGCGAGCTCGTCAACCACGACCATCCCCAAGTAATCGAGATATGGAACCTCGTGTTCATGCAGTACAACCGCAAGGCCGACGGGTCTCTTGAGCCACTTCCCGCCAAGGTAATCGACACCGGCATGGGATTTGAACGCCTGTGCATGGCCCTGCAAGGCAAAACATCCAATTACGACACCGACGTGTTCACTCCGCTGATCGACCGTATCTCTCAGCTCTCCGGCAAGAAATACGGCCAGGACAAGGACGTCGACGTGGCTATGCGTGTGATTGCCGACCACGTGCGCACAATCGCTTTCTCCATCGCCGACTCCCAGCTCCCAGGCAACGCCAAGGCCGGTTACGTGATTCGCCGCATCCAGCGCCGCGCTATCCGTTACGCCTACACTTTCCTGGGCCAAAAAGAGGCCTTCATGTACAAGTTGATCGACACTCTCATCGAGTCGATGGGCGAAGCCTACCCCGAGCTGAAAGCACAGCGAGAGTTGATTATGAAGGTTATCAAGGAAGAGGAAGACTCCTTCCTCCGCACCCTCGAAAACGGTATCAACTTGCTCAACTCCACCATCGAAAAAGCCCAAAAAGAAGGCAAGAAGGAAATCTCGGGTGTCGACGCGTTCACCCTCTATGACACCTATGGGTTCCCCCTCGACCTCACCGAGCTCATCCTTAAGGAAAAGGATATGACCTTGAACCACGAAGAGTTCAACCGCGAGATGGAGGCCCAGAAAGCCCGCGCCCGCAATGCCGCCGCCGTTGAGGCCACCGATTGGGTTACGGTCAACGAGGGCGAGCAAGAGTTTGTGGGATATGACCTCAGCGAGGTCGACACCCGCATCCTCCGCTACCGCAAGGTTAAGCAGAAAAACCGCGAGTACTACCAAATAATCCTCGAGCGCACCCCCTTCTACGCTGAGATGGGCGGTCAGGTAGGCGACCGTGGCACCCTCACGGCACCTGACGGCTCAGTGACTGAAATTTACGACACCAAGCGCGAAAACGGTGTTGGCGTACACCTGTCCACCACCCTTCCCGCTGATCCTACGGCCACTTTCCACGCCAAAATCGACTCCGAGGCCCGCAACGCCACAGCGGCCAACCACACCGCCACCCACCTCCTCCATGAGGCCCTGCGCGAGGTATTGGGCACCCACGTTGAGCAGCGCGGCTCGTTCGTCTCGCCCCAAGTGCTTCGCTTCGACTTCTCCCACTTCCAAAAGCTCACTCCCGAGGAGATTCGGCGCGTGGAGCATCTGGCCAACGCCAAGGTGCGTGAGGCTATTGCCCGCGACGAGCGTCGCAACGTGCCCATCGCCCAGGCCCGCGAGATGGGCGCCATGGCCCTCTTCGGCGAGAAATACGGCGACGAGGTGCGCGTGATCAAATATGGCTCCTCGGTTGAACTCTGCGGTGGCACCCACGTCGACAACACCGGTAACATCGGCATGATCCGCATCATCTCCGAAAGCTCTATCGCCGCCGGCATACGTCGTATCGAGGCTATCACCGGCGAGCGCGTGGAGAACGCTATCGACGACATGACCAACACCCTGCGCGAGATCGGCGCGATGTTCAACAACGCCCCCAACCTCGTGCAAGCACTCCGCCGCTCTATCGACGAGAACGCCGAGCTCCGCAAGCAAGCCGACGAGTACATGGCCGAGCGCGTCGAGAACATGGCCAAGAAACTCATCGAAGGCGCCACGATTAAGAATGGCGTAAAGGTAGTGGCAATGAACGGCATCCGTATTCCCGAGGTTGTCAAGAACGTCGCATTCAAGGTGCGCGCCCTGTCGCCCGACAACACCGCATTTATCGCCGCCACGACCGACGTCGCCGGAAAACCGCTGTTGACTGTCGCCCTGACCGACGACGTGGTTGCCGCTGGTCATAACGCCTCGCAGATGGTGCGCGACGCCGCCAAGGCCATCAAGGGTGGTGGCGGAGGCCAGCCCGGTTTCGCCCAGGCTGGCGGAAAGGACGGCAACGGCATCACCACCGCCTTCGACACCCTGATAAACAGCATTTAACCCCCTCGTTATAACGCAATAACGTTATAACGTTATAACGAATCCTTACAACAACCCCATTAACCACTAACCATTAACCATTAACCGTTAACCTTGCGCGGCCATTACCCGACAATGAACTACTACCGGAATATCTGGGAGCTCGAGTCAATCCCGCTCCCACAGGACGCCGTGGCCCTTGGTCAAAGCGTCCTGGTGATTAATTCCGTGGATATGCTGCGCAAAATCAACTTCCCGTTGCGCACCGAGTCGGTAGTATCAGTCGTGGGGCTCAAAGGGGAGTTGACTCTGGAGGTCGACCTCGGCGAGTACACCGTACGGGCCAACTCGCTCATGGTGTTAGGCCCGGGCCACACAATCAAGGGATTCCGCGTGAGCGACGACTTTCAGGGCTTCTCCATTATCGCCACCATGAAGTCGTTGACACGCGCGTTGCCCTATCTGTCGCGCGTCGTGGTGTGCTTCATCCATTTCCGGGAGAACCCCGTCATTCACCTCACCGACGAAGAAACCGATACCCAAAGTCGTTTCCACGACTTGCTCCAACGCAAATTGACCGAACCTCAAACGCCTTACAACGGCATGGTTATCAAGCGCTTGGGAGAGGCTATCCTATACGAGACGCTCGGCCTCTACGCGGCACACATGGGCGACCCCATGCTCGCCTCCCACCGCCGAGGCGAGGAACTCTTTTACAAGTTCCTCACCCTGGTGGAGCGCCATTACAAGGAAGAACGATCGGTCGCCTTCTACGCCGACAAAATGTGTGTCTCGGCCAAGCACCTCTCCGCAGTCGTAAAGGAGGCCAGCGGCCGTACCGCTGGCGACTGGATCGACTCCTACGTAATCCTCGAGGCCAAAATGCTTCTCTCGGGAAGCGACCTCACTGTGCAACAAATATCCACTCAGCTCAACTTCCCCAATCAGTCGTTCTTCGGCAAATACTTCAAACACCACACGGGATTCTCCCCGCGCCAGTACCGCAACGACCATCCCCGCGACTAATGCGCGAGGGTGGGGTCGCCGCCGCGGCCGCCAAGCCAGCGGCGCACTGAAATCATGCGAGGCACAAAGCGCTTCACGGTGGTCGCGTAGCTGCTCAACAACACCATCGCCATCATGAAAATCCCAAGCAGGATCATGTAGCCATAGGTCTCCTTGGTGGCCATCATCAACGTTTGCTGATTGAGCTGCCCCATCCAGTCGATACCCTCCTCGGTCATTCGCGACGACTTGTCGAGATCCAATCCCGACGCTCCAAGCATCATGTTGCAATTGTACGACCAACGGTATAGCCGCTCCACTATCGCTCCGGCAGCCGCCAAGCCTGGCCCGCACCGCAGGAATCCCAAGATGGTGATATTCATAAAGAAATGCTGAAACGGAATCGCCTGCGACAACAGATAGGTGCAAAGCCCTTCGATCATCACCTCCCCTACCCCAAAGGCAAACATCGGAATCCAAAACAGGTGAGGCGCAGTATCAGGGTCAATCAAGAAGTAGATATTCACCTCGTAATACGTGATGAGCAACGTAATGAGTATCAGCACCATTTTCACTGTCCAACGCCACCTCACGAGGGTGAAATAAAACAAAATCGAACCCATGATGATGCCGAACAACTCGGGATAGTTCAACGACACGATATTGACGAATCCATAGTGGAGCAATCCTCCCAACAACGTGGGCTGAACAGCATGAGCGGTTGATTCCAGCACAAGAATGCCAAACAGGGCAAGAGCGAAACTCCACGCCACCGGATAGTTAAACGCTTTCAGGTCGATATACGGCTGCTCGGCTCGCGAGCTTTGCCAGATGGATAATCCCATCATAACGAAGAAAATCCATGTAGCGCACCGTATCTGGGGCGCGTCCCACCAGTCGTAGTGCTCCCCGAAACAGAAAATCCATGTGAGCACCACCATCGTGCCTGTCCACAGTAATTGCCCCATCCAATCTATCCCTTGCAAAGGCCATTTTGGGCCCGAACGGTGGTCGTGTTGCATCGAGAAATACACCCATGCCTCCACAGCCATCATCAGTACCACCACTATCAGGTACATCATCCTCCAGTTGGTGAAATACGACATCCACGCCGAGACAATTCCCGACACTTGAATCGCACCGCACACAAGCAGGTACACCACCGAGAAAAACACAGCGAAATTGCGCGTGGGGGTGATGTTGAGCTGGATGGTGCTCATGCAGCCAAACATTCCCATCATCTTGAAATATCCGGCAACCAGGCAAACTAGCCACAACAACGGCGCCCAGGTGACGTACATGGCCAATATGGCACAACCGATCTCCACGCCAGCCGCTATGAACCACAACTGGCGCGTGAACAACCCAAATTTCCAACGGAACATAATAGGAAAGATAGCGTTCAACCCAATCAGCGAGCAGTAGGACGCCATCGTCACATCCTCGCTCAAATAAGCCAGCTGTCCCACCATCTGCGTCAGAGTGGCCAAGTACACACCTCCCGTGAGCTGGAAACAAAATGCCATGAAAATCACCGACCAAAAACGCAAGCGGTGAGGGATGCTCGGACGGAACATCAACATCTGCCTGACAAGATTGACAGGCGGCAACTTGGGCAAAGCCATCAGTCGATCACTTTACATTCGACGTTGAGGCCCGTGCGCAACCGCGCCATGTCCTCATTGGGGGTATTGGCGGCGAAGCGTATCTTCACAGGCACACGTTGCTCCACTTTCACGAAATTCCCCGTGGCGTTGTCCTGGGGCACAACCGAGTACTGCGCGCCAGTCGCTTGCGAGATTTGCTCGATATAGCCCTTAAATTTCACGCCGGGAATGGCGTCGACGGTCATCTTCACCGAGTCGCCAACGGCCATGCGGGCCGTCTGCGTCTCTTTATAGTTGGCCACTACCCAGGTGTCGGCCGTGTCTACTACCGTCAGAAGCGTTTGGCCCGGCTGCACCAGCTGTCCCACTTGGATATTCTTCTTGGAAGCGTAACCGTCACAGGGCGAAATGATAACGGTGTAACTAAGATTCAACTCGGCCAGTTCCACAGCGGCTTTGGCCAATTCCACGCCAGCGTCATTTTGACCCAACCGCTGTGTCTGTTCCTGCGACGTAAGGTCGGTCGAGCGTTTTTGGTGGGCCAGCATGTCATATTTAGCCTTAAGAGCCGCATAATTGGTTTCCACAGCGTCGTATTGTTGCTGAGTTACAGCCTCTTGTGCCAGCAATTCCTTATAGCGGGCGAGGTCACGAGAGGCGTTGTCCATCAACGCCTTCACCTCGGCGAGAGCGGCGTCGTTGACTGTAAGGTTGTTGCGAGTGGTGGAGATGGCGGCCGACATTGCCCCGCGACCCGAGGTGGCGTTTTGCAAGTCGGCGTGAGCCTGAGCCAGGCGCAAGCGGAATTCAGTATCCTCGATTAGGGCCAGCGTATCGCCTTTGTGCACAGGCGTATAGTCGTTGAAATAAACGGCTTTTACGAATCCCTGCACGCGGGAATTTACCGGGATAATTTGTTGACGCACTTGGGCATTATCGGTGTAAGTCGATGAAGTAAAGCCCATAAACTTCACTGCCACCCAGCCGAGGCCGAGCAGTATCAAAGCGATCACCCCAAGGTTTTGGAGCATTCGCCGTGTTTTTTGTCTCATAATGTTCCTGAAATGTACTTAAGTTGGTAATAGTAGAGGAGAGTGTTGATGCGGGCGTTCACCAGGCGCGTCTCGGCGTCCAGGCGGGCTGTCGATGCGTCGAGCATGTCGGTGAGAAGGGCGAGCTGATTGTTGAAGCGATTCTCCACCACGCGATAGTTTTCGGTGGCGAGCTCCACGTTTTTCAGCTCGGTGACGATCATCTCCTGTGATTGTATATACATTGTATATGTGGCGTCGATACGTTGCGACAAGTCGTCGTCGATCGACTCGCGAGAGGCCTTGAGCTGCAATCGCTCAATGCGGTTGAGGCGCGTCTTCTTGTTCGTCTTGTAAAGCGACGAGAAGTTGTAGCTGATATTCACGCCTACCCACCACGCGTTGTAATTCTTGTCAATGGCCGGGATCTCGAAGGTGACAGGACCGCCAAGGTTGTCGCCGGCGATCACACCCACCTTGGGGAACCGCTCGGCGCGGTCGATCTTGTCGCGAGCCTCAAGGATGTCCACCAGCGATGTGTTGATTTGCAACAACGGGCTTTCGCCACGAGCCAAGTCAAGCCAGTGACCCGAGCCGTCGCAAGGGAGTGGGGTGGCGAGGATAGTGGAGTCGGGCAGAATCTCTTGCCCCTCTTCCAAGCCGCAGAGCACGCGCAGGTCGTGACTCAACGTTGCCACCGAGTTGGACAGCGTCAGTCGGTCGTAACGCAGCGATGACAGGCGCAGCTCATAGCGCGTGATGTCGTTCTTGAGCACCACGCCTTGGGCGCGCCGGGCGTTCATCTGCTCCAATAGCTGCTCCGTCAGCGCTATATTCTGGTCGTAAACACCGATAAGATTGTGACACTTGAACAAGTTCAAGTAGCATTGCGCCACTTGGAAACGTTTGTCTGCCAGCGTCTGCCGATAATCGGCGCGACTCAGGCGCGTTTGACTTTTAGCCAGGTCTACCCCGCCAGTTATCGCCCCACCAGTAAAAACAGGCTGGTAGAGCGAAGCGGTAAGGGTGTTGGAGAAATGAGGCAGAGGATCGCGGGTCGCATTGGAGAAATCTCGGTCGAGAATGGTGCCGTCGCCCAAATACGACAGCTGCACCGAAGCGTTGATATCAGGCAACCACGCCGAACGCGCCACGCGCTCCTGTTGCTCGTTCATCTCTATTGAGATTGCCGAGGCGCGTACGGCCGAGTTATCCGTTTCAACTCGCTGTAGCAGAGCGTCGAGCGATGTGGTCGTCTGCGCCGAAGCGTCAATCGCCCATAACGCGACCACCGCCATTATAGAGGTGTAAACTTTTCTCATAAAATTTAATGTAATTAGGATGGGAAAGAATAAAGTAGTGGCAAGAGAACGAGTCTTTGATTAACCCTTTTGGGGGCGAAAAAAACCTCTTCTGACTTCTAAAAAACTACTATCTACTTAATCCTCCCTAAGCAATGTGTCGCTGCGTCACACCCCATAAGCAGCGTTGGCAATAACAGCGGGCCTTCCCGCAAATCGATGAATTTGTTACCTTAGAATAATACATTGAAAACCTAATGGGCTTGATACCCATTTCCGACCGCGAAGTTACAAAAAAATTTCATAATTGAGGTCCCCAGCCTTCAGTTTTCCATGTTTTCCAGGGCTGTAGTGTATTCATGTATTCGTCCATTCGTCCATTCGAAAATCGATTGCTCGAATGCTCGCCCTCCCCCCTACTCCTCCGTATATGCCACCGGCGTGGCAAGCATCGGAGCTATCGTGGTAAGATAGTAATCCAATCGCCCCTCATTGCGCAATTTCGTCAACAATTCCAAGCCGTCGAGCGAGCCGATACGATCGCGATTCGACTGGTAATAATTAATAGCCGCCCACAGCGAGTGATATTGCATCGAGGAAGAGTAAACCGGTGATTGAGCGTCCATTGCGTATATTGCCGCGGCTGCCAGATAAGCCACCAGCACCTCGCGATTCTCCATCAACGGGTATATCTCGTTGCCCAACGAAAGCGAAATATGGTCCGTGAGATCCATCCACGCCACCAGGAAACGCGAGGCCTCGTCGCGCAGGTCCTCGGTATTCTCATCCTGAGGCGCCTCTAATAACCAGTGGGCGCAGCGCATTGCCGCCACATCGTAACTGTCGGAATTGGTCGATGCTTGCAGTTTCTCGATCGAGGGGACGAGGGGCATGCCGATTTGTGCCGACGGGGCGACACCCGTGTTGGCTAGCGCTGGCATTAGCGCGCTTATGGCGATGGCCGTGGCCAGAGAGAGTAAAGTTTTCATATCCCGTTGTGTTGTTTCTTAGGGTTAGTATCACTATTACAACAACTTACCACCATGTTACGGTTCTGTTACAACTCACAAATTTAGTTAACGTTCCCCTCCACCCGCCACCGTGCCCCGCGGGGTCCCTCTCACCTCCCATAGCGGTCGCGTGCCCCGCGGGTCACCGCAGGGTCCCCTCCTTTCGGTCCTCTTGCAATCTTAAGAAAATTAATTTCGCGGTTTTAATTATGGTATGGGGGAAATTTTGTAAATTCGCGGTCGAGTTTACATATATTTATACTAAACGCAAGTTACTGAATAATTTATCATAAAAGATTGTTTATGGCGCAACCCAAAAAGATTAAAACAGCTCTCGTCTCCGTGTTCCACAAGGACGCTGGTCTCGACGAAATCATCCGCACGCTAGCTGCCGACGGCGTGAAATTCCTCTCCACTGGTGGCACACAAGCTTTTATCGAATCGCTGGGAATCCCCTGCGAGGCAGTTGAGGATCTTACGGGTTACCCATCTATCCTGGGAGGGCGCGTCAAAACATTGCACCCCAAAGTGTTCGGCGGTATCCTGAACCGTCGCGACAACGCCGGCGACCGCGAGCAAATCGCACAATACGAAATCCCCGAGATCGACCTCGTGATCGTCGACCTCTACCCCTTCGAGGCTACCGTGGCCTCCGGCGCTTCCCACGCCGACATCATTGAGAAAATCGACATCGGCGGCATCTCCCTCATCCGCGCCGCCGCCAAGAACTACGCCGACGTGGCCATCGTCGCCTCAAAGGCCCAATATCTTCCCTTCCTCGAGATGATCAAGGCGCAAGGAGCCGCCACCACCGAGGAACAACGCCGTTGGCTCGCCAAGGAAGCTTTCAAAGTCTCCTCGGGTTACGACAGCCACATTTTCAACTACTTCGACTCCCTCGAGGACGAGGCCGTGCCATCGGCCCTCCGCTTGGCAATCGACGGCTCCAAGCCCATGCGTTACGGCGAGAATCCCCACCAAAAGGGTGTCTTCGCCGGCGACTTGAACGCGATGTTCGACCAGCTCCACGGCAAGGAGATCTCCTACAACAACCTCCTCGACATCGACGCCGCTGTGTCGCTAATCGGCGAGTTTGAGGAGCCTACGTTCGCCATCCTCAAGCACAACAACGCTTGCGGCCTCGCATCACGCCCCACCATGGTGGAGGCTTGGAAGGACGCCCTCGCAGGCGACCCCGTTTCAGCTTTCGGTGGCGTGTTGATCGCCAATCGCGAGATCGACGCCGCGACCGCCGAGGAGATGCACAAAATCTTCTTCGAGGTGTGCATCGCTCCCGCCTACACCCCCGAGGCACTCGAGATCCTGAAACAGAAAAAGAACCGCATAATCCTCGTGCAGAAGCAGCCCAATCTGACCAAGCGCCAGGTGCGCACCGTCCTTAACGGCGCCCTAATCCAGGACCGCGACCTGCGCGTGGAAACTCCCGCCGACCTCACTCCCATGACCAAGGTCGTGCCCACCGAGGAACAAGTTGCCGACCTCCTTTTCGCCAACAAGATTGTGAAGCAATCCAAGAGCAACGCCATCGTCCTCGCTCGCGGCGGCCAATTGATCGCCTCAGGCGTCGGCCAGACCTCACGCGTCGACGCCCTCAAACACGCCATCGAAAAAGCCCACTCTTTCGGCTTCGACCTTAACGGCGCTGTTATGGCCTCCGACGCTTTCTTCCCCTTCGGCGACTGCGTGGAGATTGCCCACAAGGAGGGCGTAACCGCCGTCATTCAGCCCGGCGGCTCTGTACGCGACCAAGAATCAATCGACTATTGCGACGCCAACGGCGTGGCTATGGTGAAAACCGGTATCCGCCACTTCAAACACTAATTTCCACCCACGATTACATCGTCTACCCGCCTGTCGTTCATTCGTGTATTCGTATATTCGTGTATTCGATAAAACAATCTAAATCGTAAAATCTTTTAATTCCATAATGCGCCTATTCTCATTAACAAAAGAAATAGCCATCGACCTTGGCACCGCCAACACGATTATCATCCACAACGGAAAAATCGTGATTGACGAGCCCTCGATTGTGGCCCTCGACCGCCGCACCGACAAGCTTATCGCTGTGGGCAAGGAGGCCCACCTGATGCAGGGCAAGGAAAATCCCAACGTTTACACCGTACGCCCCCTGCGCAAGGGTGTGATCGCCGACTTCAACGCCGCCGAGCTCATGATTCGCGGATTCGTCAAGAAGGCATCCACTAAGAGCTGGTTCTCCCCCTCGCTGCGCATGGTCGTAGGTATCCCCTCCGGCTCCACCGAGGTGGAGATACGCGCCGTGCGCGACTCCTCGGAGCACGCCGGTGGCCGCGACGTATACATGATCTACGAGCCTATGGCAGCCGCCCTGGGTATCGGCCTAGACGTTGAGGCCGCCGAAGGCAACATGATTGTCGACATCGGCGGTGGCACCTCCGAAATCGCTGTCATCTCCCTTGGTGGTATCGTTACCCAAAAGTCCATCGCGGTGGCTGGTGACGACCTTACCGACGACATCCAGAGCCACATGCGTCGCGCCCACAACGTCAAGGTAGGCGAGCGCACCGCCGAGCAAATCAAGTTCCACGTCGGTGCCGCTTTGACCGAGTTGGATAATCCTCCCGAGGACTTCATCGTGCATGGCCCCAACCAGATGACCGCTCTGCCCATGGAGGTACCCGTGTCATATCAAGAAATTGCCCACTGCATCGAGAAATCAATCTCCAAGATCGAGGCTGCCGTGTTGTCGGCTCTCGAGGATACTCCCCCGGAGCTGTACGCCGACATCGTGCGCAACGGCATCTGGCTTGCCGGTGGTGGAGCCCTGATTCGCGGCCTTGACAAGCGCTTGACCGACAAGATCGGCGTCCAGTTCCACGTGGCCGAGGATCCATTGCTCGCTGTCGCAAAAGGCACAGGCGTCGCTCTGAAGAACATTCAGAACTTCTCCTTCCTGATCCGATAAAGCTCCTTAAAGATTTAAGGATTTAATGATTTAGCCCTTTAAACCATTAAATCATTAAATCCGTTTAAATCGTTAAAGGATTGTAACAGCCGATGCGTAGTCTGCTCAACTTCTTAATGCGCTTTAGCTCGGTGATAGTGTTCGCGTTCTACGTGATACTATCACTGGTGTTATTGTTCGACCGCAATCCCTACCATCATCATGTCTACATGACCTCGGCAGGGGCTGTGGCCTCGGCCGTTTATAAGCAGACCAACGCCGTAACCTCCTATTTTCACCTTCACGACATCAACGAGGATTTGCAACGCCGCAACGCCTCGCTCGAGGCCGAGGTAATCGCCCTGCGCCACCAGCTCAGGCAATACGAGGAAGTGATCTACGCCGACTCGATGACCGTCCCCGAGGCCTTACACCCCTATTCGTTCATCATCGCCCACGTCATCAACAACTCCATCTCCAAGCCCTACAACTATATCACCATCGAGAAGGGCGCCCAGGACGGGGTAAAGCCTGAAATGGGCGTGGTCGACCAAAATGGCGTGGTGGGTGTGGTCAACGTCACCGGTCCACATAGCTCGCGCATCATCTCGCTGTTGAACCCCAATTTCCGCCTCTCGTGCCGAGTGAAGGGCAGCGACTCGTTTGGCTCCCTCGTGTGGGACGGACGCACCTACGAGGAAGCTATCCTCGAGGAGCTTCCCAAGCACACCAAGTTCCTCCCTGGCGACACCATCGTCACCTCGGGATTCTCGGCCGTGTTCCCCGAGGGTATCCCCGTCGGCACTGTCATCGGACGCAGCCGAGAGGGCAACGACAACTTCTTCACCCTGCGCGTAAAACTGTTGACCGACTTCTCTCAGCTCTCAACCGTGAGAATCATCGCCAACGCCCAGCTCGACGAGATTATCCAGGTGGAAAACGAGAACCTACCCAAAGAAGAATCAGAAGTAAATTAACCCAATGGCAAAAACCGCTCTCAACCTCGCGATACTGTTCGTGCTCCTGGCGTTGGCTCAGGTGGTGGTGTTCAACCACCTGTTCCTCTTCGGGGTTGCCCTGCCCTTGGTGTTCATCTACTTCATCATCCGATTGCCGGTTACCCTCGGCCCCAATTGGTCGATGACTTTGGCCTTTCTGATGGGCCTCACTATCGACATCTTCTCCGACACCCAAGGAATGAACGCCCTCGCCTGCACAATCTTCTGCACCCTGCGCAAGCCCGTGCTACGCCTTTACTTCCCTCGCGAGGAGGATTTGACCAACCCCGAGCCATCGATACGCTCCCTGGGCATGGGTATCTTCATGAAGTACCTCATCACCATGGTGGTGATATATTGCGCGCTATACTTCCTCATCGAGCAAATGTCGATGCTCAACCCCCTGCGCTGGCTCATTCGTGTCGCCGCCTCCTCGGCTCTCACATTCGTGCTAATCCTCGGCATCGATTGCCTAACTCTCCGTCGCTCTCCTCGATAAATGCGAAAGGACTATCGATTAGAAAAACGTAAATATGTGATCGCGGGATTCCTTCTCGTGGTCGCTTTCATATTTGCAATGCGCCTTTACGAGCTCCAATTGGGCGACTCCCGATATAAAGAATTTGCCGACATCAACGCTTTCCTCAAAAAGACGCAGTACCCCTCCCGCGGACTCATTTACGATCGCAACGACGAGCTAATCGTGTTCAACCAGCCCGCCTACGACGTGATGATGATACCCCGCGACGTAAAGGACCTCGACACCCTCGAATTTTGCCAAACCCTCGGCCTTACCAAGGAGCAGCTTCTCAAGCGCTTCGACGACATGAAGGACAAGCGGCTCAATCCAGGCTACTCAACCTACACTCCACAGAAGCTGATCTCCCACCTCTCAGCACAAGAGTACGGTCGTCTGCAAGAGAAGCTCTACCGGTTCCCCGGCTTCTTCATCCAGCAGCGCATCATGCGCCAATACAACCACACCTCGGCGGGCAACATCCTTGGCAACATCGGCGAAGTAGGGCCTCGCGACATCGAGCGCGACCCCTACTACCAGCGCGGCGACTACAAAGGCGACCAAGGTATCGAAAAAAGCTACGAGGAATACCTGCGCGGCGTAAAGGGAGTGGAGATTCTCATCCGCGACGCACATGGACGCATCAAGGGCCGATACAACGACGGCGCCAACGATGTGGCCCCTATCTCGGGTCGCAACCTCAAGCTAAGTATCGACATCAATCTACAGCAATACGCCGAGAGCTTGATGGTCAACAAGATTGGTGCCGTTGTCGCCATCGAGCCCCAGACCGGCGAGATCCTCGCCATGGTATCGTCACCCACCTACGACCCCAACCTGCTCGTGGGACGTCAGCGCGGCAAGAATTACGCCATGCTACAGGCCGACCCCGAGAAACCGCTCTTCGACCGCGCGCTCATGGGTGCCTATCCTCCCGGTTCAACGTTCAAGCCCAGCCAAGGCCTCATCCTCCTGCAAGAGGGTATCATCACCCTCAGCACCCAATATCCCTGCTATCGCGGTTACATCAACGGCGGATTGCGTGTGGGTTGCCACGGTCACGGCTCCCCATTGGCACTCAAACCCGCCCTGCAGACCTCCTGTAACGCATTCTTCTGCTGGGGATTGAAGAATATGCTCGACACCAAGCGAGCCAAGTACGGCTCGGCCGCCAACGCCTTCGAGGTATGGAAAAACCACCTCGTGTCACTCGGATACGGCTACAAGCTCGGCGTCGACCTCCCCAGCGAGGGACGCGGATTCATCCCCAACGCCAAATTTTACAACAAGATTTACGGCGAGAACCACTGGAGCGCCAACACAATCATCTCCATCGCCATCGGCCAGGGCGAGATTTTGGCAACCCCACTCCAAATCGCCAACCTGTGCGCCACCATCGCCAATCGCGGATGGTTCATCACTCCCCACGTCGTCAAGGAGATCGAGGACACCGTCATGCCCCCCGACCTGTTAAAGAAGCGTATCCCCACAATCGACCACCAGCACTTTGAGGACGTGGCCGAGGGCATGCGCATGGCCGTCACCGGGGGCACCTGCCGTTTGGCCAACCTCCCCGACATCGAGGTGTGCGGCAAGACCGGCACCGCCCAGAATCCCCATGGCAAGGACCACTCGGCGTTCATCGGCTTCGCCCCCTACCACGACCCGAAAATCGCCGTCTGTGTCTACGTGGAAAATGCCGGCTTCGGCGCCACATTCGGCGTCCCCATCGGCTCCCTCGTGATGGAGAAGTACCTCAAGGGGGAAATATCCCCCTCGCGAAAATACATAGAGGAACGAATGTTGAATTCCAACACCAAGATCTACAGTGGAGTTAAGAAACACTAAGCAGCAATCCCCATGGCGATCGGTCGACTGGATCACCATCGTCCTTTACCTGGTGCTCGTGTTGATGGGTGCCCTGAGCATCTATGCCGCTAGTTACGAGTTTGACGGCACCTCGTTTTGGGATTTCCAAGGTTTCTCCGGCAAGCAAATCCACTGGATCGGCGTGGCCCTGATAGTGGCCTTGGTAGTGATGTTGATTGACGCCCGCATGTACGACACCTACGCCTACCCGATATATGTGGCCATGATCGGGTTGCTCGTCGTAACGATATTCATAGCACCCGACGTCAAGGGCTCGCGATCGTGGATTGTGCTTGGCTCTTTCTCAATCCAGCCCGCCGAGTTCGCCAAATTCGCCACATCCCTTGCCTTGGCCAAGCTCTTCAGTGGCTACGGCTTCTCGCTCAACGCCAAGTCGTCCAACTATGCCCGCGCCTTGGGAATCATATTCCTCCCCGTCGTGCTAATCCTGGCTCAAAAGGAAACAGGTTCCGCTCTGGCCTACATGGCCCTCTTCTTCGTGCTTTACCGCGAGGGAATGAGCGGATTGACACTTTTGGCAGCCCTCTTCGCTGTGGTGATTTTCGTCGTGTCGGTGAAATACTCCGAGGGTATCACCATGGGTATCCCCACGGGAGAATTCGCCGTCTTTATCATCATCATGGTGATTATGCTGGGAATGCTATTGATTTATTGCAAGAACCTGGAGGTGACCAGAAACGTGCTGATATGGTTCGTGGGCACAGCCGTCATCGCCTGCATCGTCGAGTTGTTTGGCGTGGAGGTGCCCGGCACCTGGTTCTTCCTCGGCGTAATAGGTGTAGCCTCCGTTTACTGCTTGGTGGAATTCCTGCGAGCGCCTATGCAGAAACTCATGATCACCATCGCCACAGTGATTCTGTCGATTACGTTCCTGTTCTCGGTCAACTACGTGTTCAACAACGTGCTTGAGCCCCACCAGCAGATGCGTATCAAGGTCACCCTCGGCTTGGAGCAGGACCTGCGAGGCGCCGGATACAACGTCAACCAATCCAAAATCGCCATCGGCTCAGGCGGATTCCTCGGCAAGGGATTCCTCAAAGGCACCCAAACCAAGCTCTCCTACGTGCCCGAGCAACACACCGACTTCATCTTCTGCACCATCGGCGAGGAGGAAGGATTCTGGGGCACGATGACAGTCATGGCCCTGTTCGTTATCCTCATCCTGCGCGTGATTTGGCTTTCTGAAAGGCAGCCCACCACATTCTCCCGCGTCTACGGCTACTGCCTGGCCAGTATCCTCTTATTCCACTTCTGCATCAACATCGGCATGGTGATAGGTATCTGCCCCGTGATCGGCATCCCCCTACCCTTCTTCTCCTACGGCGGATCCTCACTGCTGGGCTTCACCCTCCTGCTCTTCGTATTCCTCCGCCTCGACGCCGCACGCCGCGACTCCCTCGCCTACTAATAAATATAGCCATCGATTTGGTTTTTCCCAAGCAATGAATTATCTTTGCAGTAAATCGTTGTTCTCTCATGAAACGCCCTCAAATAGTAGCCCAAATTAAGTTGGCTTTGGATTCCCTACAGCCCAAAGCTCAAGTGATTTTATATGGAAGCGAAGCTCGAGGAGAAGCTCGTCCTGATAGCGATTTCGACTTATTAGTCCTTTTTGAGGAAGAAAAAAATTGGCGAAGACAAGAGGATGAGATTAGAGTCCCCTTATACCAAATAGAGTTGGATAACATGGTGAATATTTCCATTAACGCAATGCCCCGTTCTCGATGGGAAAACCGCCCTCTTATAACACCTTATATGCGGAACATTCAAAACGAAGGAATAACACTCTACTCTTATCAAACATGACAGAAAAATACCAAAAAGCAGAATTTATTTCTCTTTCCGATTACCGCTGGGAGCAAGCCGTTGATTCTCTTCGGCAGGTAGAAATCCTAATATCAAATGGGTTATATTCAATTGCGGTTAGCCGTTTATATTATGGATGTTTCTATGCAGCATCTTCTCTTTTGTTGTTGATTGGAGCTCCTTGTGCTACCCATGCTGGTGTTAAGACTATGTTATCATTGCATTTTGGCAAGACTAATCTTATTCCGGCCCAGGATATTCGTAATTACAGCCGGCTGATGGATCGGCGGCAACATTGCGATTACGATTTTTACATCGATACCGATCAAGAGGAAGCTCAAGAATTTTTTCAAATCGCCCAATCATTTATTAATTCAGCCGAGAAAGCGCGAAAAAACGTGCGTTCTACTTTGTAGCGACTTTTTGGGGTTTCGGTTGTTATATTAGGAAAAGAATGACGAAATGGCTACTGATTTGCGACATATGCTGTTCGACTTCGACTTCCCGACGGGTAAGCCCCGCACGGGAGCGCTGCTTGTGTCCGAGCCCTTCCTGCGCGAGGCCTATTTCAGCCATTCCGTTATTCTCCTTATCGAACACGATCCCCGCTCCAACGCCATGGGTATCGTGCTCAACAAATCCACCAACTACACCATCGGCCAAGTGATTCCCGGCGTGGACGACGACGCGGACGTGCCCCTGTTCTGCGGCGGACCAATGTCCCTCGACCGCCTTTACTTCCTACACACGCTCGACGCCCTTATCCCCGGTGGACGCGAGATAATCCCCGGCCTATGGATTGGCGGCGACTTCGAGGCAATGACCGACTACGTCAACTCGCGCTATCCCACCGAGGGGCGCATCCGCTTCTTCGTCGGTTACAGCGGTTGGGACCCCCAGCAACTCGAGGGCGAGTTACGCAAGAAAGTGTGGACCGTCGCGGCCCCTCCGGCACCGGCCCGATTGCTCACCGGCGATGACGACGCCTACTGGCACCGCATCGTCCACGCCCTCGGCCCCGCCTACCGCGGCTGGCTCTACCACCCCGAAAATCCCCGCGCCAATTAACACCCACCGTGCCCCGCGGTTTTGCCGCTGGGTGGAATCAACAAGCCACTGTGCCCCGCGGTTTTGCCGCTGGGTGGAATAAACAAGCCACCGTGCCCCGCGGTTTGCCGCGGTGGTTTCTCTTGGTGTGTCGGGGAATTTTTGTATCTTCGCGTTAATAACCAATCATTATCCGATAAAATGACACTGAAAAATATATTGGCTGGTGCCGCAGCCTCCCTGCTGCTCGCCGCTTGCTCCTCCCAACCCCGCTTCACCGTCGAGGGCACCGTCGCCGGCGCCGAAGGCGACCAGCTCATCCTCGAAGCTTCCCACAACGGCTCGTGGTGGGGAGTGGATACCACCGAAGTGAACAAAGATGGTCACTTCAAATTCCGCGCCGACGCCGCCGGTTACCCCGACATCTATCGCTTGCGCTTGGGCTCCCAGATGATCTATTTCCCCATTGACTCGATTGAAACAATCACTATATCAGCCGACAAGGACGCCTTCGCCACAAAATACACCCTCAAGGGTACCGCCGAGGCCGAGGCAGTTGCACGCGTCGACTCATTGTTGCGCGTCAACCAGCCTGTCGACTCATTGACCAAGCGCGACCTTACACAAATCGCTCTGGCCGACCCCGCCGGCATCGTCGCCTATTACATTATCCAAAAGACAGTCAACGGGATGCCCCTGTACAATCCCGCCAATCGTCAGGACCTGCGTGTGATCGGAGCTGTCGCCAACTGCTACACCCAGCATCGTCCATTGGATCCCCGCACCGAATACCTCAAATCGCTCTACCTGCGTAACCGCAGAGCCGCCATCGCACAAGCCGACACCATGGTTGTCGCCGCCCTGCCGCTTATCGACTTCGCCCTGAGCGACGAGACGGGTACCGCCCACAAGCTCAGCACTATAGCCTCCAAGGGCGACGTCGTCCTCCTAAATTTCACCGTTTACAACGCCGACGGCTCGCTTGAGTTCAACCGCTTGCTTGCATCACTCTACGAACAAAAGCACTCGCAAGGCCTCGAAATCGTGCAAGTTGCCGTGGATGACGACCAATTTGCTTGGGCCAAGTCGGCCAAAAACATCCCCTGGATTGCCCTTTACGCACCCGAAACAACACGCGCCAAAATCCTGATGAACTACAACGTGGTGGATATCCCTACAACGTTCATTATCAACCGTCAAGGCGAACTTGTGGAACGTGTGGACGACCCGGAGAAACTCCCCGCGGCAGTCAACCGTTACCTCTAAACCGCTATCCGGGATGCGTATCCTCCTTTTTGGCGACGCGAGCGGCTTTCATGCCACCTTGGCCATAGGGTTGCGCGCCCTGGGTCATGACGTCACGGTGGCCTCCCACGGCAGCTACTGGATGGACACCCCGCGCGACATCGACCTGCGGCGGCGCTCGGGCAAACTGGGCGGCGCTATCCTATGGACACGACTGCGCACCACGCTGAGCCACAGGCTCAAAGGCTACGACATTGTGGCCATCACCAACCCCGTCCTTGTGGAGCAACGCCCTCATCGCTGCCGGGAACTATTCGACTGGTTGAAACGCCACAACCGTCGGATAGTGCTTACCGCCCTTGGTACTGACACCCCGTATGTAGAGATGTGTGTCGACCCCGCAAAGCCACTGAGATACAACGAGTGGCGATTACCCGACGGCTCCCCTTCGCCTTACGCTTTGGAGCATCCCGAAATCCTCCAGGCTTGGCTCCAGGATCCTCTCCGCGATCTCTGCAGTCACGTATATGACAATGTTGACGGAGTAATCTCTGCTCTTTACGAGTACCATATCGCGGCATCTCGTTGTTTGCCCGCCGAGAAGCTGGCCTATGGCGGCATTCCTATCCAAACCAAAGCCGTGACACCACCCTCGACATCCACTCCTATTACCCTCTTCCTGGGCCGTCACCGCTCCCGGGTCGCCGAGAAAGGCACCGACCGTTTGGAATGGGTCGCCCGCGAGGTTAATCGCCTTCGTCCCGATAAAACCCGAGTGCAAATCGTTGAGAACCTGCCATTTGCTGAATACACCAATCTTCTCGGCCAAGCCGATATTGTATTTGACCAACTCTACTCCTACACCCCCGCTACCAACGCCCTGATGGCAATGGCCCGCGGCCAGATTACCGTATCGGGTGGTGAGCCAGAGTATTACGATTTTATTGGCCACGAGGGAGTGAAGCCAATCGTGAATATTATCCCTGGCTGCGAGCAAGAAACTGTAGCTCAGCTGGTTAAACTCATCGACTCTCCGCAAGATCTTTACGACTTGCGAGTGGCCAGCCCCCAGTTTGTCGAGGCCCACAACTCAGTGGAGGTGGTAGCCAAGCGTTTCGAAACATTCTACCAATCCCTATTGTAACCCATGCGAGCCCTCATCCTATCCCACCGCCCAGTAATTCCCCTTTTCGGGGGCGACCGCGTGCGCATCAATCAGCTGGTTACGCTGCTGTCAGAGCGCTGTGAGGTCGACATGGCATATTTGGCTAATTCTCTGGATGAGTGCGGGTTAATGGCCAAAGAGACACCGCGCAGAGTGAGGAATGAGAAATGGTTTTATTACCCACGTTTACGCCGTATTTTCAACCTCTCCACCACCCTGCTCAATCGCAAGGTGCATATCGCCAACCACTTCAACTACAGGGAGATACGCCGTTGGCTTGCCTCAGTAGCCGATCAATACGACCTGCTTGTTGCCGCCTCCCCGGCGATGACGCAATATATCCTTCCTTACAAGGACAAAATGACACTGGCCGACATGACCGACTCCTTAACAATGAATTTTCGTAACGCCGCAAGCACTACCCGAGGGCTCAAACGCCTGCTCTACAAGCTTATGGCCAGCCGTATGGAGCGTCTTGAACGCCAATGCCGCCAAGAACTTGACGCTTGCGCCTACATCTCGGAGGTCGATAGCAATTTTATCGGCGATAACTCATTGAATGTCCATTTGTTGTCAAATGCTGTCGCTCTCCCGGCCATCGAAACGTGTGATACACATAATCCCGCAAGCCAAGAACTGCTGTTTGTGGGCAAGATGGATTATTTGCCTAATATACAAGCTGTTACACTTTTTGTGGAACATTCATGGCCCGTTATCACAAGCCACTTCTCCCAAGCCACGTTTACAATCGCCGGAGCAGCCCCTACCGAAGGAATTAAATCGTTGGCCAACAACAAGATAACAGTTACGGGTTTTGTACCTTCATTGACCCCATTGTTCCAGCGTGCAGCCCTGGTAGTTGCTCCGATGGTATCAGGCTCAGGCGTTCAAAACAAGATTTTGGAAGCTATGGCCCATGGCTGTTGTGTAGTGACCACTCCTACAGGTGCCGAAGGATTGGAAAATGTGGCTGAAGCCTTGGTAATCAAGCCTTTTGACGAAATTGCCGCCGCCTGTGTGCAAATGCTTGGCGACGTGGACCGTCGACGTCGCATAGGCGAAAAGGCCCGAGCTTATGTCTCTGAGCACTTCTCTTGGGAGGTGGTGTCACGTCAATTCGACTCCATTTTGGCCGCTATTTCTCACGCATGAACACGTTGATAGGCGTGCCAGTGAAATCCCAGTTCTCGCGTATCTTGTTCTCCAAATAACGGCGGTAAGGCTCCTTGACCCACTGGGGCAAGTTGCAGAAGAAGATAAACGTGGGCACGGCGGCTCCCTTCAACATCGTCACATACTTGATTTTCACGAATTTACCCTTGTTGGCGGGTGGCGGATAAGCAGCGATAGCCTCGAGCATCACCTTGTTCAATTGCGAGGTGGGCACGATGCGGTGACGGTTGTTGTAAACCTCCATCGCCGTCTCCAGCACCTTGAAAATCCTTTGCTTAGTCAAGGCCGAGGTGAACAGGATAGGAAAATCGGTGAACGGTGCGAAACGCTTGCGGATGGCTGTCTCGAAAGTCTTGATCGACTCCTGCGACTTGTCCTCCACCAAGTCCCACTTGTTGACACACACCACCAATCCCTTCTTGTTCTTCTGAATCAGCGAGAATATGTTAAGATCCTGATTCTCAATGCCTCGGGTGGCATCTATCATGAGGATGCACACGTCGCTGGCCTCGATGGCGCGTATCGAGCGGATCACCGAGTAGTATTCGATATCCTCGTTCACCTTGTTCTTACGGCGGATACCAGCTGTATCAACCAGGTAGAAATCGAAGCCAAATTTGTTGTAGCGCGTGTAAATCGAGTCGCGAGTGGTGCCGGCGATATCGGTGACAATGTTTCGCTCCTCGCCGATGAACGAGTTGATCAACGACGACTTCCCGGCGTTAGGACGACCGACGATGGCAAATTTGGGGATGTCGGCCAGGTTGTCCTCTTCGTCCTCGGGCTTCTCGGGAAGTAGTTTCACCACCTCGTCGAGCAGGTCGCCAGTGCCGAAGCCGCTCACAGCCGACACTGGGTAGGGGTCGCCTAGGCCAAGCTTGTAGAACTCAGGCACATTGTACAGCCAGTCGTTGGAGTCGACCTTGTTGGCTACCAAGGTGACGGGTTTCTTCGACTTGCGCAGGATTTCGGCCACATGGTCGTCAAGGTCGGTAACGCCGTTCATGGCGTCGACCACGAACAGGATCTCGTCGGCCTGCTCGATCGCCAGGGCCACCTGCTTGTTGATTTCGGCCTCGAAGACGTCGTCGCTGTTGACCACCCAACCGCCAGTGTCGACGATTGAGAACTCCTTGCCGTTCCAGTCGACCTTGCCGTACTGGCGGTCGCGGGTCGTGCCGGCCGTCTCGTCAACAATCGCCTGGCGCGATTGGGTGAGACGGTTGAACAGGGTGGATTTGCCCACGTTGGGGCGACCTACGATGGCTACTAATTGTCCCATATCTTATTCTTTTTCGCGAAGT
Source organism: uncultured Muribaculaceae bacterium (assembly GCA_964562375.1). Taxonomy (GTDB): domain Bacteria; phylum Bacteroidota; class Bacteroidia; order Bacteroidales; family Muribaculaceae; genus JAJPXC01. The sequence goes on along the minus strand of CAZLSW010000028.1, from coordinate 13,187 downwards.
TACTAAAATTAATCGATATACCCGAACGCGCGAAGCTTGTTCTCACGGTTGCGCCAATTGGCTTCAACCTTCACGAAGAGCTCAAGGTATACCTTCTTGCCAAAGAACGCCTCGATGTCCTTCCGGGCCTCCATGCCCACTTTTTTAAGCTTCGACCCGCCCTTGCCGATCAAGATGCCCTTCTGGGAGTCGCGCTCGACGTAGATGACGGCCATAATATGGATCGCACCCTCCTTCTCGTCGAATTTCTCCACAATCACCTCCACCGAGTAAGGCACCTCCTTGTCGTAGTTGGTGAGAATCTTTTCGCGGATAATCTCGGTGACGAAGAATCGTGCGGGCTTGTCGGTAAGCGCGTCCTTGCCGAAATAGGGTGGCGACACGGGCAACAGCTCCACGATGCGGCGCATCAGGTTGTCGGTGTTGAAGTGCTCCTTGGCTGAGGTGGGGAAAATCTCGGCGTTGGGTAGCAGTTTCTTCCACTGGTCGACGATCTGCTCCAGCTCCTGTTGGCTCTTCACAAGGTCAATCTTGTTGATTACGAGCAGCACGGGGATTTTCTCCTTGGCCACCTTGGCCAGGAAATCGGCGTTCTTGGTAGGATCCTCCACAACGTCGGTCACGTAGAGAAGGATGTCGGCGTCGGTAAGCGCGCCCTCCGAGTAGCCTAGCATCTGTTCCTGCAATTTATATTTGGGGGCAAGAACGCCAGGAGTATCGGAGAAAACTATCTGATACTCAGGGGTGTTGACGATGCCCATGATACGGTGACGGGTCGTCTGGGCCTTCGAGGTAATGATGCTCACACGCTCGCCCACGAGGTCGTTCATCAGGGTCGACTTGCCCACGTTGGGGTTGCCTACTATGTTGACAAACCCGGCCTTATGCCCCGACGCCACCGCGGGGTTTCCGACTGAGGTTTCCTCAGCGAGATCTTGGGAGGTGGGTGCAGGAAGCTCAGGTTCCTGTGGAATGGTAATCTCTTGTTCCATTGTCGTTGATTTAGAAGTTACACTATCTTCTAAACAAAAATAGCACCTTAAAAGATGCTATTTTAGTGAATTTTATTGGTTGGGAGCTGATTAAAGGTCCCAGATGATGTACATGGCACCCCAAGTGAAGCCTGCTCCGAATGCAGTGAGCACGATCTTGTCGCCGGGCTTGAGCTGGCTCTTGAACTCGTCAAGGCAGATGGGAATCGAGGCGGCTGATGTGTTGCCCACATGCTCGATGTTGACCAGCACTTTCTCGCGGGCGATTCCGGCGCGGTCGGCCACAGCCTCGATGATGCGCAGGTTGGCCTGGTGAGGCACCAGGTAGTCGACGTCGTCCACAGTGAGGTTATTGCGCTTCATGATGTCGAGCGAGGAGGTCAACATATCGGTCACGGCGTGCTTGTACACTTGGCGGCCCTCCTGGTACACGAAGTGCTCGCGGGCGTCGACAGTCTCGTGGGTAGCGGGATGAGCCGAGCCACCGGCCTTCATCAACAGGTGCTCGAGGCCCGAGCCGTCGACGTGGAATATTCCGTCGATCACGCCCACTGGTTTGTCGGTGGGCTCAACGAGGACAGCGCCAGCGCCGTCGCCGAAGAGGGGACACGTCGAGCGGTCCTCATAGTTGACCATCGACGACATTTTCTCGGCGGCCACCACAATCACCTTCTTGCGCATGCCGCAACGCACGTAGGCTGCTGCATCCTCCAGGGCAACGATAAATCCGGCGCAAGCGGCCTGGATGTCGTAACCGTAAGCCTTGCGGAGGCCACACTTGTGGGCGATAACCGAGGCGGTGGAGGGGAAGCGGTAGTCGGGGTTGGAGGTGGCGCAGATGATGAGGTCGATCTCCTCGGGCTTGATGCCCGTGTCGGCCAAAAGTCGGTTTACGGCCTGCTCGCCCAGGTAGGAGGAGCCTTCGCCGTTTTTCAAAATGTGTCGCTCTTTAATACCTACGCGAGTGGTGATCCACTCGTCGTTTGTGTCGACGATTTTCGACAGCATCTCGTTGTCGAGGATATCGCCGGGGAGGTAGGATGATATTCCTGCAATCCTTGCGTTGTACATTATTGGAAAAATAGGTTGGTGTTTGGGTGACAATAATTGGGGTATGTATACACGACAACACCCCCAGGGATCCGTTGGCCCTAATTGTGTAGGCCTTTTCGATCACCCCGGGAGAGCGGAGGGTTGCCGATGTTCGGGCGAGTGGATCAAGTTGATCCCAGCTGGATTACACAGCCGCGAATTTCTCGATGGCGAGCTTGCCGCGATAGTAACCGCACTCGTTGCAAACGGTGTGGTAGATGTGCCATGCGCCGCAGTTGGGGCAAACGGCGAGCGTGGGCATTGCGGCCTTGTCGTGAGTACGACGCTTGGCGGTGCGGGTCTTCGATTGCTTTCGTTTAGGATGTGCCATTTCTTATTTAATCTATTTATTGTTAATATATCAATTTAGGTCCTTGAGGGCGTCCCAGCGCGGGTCGGTGCCGGTAGAGCCATCGTCGGTGCTTTCTATTTGGTCGATCTCGTCGAGCAACTCGTCCTCCATCTCGTCGTCCGAGGTGCGAGCCCGGTGTTTCTTGAGCATCGCGCTCATCGCGCGGTTGCACTTGCCCAGAGGGTGGACATGCCGCGCGGGAATTGCCAGCACCACGGTGTCGTAAATCATATAGGCGACGTTGAGATAGTTGTCGCTCTCGGGAATCTCGAGGATGTCGTCGCTATCGTCATTGTAGTCCTCGCCATACTTGACACCGATGTGGTAGCCAGCCTCAATGGGGAGCACCAAGTCGTCGAGGCAACGGTCGCACAGCAGGGTCACCTCGCCGTTGATGGCGAAGTCGAGGTCGTAGAGGTCGCCCTTGTGGGTGGCGGTCAACGACACGGTGAGGTCGGCGCCCTTGACATCCGTGTTCTCCATGTTCTCGAAGAACGTTTTGTCCAGGTGATACTCAATCTCTTCGGTGCCCTGGGGCATCGATTTGAGCTGCAGCTTGAATTGCGAAAACTTTCCCACGGAGGTAATGTTTTACGAGTTGGTTGAAAAAACTTTGCAAAGTTAGCGTTTTCCCGCGAAACTACCAACTTTTTTCACAATTTCACCTTTTTTCACCCATCAAGTCATTCCCCCGCTTTGGCTCCCTGCCCATCTTTCCTTATGACCTGGGGATATTTCCACCAGGTTACTCCTGGGCCGTGAAGCGGTTGAGAATCTCGAGAATATCTGCCGGGAGCCGACGTAGCGTCTCAGAGCGCATATTCTCAGGAATCCCTTTGTAGTAAGCAGCAGCTATAGGACCCGTGATCGCTCCCATCGTGTCGGCGTCGCCTCCAAGGGCCACCGTCAAGCGTATCGCGTCCTCAAAGTCCTTGCTCTCGAGAAATGCGATGAGGGATTGAGGCACCGTTTCTTGACAACTCGACTCGAAATGGTAACCATCCTTGATCTTTTCATAGGAGCGTGAAAGATCGTAGCCAAAAGCAGTGGTTATGTAGTCGCGGATTTCCTCCTTCGACTTGCCCTGGCGAGCGAGAAAAATAGCGGCAGCCGTGGCTTGCGCGCCCTTTATCCCCTCGGGATGATTGTGGCTTACTGAGGCTGAAATCTCGGCTACTCGAAGGGTTTCCTCCAAGGTGTCGAAGAAAAATCCCACCGGCGACACGCGCATCGCCGAGCCGTTACCCCAGGAGTTATAGGGTTGGGGATTGTCGGTCTCGAGCCACTGGCTGAACATTCCGCCGTATGCTCCATAAGGATCGGGGTAACGGCGCCCCCAGTCCTGCATGATTTCCACAAGCCGCTGAGGCGTTTGATTGGGATCGTCAAGCAACCATTGTGCCACAGCGATAGTCATTATCGAGTCGTCGGTATAGATCGAATCGTCGTGGAACAGCCTGAAGCCGTAATTCTTCGTGGGGTTGAACTCGTATACCGATCCTACGGTATCTCCCACAATCGCTCCTAATATCGTGTCGTTCATAACGCTGGCCTTTTTGTTTCCGCAAAGGTAGCAATTTTCCGCGAAAACAAGAGGTTATGCGTAGGCCTTTTCGTGCACGCCCGCCACCGCGCGGCCCGAGGGATCGTTGAGCTTCTGGAACGAAGCGTCCCACGCCAAAGCCTCGGCCGTCGAGCAGGCAACCGACGGAACCGACGGCACGCATGCCGCCGCCGTGGCCGACGGAAAGTGCTCCTCAAATATCGTGCGATAATAATACTCCTCCTTGTTCATGGGTGTATTCACCGGGAAACGCCGTTGGGCGTTACGCATCATCTCGTCGGTAACTTGCGAGGCCGTAATCTCCTTGAGCGAGTCGATCCATGAATAGCCCACGCCGTCGCTGAACTGCTCCTTCTGTCGCCAGCATATTTCCTTGGGGAGTAGATCCTCAAAAGCCTTGCGGAGCACCCATTTCTCCATTTTGCCGTCGCGGGCCATCTTGTCGGCCGGATTGATGCGCATGGCAACGTCCAGAAACTCCTTGTCGAGGAACGGCACGCGTCCCTCTACGCCCCACGCCGACAACGCTTTGTTGGCTCGCAGGCAATCGTAAAGGTGAAGCTTGGACAACTTGCGCACCGTCTCCTCATGGAAAGCCTGTGCCGACGGGGCCTTGTGGAAATAAAGATAGCCCCCGAAGATTTCATCGGCTCCCTCGCCCGAAAGCACCATCTTGATGCCCATCGACTTGATCACGCGCGCCAGCAGATACATCGGCGTTGAGGCGCGCACGGTGGTCACATCGTAAGTCTCGAGATAATATATCACGTCGCGAATGGCGTCCAAGCCTTCCTGCACGGTATAGTTGATTTCATGATGCACGGTGCCGATATGCTCGGCCACCTTGCGCGCCGCCACAAGATCGGGAGCCCCTTTCAATCCCACGGCAAAAGAATGGAGTCGGGGCCACCAAGCCTCCTCCTTGCCAGCCTCCTCGATACGCATCGGCGCGTATTTGGCGGCCACTGCCGAGATAATCGACGAATCCAGGCCTCCCGACAAAAGCACCCCGTATGGCACGTCGCTCATCAATTGCCGCTTCACCGCGGCCTCCAAGGCCTCGCGCAACTCAGAGATTGACGTCCTGTTGTCCTTGACAGCCTCATAGCTTTCCCAGTCGCGGTGATACCAACGGGTTATCTCCCCCGTCGCGCTGTCGTAGACATGGCCCGGCAAGAACGGCTCTATCACATCACACACCCCCTCCAGGGCCTTCAGCTCGCTCGCAAAATAGCGATGGCCTTCTCGATCGATGCCCATGTACAACGGAATCACTCCGATGGGATCGCGGGCCACGATGTAGCGGTCGGCCTCCGAATCATAGAGGGCGAACGCGAAGATTCCGTTCAACTCCTCCAGGAAATCCACGCCTTTATCGCGGTAAAGAGCCAATATCACCTCGCAGTCGCTCCCGGTGAGAAACTCATATTTCCCCTCGTAGCGCTTGCGTATATCACGATGATTGTAAATCTCCCCATTCACAGCCAGTATCACTTTACCGTCGGCGGTTTTCAACGGTTGGCCACCCGATTCAGGGTCGACGATCGACAGGCGCTCATGGGCCAATATCGCGTCGGGGCCACACCATATACCCGACCAGTCGGGACCGCGGTGACGAATCTTCTTGGACATCTTAAGCACCTCTGGGCGTAGACGTTGTACGTCTCCCTGGGCTTCAAACATTGCGACTATGCCACACATTTTTCTTATAATTTTGAGTTTTTATTTACAATTTGCTCGCAAAATTACACATTTACTCACAATTTGCAAAATATTCGCCGAAAATATCTATTATTATTTTCAATCTATACCCCCATAATCCTTTTCGACCTTTGTTCCACTGCGGGGAGAGCGCGCCGAAGGCGCCACCCCCCATCAAGCCACGGTGCCCCGCGGTTTGCCGCGGCGGCCTAAATTTATGCCATAGGTTTTTAAATATTCCACTTTTTATGTACCTTTGCGCCCATAACCCAATCTACCCTGAAACGTAAACAACTTAAATCTACCTAACTTATCACACAGTTATGCTTACCGACAACCTTCGACGCTCCCTGAGCGCCGTTTCGTTGACGCTGTTTGCCTCAGCGGCAACGGCGTGGGCCCTCGACAAGGCCGATTTTCTGGTTAGCCCCGAGGCCCAAGCGGCCCAAGCGGGCGAGACAATCTATCATCAAGGTCACAGTTACACCGCGGGAACGACGGCTTTCGCCACTCTCGCCGAGGTGGAGGCCGCGGGCGCCCAGGAGGGCTGCACCGTCGCTTTCGCACCCGGCACCTGGTCATCATCTTTCAGCGTCAACACCAAGGGGATGACACTGCTGGGAGCCAACGCCTGGATCGATTCACGGGCGTGCGACCGTGGCTCGGCGTCAATCATCACCGTCAACGTCAAGGTCAACGCATCGGGCGTCACTATCAACGGTTTCGACTTCACCGGCGCTGGCCGAGTGACCAACACCACCTGCTCCTCCGAAAGCCCCTTGGAGGGTTTCACTTTCATCTTCAACAAGGCTTACTCGACCACCTTCGGCCGCGCCAACACCAAGGCAGTCGTGAAACTCGGCACTATCTATAGCGACGCCACAGCCCCCACATCCGCCGCGCAGTGCCAAGTGAAGGACGTCACTATCGCCCACAACACTTTCGCCTCCGACGAGCCCAACCACCATGTGCTAATCGCCGGCGCTTTCGGTGCCACCACCATCGAGGACAACCGCTTCAACACCGGCGGCCAACCCCTCAGAATGGACAACTCCTCGGGCGATGTGTCAATTCGCCACAACTCTTTCAAAAATATTGGCCAGCAGGCGATTGACGCGGGCGCTTCGGGCAATCCCGGCGACTTCTGCCTATCGTTCAACCGCTGCGGCTACACGCCCTCCACCTTCGACATCGTCAGCAACGATTTCGCCGCCAACACCGGTCAGGGCACACTGTACCCCATGATACGCTTCTTCCCCGGCGATGGCACCAACATGGTCACCCCCGACGGCTCACGCGTCAACATCAACTTCAACGATTTCCGCAAGAAGAAACCCATGCTTTACGCCGACGGCAAGCAGTCCTACAACTATATATATTATGTGAACAAGGGACACGGCACCCTCGTTAGCGACGTGCGATTCAACCAGTGCGACACCACCAACTATTGCTACGGCTTCGTGCCACTGGAACCGATGTCCACCGCCAACTCCACCACCTACCGCGTCTACGCCGACCAATCCTCCCTTATCAAGCCCAGCTCCACCACCGTCAAGGGATGGCACAAGCAGAACGTGGCTATCGGCGACGTCACCGTGATGCAAAGCTTCGACATCGACCCCGTTACCGGCGACCTTTACTTTATCCAAGTGCGCTCGGGCTCGTCGCTCAGCGGCGACCCTAAGCCCTTGATCGTTAGCCGCGTGCCGGCCGACGGCTCGTCGGTTGAGAAGATGACCATGTGCTGGTCGGGCCACGGAACCAACATGAAGATCGCTCGAGTCGATGGCAAGGTATATATCTTCTGCGGTGGAGCCGCAACGATGAACTCGGCCGGCACCGAAACAGTGTCCCAGAAGTGCATGTGGTTCCCATTCGTGGCCGGTGCCACTATCGATGGCCGTGAGACCTCGTTCACCTACGGAGGCACCACCTACTCCTTATCCTTCTTCGACTGGGACAAAGGCACCAACGAGTACCCCGCTGTCGACGAGGCCAACCGCCTGTTCTGCTCCCGCGTCTACACCAAAACCGACGGTGTGGTCTACAACTGGTACGGCGTCTACGACCTCGACGACGTGCTCGCCAACGGCTCCGACGCCACTCGCTTGGCCTACGTCAAACTCACCCGCGGCGACAACCCCACATCGGTCACCGAGGACAACGGCTACAACACCTGGGATCACCAAGGCTACACCATCAACGGCGACTACCTTTATATTATGGAAGGAATCTCGGCCGGCTCCACAGGCACCAGCGGCGACCAGGTGTCGATCGACGGAAAGCCCACCGTATTCGTCCACATTTACAATTGGCGCACCAACAAGTTCGTCCACCGCAAGCAGTTGACCGCCTCGGGCATCATCAACCAATCGTTCGGCGAGGTTGAGGGTTGCACCGTGCGACGCCTCGCCGGTGAGGATCACGCATCATTATATGTGGCCTTCGCCAACGGCTCCTCGGGTGCCCGCAAAATGAACATTTATAAATATGGCATGGACGACACATCGGTGTACACCAAGGTCGAGACCCCCGTAATCTCCACCGACGTCTCTTCCCTCACCTGGGAAGTCGACAACACCACCGCCGTCACCAAGGAAATCGCCGCCACCTACGAGAATCTCGTGGGTTACGTCCACCCGGTCATCTCGGGACCCGACCAGCAATTCTTCACCGTCACCACAACGGCCAACGTCTCCCCCTACAAGCGCGCCTCCACCGTCAAAATCAAATTCAAGGCCTCCAAGACCCAAGAAACCTACACCGCCTACTTGCGCCTGTCCTCGCCCATGGCCACCGACGTGATTATACCCTTGACGGCCTACAACTCGGCCGCTATCACCGGTGTCGAATCCATAACGACCACCCCCGACGCCACCACCGCCCCGATTGAATACTACAACCTTCAGGGCATCCGCGTCGCCTCGCCCCAGCCCGGCCAGATCCTCATCCGCCGTCAAGGCCCCAACGTATCAAAAATCAAGCCTTAGGCTTGATTTTTGATACGTAAGGATAAAGGCCTTTCCACGGCGCTTGTCGTGCACTCGTTCATTCGTGCATTCGAGACCTAAAGTAGTCGATTGCTCGACTCCTCGCTACCCCAAGAACCCTTAGCCGTCCTATTTTGTTATAGTATAAAAGGAGCCAGTGGCCGCGCCGCTGGCTCCTCTCCTAACAACTAACAACTAACAACTAACAACTAACAACTATAACCATGGACGTACATGAACTGATGAAAGGCCACGTGGCTGGATTGGTAGAGTTCTACGACAACTCTCCCGCCTGCGACCAAGCCAACAAAATCACCGAAGAGGTAAAACAAATCCTGGGCCCCGACTCCCCCGTATTCCGTATCAACATCGAAGAAAATCCCCGCGAGGTGTCGCTCGTTAAGCTCGAGACCATCCCCACGATCATCATCTACCGTAACGGCCGCGAGGAATGGCGCATTACCAGCGACTTCCCCCCAGCCAAAGTCCTCGCCGAACGCCTCCACAGCTCCGACCAACCCCCGGGAGCCATCAACCCCCTCAAAGGCCGTCCCCGCGACTGGTAACCCACCATCAAGCCACCGTGCCCCCGTTTGGGCCACCGTGCCCCCCTCAAAGGCCGTCCCCGCGACTGGTAAGTAGGACGTCGGGCCGTGTCCGTTAAGTAGGACGTCGGGCCGTGCCGGCCCGACAGTCACCCCCCATCAAGCCACCGTGCCCCGCGGTTTGCCGCGGTGGCCGTCATTTTAAGCAAATTTTGCTAAAAATTTTTTGCAGCACCGCATAAAACCCTTAAATTTGCCTATTCAACCAATAACCAAAAACACCATCTCCTTATGGACAATCAAGAATTAGTGAAGCAGGTGACCGAGAAAGCCCAGCAATGGCTCTCCGACGCCTACGACGACGAAACCCGCGCCGAGGTGCGCCGCATGCTCGACAACGATGATAAAACCGAGCTGATCGAATCGTTCTACAAGGACCTCGAGTTCGGTACCGGAGGCCTCCGCGGAATCATGGGTGCCGGCACCAACCGCATGAATATCTACACCGTGGGAGCCGCCACCCAGGGCCTTGCCAACTACCTCAAAGAGGCCTTCAAGGACCTACCCGAAATCTCGGTGGTCGTGGGTCACGACGTGCGCAACAACTCCCGCCACTTCGCCGAAATCGTCGCCGACATCTTCTCGGCCAACGGCATCAAGGCCTACCTCTTCGACAACTTCCGCCCAACCCCCGAGCTCTCGTTCGCTATCCGTCACCTCGGTTGCCAAAGCGGCGTCAACATCACCGCTTCCCACAACCCCAAGGAGTACAACGGATACAAAGCCTACTGGAGCGACGGCGCCCAGATTATCGCCCCCCACGACGTCAACATCATCGACCACGTCAACCGTATCCACTCGGTGAGCGAAATCAAGTTCAAGGGCAACCCCGACAAAATCCAAATCATCGGCAAGGACGTCGACGACGCCTTCTTGACCGCCATCAAAGGCCTCTCACTCAGCCCCGACGCCATCAAGCGCCACCACGACCTCAAGATCGTATACACCCCTATCCACGGCACCGGCGTGAAGATGATCCCCGAGTCGCTCGCCAACTACGGATTCACCAACATAATCCACGTCCCCGAGCAGGACGTCCCCGACGGCAACTTCCCCACCGTCGTATCGCCTAACCCTGAGGTCCCCTCGGCCATGGCCATGGCTATCGCAAAGGCCAAGGAGGTCAACGCCGACCTTATCGTCGCCTCCGACCCCGACGCCGACCGCATCGGTTGCGTGATCCGCGACAACAACGGCGAGTACCAGCTCATCAACGGCAACCAAATCGTGATGATCCTCCTCTGCTACATCATCACCCGCAACGTCGAGCTCGGCCGCCTCAAACCCTCCGACTACATCGTCAAGACAATCGTCACCACCGAGACAATCAAGTCGATCGCCGACAAGAACAACGTCAAGATGTTCGACTGCTACACCGGCTTCAAGTGGATCGCCGCAGTAATCCGCGACCACGAGGGCACCGCCCGATACCTCGGTGGCGGTGAGGAAAGCTACGGATTCCTCGCCGAGGACTTCGCCCGCGACAAAGACGCCGTTTCCGCTATCTCCCTGATGGCCGAGGTGTGCGCTTGGGCCAAGGACAAAAACCTCGACTTCATGGGCATGCTTCAGGACATCTACCTCAAATACGGCTTCAGCCACGAGGAAGGCATCTCCGTCGTTCGCCCTGGCAAGACCGGTGCCGAGGAAATCCAAGCAATGATGAAAAACTTCCGCGAGAATCCCCCCAAGACCCTGGGCGGATCACCCGTTACCCTCATCAAGGACTACTCCGACCTCAACGTCACCCACGCCGACGGCTCCATCACCAAGATGGACATGCCCGCAACATCCAACGTCCTCCAATTCTTCACCGAGGACGGCTCCAAGATCTCGGTTCGTCCCTCCGGCACCGAGCCTAAGATCAAGTTCTACATGGAGGTGAAAGCACCCATGCCCACCGTGGCCGACTACGACAAAGCCAACGCCGACGCCAAGGCCAAAATCGAAGCCCTCAAGCACGACCTCGGCATCTAATTCACAAGCATTTCCCGATTCCACGAGCTTCCCAGGCTCGTGGAATCGCTTTCTACCTCTTACGCTTCGCAATAACGTTATAACGCTATAGCGAAGCTTTAATAGTGTAATCCCCCTTATTATGCAGAAGCTTTTCCGCTCCCTCGAGATATTCCAATCGGCCGCCCTGTGCGACGCCCGCCGTAGAATGTCCTGGACCGAACTCGAAACCCACTTTATCGTCACCGCTACCGCCCACGCCAACGACCTCGGCATCGGCTACTTCCACCTCCTACCCGAGGACCTCGGTTGGGTACTCTCCCGCATGTCTATCAAGGTGTACCGATGGCCCACAATCAACGACCGCCTCTGGGTAGAATCGTGGGTCGACTCCTTCAACCGCTTCATGAGCCGACGCGACTTCCGCATGGTCGACGCCCAGGGCAACGTCCTTGCCGAGGCTTGCAGCGTATGGGTGTGCATTAACCTCACTACCCGGCGCCCCTCAGCACGCCCCTGGCCCGAGGAATGCCTTGGCGCCGACGCCAAAATCGCCCCCGAGCTGGGCGACTTCCCACGCCTCGGAGCCATCGAAAGCCCCTGCTACATCGATCTCGTCAACTGGGCCTATCGCGACATCGACTTCTACGGACACGTCAACTCAGCCCGATACGTCGAGCACCTCGTCGACGCCATCCACGACTACTGCAAGGACGCCGACGACACTTGCGACGACTTCGACAACTTCACCCGCATGGACATCGCCTACCTCCACGAGGCACGTCTCGGCGACCCCGCCGTCCTTCGACTCGCCGAATACGAGCTGGAGCCCACCTCCGAGCATACCGACGCCCACGGCACCGAAGCCCACTTTGAGATCCGCCTCGGCGACGGCACCCCCATCTGCCGCGCCCGCTTCTCCTAATCCCCCCATCAAGCCACCGTGCCTCCCTAGCGCCGCGGTGCCCTCTTTGCGCCATGGTGTCCTCTCTGCGCCACGGTGTCCCGCGGTTCCACCGCGGGGAGAGCGCGCCGTAAGGCGCCATCCCATCAAGCCACGGTGCCCCGCGGTTCGCCGCAGCGCCCCTCAACAGCCCCAGGCTGCGGGAGGCTGTTGCCTCCCGCAGCCTGGGACAAATTGCGAATAACCCCCGCGGCGCTTCGAAGATGCGCCGCTCATTTTGAATCGCACTTGATTATTACCTCAATTTTGATGTTGTCGAGCGACTGGATCAACTGGGTCAGTTCTGCGAGTGAAGGCTCGCTATGTACTGACACATGCAGCAACGGCTGATAGGCCACAGCGTAAAAGTCATAGTCCAAAATGCGAGATACCTCAAACAAACGATCGGAATCTACACTTTTTTGCCGCACCAAGCTGTAAATCGTGGATCTCTCAAGGTGCAATTCTTTTGCCATACGGGCATAGCTATATCCGCGGAGCCGCATTTGTTCCGCGATGAGCTTTCCGATATGTAAATCCTTGATTCCAGGCATAAAAAGAGTGTAGTTACTCTAACGATTTTAACTTTTCAGATCCCGGGGCTCTGGACAGCCTGGACACATAAAAAGACGCTGTTTCGCCACACTCGTATGCATATATCCAAGCATGGCGAGAGCCGCGTTTCACACGCAGCTACACCAACGCACTGAAAGCGCACGCATACCAGTGAATAGCATTTCGTCATCTCATGTGTCACAAAAGGAATTGTCCAGATTCCGGGAAAGTGAGAGGGCGGCATTTGCCAATCACATATTTTCAACTCCAAGTTGCCCGCTCTCTTGCGGTCGATTCCTTGGACGGTTGCAAATTTACTCATTAAGGTTGATTCGCGCAAATATTCTCTCCATACAAAACGTCGAAGTGCTTCTGAGGGAATTTTTGGCGTATGGGTCAAATTGCAGGATAAATTGACATAGGTTCGCGTCAATGGG
>CAZLSW010000027.1:0-37660 GCA_964562375.1 uncultured Muribaculaceae bacterium | reverse complement strand
ACCACGCTCAAATGCCACCTGGTGAATAGTATTTATCCCGAACTGGGGTATTTTGGTAAGTATGGCCGAAGATAAATTAGGAAATGGCACCAAGACAGGTACGCTCCCATCTGAGTACGATGCCGCAACCAAGATGTGGGGCGAAGGCTGGCGTATGCCTACCGAAGCCGAAGTACAGGAACTGTTTGGCGCTTGCGAATGGGGATTCGGCGCTATCAACAACTATGACGGTTACTGGATGATTAACCGCTCGACCGGCACCTCTATATTCTTCCCGAAAGCCGGCTACTACGATGAGACCGGAAGTTTGGTTGAGACCACTTATGCGGCGATGTGGACTTCTTCGTTTTACACTACTTCAGACGACGCGTATGGTGGCACATCCTTTGAAATTTGTGAGTATGAGATGATTGGCACTAATTTATTAGCCGGCTTCTGCGGCCTCCCCATCCGCCCGGTATATGACCCACAATAAGAATAATCAAAACATCCCGACATAATGAAAACCAAGCATTTCGCGATTCTTGCACTGCCGCTCTTGATGGCGGCATGCTCGAGTGAGAACGAGCCCAAGACCGACACAGAGGGGCAGGTGGAACTGAAGCTGACGGCGACCATCGCCGGGCCGGAAAGCCGCGCCTTCGGCTACGACAGGCAGTTTCCCGAGGGCACCACAATATATGTGGTGGTGAAGGACGCCGAGGACGGCACCGTGTGCTACGACCAGCCGATGACCGTCGGCGCCGACGGCGCTCTGACGGGCGAGGCCATGTACTTCCCCGCCAACGGCCACGACGTGAATATCTACGCCAACAACATCGGCGCCTGGGAGTATGACAGCAGCGGCATCCCGCAGGTGAGCGGCGCGGCTGCGGTCGTGCAGACCTCGCAGGCGGCCTACTGCGGCTCTGACTTCTGCTACGTGCTCAAGGCAGGCGTGCAGCGCACAAAGAAAGAGGTGGAACTGGTATTCGACCATATGCTCTCGAAGATTGAGGTCAACCTCACTGAGGGCGCCGGCGACGCGGGCTTCCTCCAGGACATCTCGAAGCTGGAGGTGATCGGCGTGAACCACCGCTGGGACTTCAACGCAGGCATCCAGGGGCTGGCCGTCGAGATGCTCGCCGCCGACATCGAGCTCACCCACTCGCTGACGGACACCAACGAATGCGTCATCGGCACCACGGAGAAGGGCGCCGGCGACGAGCTGCTGCGCATCACGCTGAGCAACGGCGGCGTGTTCCGATACAGCCTTCCTGAAGACATCGTGTTCCTTCCCGGCAAGAAGTACACCTTCGACATCACCGTCAAGCAGACGGGCCTGACTGTCACCTACACCATCAACGACTGGGGCGAGGGCGGCAACTCGACCGGCGACGCCGAGCAGGACGAACTTCAGTAACACACATATATTCACTTAACCACAGAACCAAACAATGAAAACTAAGATATACGCCATCCTGGCCATGCCGATCCTTCTGGCGGCCTGCTCAAACGACAACGACCCGGCCGTCGCCAACGACAGCCAGACCGAGATAACGCTCACGGCCACTAAGGCCGCCCAGAGCCGCGGCTACAGCCTCGACACCGAGTGGGCCGACGGCGAGATCGTCTTCGCCGCCGTGTTCGACGCCACGACCAACGACCGCCTCTACGAGCGCTTCCTCAAGCCCGGCGTCGACGGCTCGCTGACCATCTATACTCCCGACTTCGCCCAGAGCTTCGCCGACACCCGGATGTACTATCCCGTCAACGACGACCCGGTGCTGATCCGCGCCATAGCCTACGGCCCCGGCGGAGCGGCCAGCGCGTTCACAGCCCCCGGCCTGGTGCAGACCCTCAGCATCGAGGCCGACCAGTCGGGAAAGGCCAACTATACCGCCAGCGACGTGTGCTATGCCGTAGTGCCGTCGCAGCTGCGCACCTCCAAGGCCGTCAACCTCGACTTCAAGCACCTGCTGGCCAAGATCGAGGTGACTGTGAGCGCCGGCAACGGCGACGAGGGCTTCATCGCCGGCGAGCGCCAGCTCTCCATCCTCAACACCGCTCGCAAGAGCACCATGACGCTCGATGGCAGCGAGGCCTCGGCGACCTTTAGCGACTACTCCGAGGTCGGCCCCATCAGCATGACCAGCGACCTGGCGGATACCGTAAACGAGGCTGTCATCATCCCGCAAACCGTGGCATCGGGTGCCGACTTCATCGAGCTGGAGATGGTGGCCGGCGGCAAGTTCACCTACTGCCTGCCGCAGGCGATGGAGTTCAAGAGCGGCTACAAGTACCGCTTCGACATCACCGTCCACCAGACCGAGATCAAGGTTACTTACACCATCAGCGACTGGAACACGGGCGACAAGGTGAGCACAGATGTCTACCAGGAAGACATGGCCAACTGAAACCTCTGAAGCATGAGACTGAAACTCAAATATCTGACCCTGCTGGCGCTGCCGCTCTTGGCTGCCTGTTCGTCAACCGACGAGCCGGTGGCCGAGGCCGACGGCCCGGTGGAGTTGAAGCTGGCACTCTCGCTGACCGGCCAGGACGAGAGCCGCGCCTACGGCTACGACATGTCGCTGGCCCCCGGCACCTGCATCGCCCTACTCGTCACCGAGGCAGGCACGACCACCGAGGTCGATTGCCGCTATGCCGTGGTGGGCACCGACGGCACCATCAGCGGCTGGGGCGACATCAGCGGCACATCCGTTGTCGATGAGCGGGCTATCTATTTCCCCGTAAACGGTACGTCGGTCGACATCTACGCCGTGGCGGGTCCTCTGGACAAAATAGCAGCGTGGCAGTGGAATGACGGCGGAGGAATAGAAGCCGACGTCCAGGCCGACCAGACCAATGCTGCCAACTTCGCAGCCTCCGACCTGCTCTACTGCGAGGTGAAGGACCAGAAGCCCACGACCAGCCCTGTTGCCCTGACGATGAAGCACCAGCTGTCGAAGATAGAGATAGCACTCACTGTCGACAAGGGTGTGGTATCCCGACTGCAACTGTGCGGCCTTACAACGGGCGCACTGTGGATGTGGGACAACTCATCCGGCATGCTCATCGTTGAAGACGAGCCCAACGACATGTGGTTGACGACCTCGGTGCTCCCCGATGTCAACGAGGTCGTGGTTGTGCCCCAGACCGTTGAAGCCGGCAATCTGTCGATTGTGCTTGTCCTAGCCAACGAGGATGTTCTGACTTGGGTGTCAGAGAGCGATGTGACCTTCGAGCCCGGCAAGAAATACCGCTACAACGTCACCGTCAATATCAACACCATAAACGTCGTTCCGGCCACTGTCACCGACTGGTTAGGCCAAGGCGAAGTCAGCGGCGACGCCACGTTCAACCAGCCCGTGCTCGAGGCTGTAGACCTCGGTCTGTCAGTACTCTGGGCAAACATCAACTTCGGTGCAGCCGCCATCTCCGACCCGGGATGGTATATCCATTGGGGAGCCACGGCCACCTATCCTGAAACGACAAACTCTCTGGATGACGCGTCCGTGTCCTCGTTGCCCATAACCAACGACGTTGCCCGTCAATATTGGGGAGGGACGTGGCGCTATCCCACAACCGCTGAGTTCCAGGAGCTTGTTAACAACGTGACCCGGACTGAGGAGACCATCGACGGCATGAATGGCGTGAGGTTGACTTCCACCGTGGCGGGCTATGAGGACAAGTCTATCTTCATGCCCTATGGAGGTTGGATTTATAATGGAGATTTCCGGAGCCTTGGCTCTATGGGATATTACTGGACATCCAACATCTATCTCCCTTGGTATACGATGTATTCCCAAAGTTTCGAGCTGACCTCCACCTGGTGCAAGAATAACACCATCACCTATCGCAGCTATTTCCGCAGTTTGCGCCCTGTTTGCAGCAAATAACACGCACCTCAAACCCAACACAGACATGAAAACCAAATATATCACATATCTGACTCTGCCGCTGGCCCTGGCTTTCGCGGCTTGTTCCAGCGACAACGAACCTGCACCCTCCGCCGACGAGCAGGTAGAAATCCAGCTCACCGCCTCCCTCGCCGGCCAGACCGAGAGCCGCGCCTTCGACCTCGACACCAAGTGGGATGACCTGGAGAGGGTCTATCTCACAGTCCACAACGCGGGCAACCTCTCCACGCCGCTTTACGCCCAGATGATGACCGTCGATGGTAACACACTCACCGGTGCCACCAAGATGTACTTCCCCATCAACGGCGATCCAGTGCTCATCCGTTCGCTCGCCGTGGGCCTTAGCAATAGCTCCGATATCATCCTAATGGGCGGTAGTCTGAGTTTCCCAATCCAAATACATGGCGGGCAATCCTACAAAGGTGGATATGCCAGGGCCGACCTTTGCTATGCTGTGAAGGACAACGTGGCGCGCACATCCTCGCCTGTGGAGCTTGAGTATCACCACATCCTCTCAAAGATAGAGATTGTGCTCAATGAGGGCAAGGGCGACACCGGGTTTCTCACCAACTCCAACATGCGGGAGATTAATCTCTTGAACCTTCCACAAAGAGCCACGATAACTTTGGGCGAACACGACGCCACGGCCACGTTTTCCGACTTGGAATCCTATTCAGACGCCGTCCTCTCCAACCTGCTCGGCGAGGCCAACGAGGGCATAATCATTCCGCAGACTCTGGCCGCTGGCACAGAGTTCATAAAAGTAACAGTCGACGGCGGCGAGTGGACATACAAGTTGCCTGCGGCAATGGAGTTCAAGAGCGGCTACAAGTACCGCTTCAACCTTACGCTCAACGCCACCAGCCTCGACGTCACCTACACCGTAGCCGACTGGAACACGGGCGAATCCTTCAACGAAGAACTCGACCAAGACATCAAATAGTTTTTAGTTTTCAGGTTTTAGTTTTTAGTCAATGAGAACGAAACTAAAATATTTACTCACGCTGCCGCTGATGGCCTTGGCGCTTGCGGCGTGCTCCGACAAAGACGGGGAGCCACAGGCTCCGTCGTCCGGCGAGCGCGTGCCCATCGAGCTGGGCTATTCGCTCGCGGGGCACAGCCGCGCCGGGGAGTACGACACGCAGCTGGCCGAGGGCACGGAGGTTGGAGTCACCGTCACTGACGCTACCACCGGCGATGTTCTGTGCGAAACGCAGTACACCGTTGCTGACAGCGGCATCCTCGCGCTTGTCGAAGGCTACGACCAGCCCTACTTCCCTCTCAACGGCAACGATGTGGTGATTGAGGCGTACACCGGCGAACTCTCTCATTTGGCAAATACCGGTCTTCTCTGGCAGATTTGCCGCGACCAGACATTGGCCGAGGATTATGCCTCCAACGACTACTGCTATGCCAAGGTGCAGGTAGTGCCTACCAAGAAGACCGTCACGCTCCCCTTCGTCCACATGATGAGCAAGGTGGAGGTCACACTCACGGAAAACGAGGGCGCCGAAAGCTCCATCACCGGACTGTCAATCCTCAACACATCGCCCAATTTCGACGTGGAAGATGGTGTGGCTAACGTTCGTGATGGCTCCGACGTGATTATTCTCAACGCTTCCCCGACCGAGGTCAACGAGGGCATACTCGTGCCACAGACCGTCGCTGCCGGCACAGATTTCCTGAAAGTCTCGCTGGCTGACGGCGGTTCCTTCACTTGGGCGCCCTCGGCCGACTTGACCTTCCAGCCCGGCTACAAGTACAGCTTTGCCGTCACTGTCAGCGCTGTGGGCCTCTCGGTCTCCGTGACTGTTGAGGACTGGACCTCCGGAGCCTCAGATACCGACATCACCGTCGGCATGGAGCCGCTACCAGATCCATCTCTTCGCGCTGTAGATTTCGATACTCTCTATTGGGCCAAAGACGAATATGTTTATTACGGCTCTCTCGACGAATTCAATTGGTCTGATTGGGAGGGCTGGCGCCTTCCTACAACTGATGAGTATTGGGCGCTCATAACCGACGATCATGGTTGGGATATAACCGGTAGCGGTTGGGTGTACACTAAAAACGGCCAATCAATAACTATCGGATATAATAATTACCTCACCTCTACCGAGGCATCTGCCGGCTCTTATTATGCTGTAAGCACAAACACCGTAGCCGATTGGGCTGATATGGGCTGGACAAGTTACAATACAGTGACTTCAACCGACAATGTTGCCATCCGTCTCGTCCACGACAAATAACCCGCGCCTATGAAGACACAGAAAATATCACGCTTTGCGCTCGGGCTGCTGCTCGGCGCGACAGCCGTCGCCTTCACCGGCTGCTCCTCCAGCGACGAGCCTGCGGCCACCGACGCCACCACCGAGCCCGTCGAAATCCGCCTCACCGCCTCCCTAACCGCCCAGGTAGAGAGCCGCACCCCCTTCGGCCTCGACGAGAGCTTCTATGAAGAGTGCATTATAGAAGTAATGGTGAAAGACCATCAGACCCAAGAAATTCTCTATTCCAAGGCGTATGGAAAGATCAGTACATCCGGAATAGTCACTGACTTTTATCCGGAGTTTATAGGATCCGAGACGAAGTTAGAAGGAGATTTGTTCAACCTCTACTTCCCTCTTAATGGGCATAGCGTGGATATCTACGCAGTGGCAACTCATCACCCGTATATCTCCGAGTTTGAGTTCCAGGAAGGCTCCAGTGTCAGCTCCTTGATTGAGGTCAATCAGGACATGGAATATATTTTCGCATTCGACGACATACTTTATGCCACGGCTCTTGACGTTAAGGCGTCAACGGAGCCGATATCCTTGGTCTTCGAGCACAGGATGTCGAAAATCGAGGTGCAGCTAAACGAGGGCCTCGGCGCCACCGGCAAGATATCGGGACTTACTCTTACCAACGTGGCCGGTGAGGGCATGTGGACATGGAGTGAGGCCGACGGATTTCAGTGTGCCCCATATGGTTCTCGGACTACAGATATCAACATGCAGATCACTGTAGGTGCAGATGACTGGAACGAGGCAATTATAATCCCGCAGACCATCGCTGGCGGGACGGAACTGATTCAGGTGAAGCTAAAAGACGGTACGACGTTCACTTGGGCCCCGTCCTCAGACCTTGTGTTTGCCGGTGGCTACAAGTACCGCTTCAACATCACCGTGCAGGCCAACGGCCTCTCGGTCGACTACACCCTTGCCGCCTGGAACAGCGACGGCACCACCACCGACATCGACTTCGTGACCCCAACCGAGTTCAACGACCCCCGCGCCGTAGACTTAGGAATGAGCGTCTACTGGGCCAATGTCGATGCTGTGAGCTACGGCGCCATAGCTGACATCAACTGGAGCGCCTGGGAAGGCTGGCGTCTGCCTACCCTCGCAGAGTTCCAGGAACTGTTTTCCGAGATTTCGCTTTGGACCCAGGATTGGGACACGAGACAGATGGTATATTCTGACGGGGAGAATACTCTTAGTCTCAGTATGAGAGGCAGGTATCCTACCTCAACGGCCGTCGATGGGATGGACGGATATATCTATTGCATATGTCCTGAAGATGCCTACTATGGCATGTGGGATATAAGTGGACGGGTGACCGGCAACTACTCCAACATCCGCCTCGTCCACGACAAATAACCTGTGCTTATGAAACTGAAATATATATCACTCATAGGGTTGCCGCTGGCTGTGCTCCTGGCGGGCTGTTCGAGCGACAGCGAGCCGGGCGTGGAGTGCGGCGACGAGGCTGTGGCCATCGAGCTGGGCTACTCGCTGTCGGGCCAAAACATGGCTTTGGGCCGCGCAGGCGAGTACGACACGCAGTTGGCCGAGGGTGCGCTCGTAGGCGTCACCGTCGAGGATACCGGCGACAACAGCACCACGCAGGCCGTCTACGTGGCCGACGCCTCCGGGGCCATCTCGCTCTACGGCAGCAACCCGCAGCTTTACTTCCCGCTCAGCGGCGCACCGGTCAACATCGCCGCCGTGGCGGGCATGCTCACCGAGGCGCAAGTCCAAGCCGTCACGTCGACCGACGGACTCGACTTCACCCTCACCGCCGACCAGACAACCCCCGGGGGCTATGCCGCCAACGACATCTGCTTCGGCTACCGCGCCTCGGTGCCTCCCACCAAGGGACTCGTCAACCTTCCCCTGACCCACCAGATGAGCAAGGTGGAGGTGATGCTCACCGAAGGCGCCGGCGCCACGGACCAGATTGCCGGTCTCTCCATCGAGAACACCCTCACCGGCGCAAACATGCTGGCGCAGGGTGACGCCTGCACCGTCACGGCGCAGGGCGCTGTCGCCAGCATCGCCATGCAGCACGAGGTGGGCACCGTCAACGAGGCCATCCTCGTGCCCCAGACCGTCGCCGCCAACACCGAGCTGGTAAAGGTCTCATTCGCCGACGGCTACCTCGCATGGTGCCCCGCGACAGACTACACCTTCCTCCCCGGCAAGCGCTACGTCTTCAACCTCACCGTCCAGGCCCACCAGCTTCAAGTCACCCTCACCGTCAACGACTGGACCTCCGGCGCCTCCGACACCGATATCTCGGTCAAACCCGACGCTGAGGAACCAGACCCCGTCATCGATCTTGGCGCTGCCGGGAAGTGGGCACGCTATAACTACAACGCCGATTATTTCAACCTCATGGGCGAAGCCATTACCTTCACAGCGATAGAAACAGGATGGGATGAGATGGACATGCGCCCCATATATAGTTTCGAAGACCTTTTCACATGGGAGAGTAACTTGACTGACAGATGGGAGGTGCCAACCACCGCCAGTTGGTTTGAGTTAAAGCACTATACGACCCAAGCAGAGGCCACGGTTAATGGCGTGCATGGCGTCAACTTCACCGCCAACGGCAACACGCTGTTCATCCCCGATGGCGACTACTGGACCGGCAACGCCATGGGCCCTGATCAGTGGGAGATTGTCAAGATTGCCAATGGCTCCTACTCTGAGGAATACATTTATATTTCTGAGGGTGATGTTTATACCGCTTATATGCGACTATACAAGTATTAATATTCTGACTATATGCAACTCAAGAAGATATATCTGTTGGCGCTGCCGCTGATGCTGGCGGCGTGCAGCAATGACAACGAGCCGGGAGCATCGCAAAACGATGGCGAGTCCATAGAGGTGCAGGTGCGCGCCACTGTGGCCGGACAGTCGCGCAGCCGCGCGAGCTTCGGGCTCGACCGGTCGCTCGCCGAGGGCGCAGTGATGGCCTATCACGTCTACAACGCCGTCGACAACACGCTGCTGGGCTCCAACGAGCGTACGGTGCTGGCCGACGGCTCGCTCTCCGACGCCCCTAACGCCATCTACTATCCCATCAATGGCGACGCGGTGGATGTCTACGCCATCGCCACCAAGCTGTCACCCAACTTTGGCGGAGGCTTCGAGTTCTATCCCATACCGGGCCACGCGCCGCAGCGCTATTTCGTGTCCGACGCCACCGACACCGACGGCTATGCCTGTGGCGACCTCTGCTATGCCGTGTCGAAGGGCAACAAGGCCTCACGCGAACCCATCAACCTGGAGTTCCACCACCTTATGTCGAAGGTCGAGGTGGTGGTCACCGAGGGCAGTGGCGACGCCGACTTCCTGACGAACGCCACTCGCACATTAGACATCACCAACACCAAGACTGCCTACACCTTCGTGCTCGATGCCGACGCTCCCACGGCCATCATCACACCTGAGGACGGCTCCGAGGGCCCCATCGCCATGCAGGCGGCCGTCGGGGAGGTCAACGAGGCCATCGTCGTGCCGCAGACCGTCGCGGCCGGCACGGCGCTGCTGAAGTTCACCGCCGACGGCGGCGAGTGGACCTACAAGCCCACGGCCGACATCACCTTCGAGAGCGGCAAGCGCTACTGCTTCAACCTCACCCTCTCGCAGAACGAGCTCACCGTTACCTACACCGTCGCCGACTGGGCCGACGGCTCCGACTTCACCGACGAAGTAACCCCGGAAATCCCGTCATTCTCCGACTCCCGCGCCGTAGACATGGGTAACGGCATCTATTGGGCAAACACAAATGCCCTTGAAGCTGATGTTATTGACAACTTAAACTGGGGCGACTGGGTAGGTTGGCGCGTGCCAACTCAACAAGAATATATAGACCTTGTAAACGCTTGCGAGATTGCCTACTCGGGCAATGACGTGATTTTTACATCGCTTACTACCGGAAATACATTGACAATTTACGGTTACGGATTATTCGCCACCTCCACACCTCATGAACGCTATGAAGTTGCATATATGGCCTTTGTCGCGGCTCAGGATGTATATGGCAGTTGGTATAATACATACATACCTTCTACTTCTACAGTGAATGTCCGCCTTGTCCACGACAAATAAGCTGAGCATATGAAACTAAAATACATATCACTCATAGCGTTGCCGATGCTTTTGGCCGCCTGCTCGTCGGATGAGGAGCCGGGCGCGGTGACGGGCGATGGCCTGGCCGTGCCCCTGACGCTGACCTGCTCGGTGGGCGCGCCGCAGAGCCGCGCCTTCCGCACCGATACCCAGGTGCCCGACGGCGGCTATGTCTCGCTTCATATCGTCGACCACGACACCCCGGGCACCGTCTACTACACCGGCATCTATTGCCAAGTGTGGGATGACGAATTGAGCGACTTCTATTCCGTCTCCACCGGCGAGAAGATCGACCTCTACTTTCCCCTCAACGGCCATGCCGTCGACATCTACGCCGTGATGGGGCCCTCGGCATGGGTCAAGGACTTCGACTGGGAAGACTCTAACACAGGTTTCGCTGTCGAAGATTCTCAGACCACTATCGGCGGGTATGCCAAAAGCGACCTGCTCTTCTGCAAGGAGCTCGGCGTCAAGCAGACCACCGAGGCGGTCAACCTCGCGTTTGACCACGCGATGTCAAAGGTCGAGGTGCAGCTCATCGAAGGCGACGGAGCAGAAGGTGGCATCTCGGGCCTTTCCCTGCTCAACCTCAAGTGCCAGGCTGCCCTCACCTTCAACGGCTCAGGGCTCGACATCGCTACCGATGACGCCCTCTCAAGCATTGATATGCAATACACCACCGTCACGGACAACTGGAACGAGGCCGTCATCCTGCCGCAGACCGTCACAGCCGGCACCGAGTTTATCAGCATCGGGACCTCGGGTGACCCCATCACCTGGGCACCCTCGGAAGACCTCGTATTCGAGCCCGGCAAGAAGTACCGCTTCAACGTCACCGTCTCGGCCAACCAGCTCACCGTAGCCGCCTCCGTCTCCCCCTGGCTCCCCACCGACGACACCGACATCATCTTCCAACCCGAAATAGGCCCTGAATATAATGCTATCGATATGGGTCTCTCAGTCTATTGGTGTGATCGCAATGTCGGGGCTGGTTCTGTCGAGGGATATGGTGATTACTTCCGTTGGGGTGATCCTACCCCTGGACCTTCTTCGGCTACGTGGTGTTGGTCTTCGCTCACATCAGAAGAATGGACCAATTTTGTACTGACCTCAGAATATGATGCGGCTACCATAATTATGGGCTCGAGATGGAGAACTCCCACTTTGGAGGAATGGACAGACTTGGTAAATAATACCACATGTACAATCGTAAGTGTGAATGGAGTAGATTGCCTGGAAGTGACATCTCTCATAACCGGCAAATCCATTTTCCTACCCTATACAGATTGGTATGAGGGAACCGATTATAAAAGCACCCCTCTTAATTTCTATTGCCTCTACACATTTGATTATGTCGGAGGGGACCGCGTTAGCCTTAATTACGGATTGATTAACAAAGAACAAAACACCCTTTCTTCCGGAAGTGATAGACTGATTATCGGAAATGAACTAAAATACTGGTATCCCATCCGCCCGGTCTACGACCCAAAGTAAGCCATGACTATGAAACTGAAACATCTATATATACTGGCCCTGCCGCTGTTGCTGGCGGCGTGCTCAGACAAGGACGAGCCGGGTGCCGTGGCCGACGGCGAGGCCGTGGAGCTGCGGCTCGAGCCTACGCTCGTCGGCGCGCAGAGCCGCGCCTCATACGGGCTCGACACGCAGTTCCGCAAGGGCACCGTCATGTCGCTCTACGTGCGCGACAGCCAGACCCGGGAGACACTCTACCAGCGCATCGCCTGCATCAACCAGGACGGCACATTCTCGGGCTGGGGCACGACCTTTGACGGCATCAACGTCGCCGTGAGCGACTTCACGCCGATGTACTTCCCCGCCAACGGCCATGCCGTCGACATCTTTGCCATGGCCGGCGCCCCCAATGTTGCCGAACTCGACTGGGTGACAGCCCCGACTCTCGCGATGTACACCTGTGCATCACAATTCGATGAAGCCCAATACGCCCACTCCGACTTCTGCTATGCCGAGGCCCTGGGTGTCAAGCCCACGAAGGAAGCCGTCGAACTGGTGTTTCACCACATGCTCAGCAAGATAGAGCTGACGGTCAACGAGGGGGGCGGCACTGCGGGAGAAGTCAGCGCCTTCTACATCCCCGGCGACAACCTCGCCGTCTGCGCCGGATGGGTCTTCAACGAGGGCAGGACAACGCTTAGCCCCAACAAGAATTACCACCCCTACGACATCACACCCGCGCAGGCCATCGGCGAGGTCAACGAGTGCATAATCCTGCCGCAGACCCTGGCCCAGGGCACGACCTTCGTGCGCATCGAGGTGGCCGGCGGCGCCAATACCATCGACTACAAGCTCCCCCAGGACGTCACCTTCGAGCCGGGCAAGCGCTACTCCTTCAACATCACCGTCAAGGCCAACGCCCTCGACGTGACCTACACCGTCTCCGACTGGGCCGACGGCGCCACCACCAACGGCAACCTCGGCACCTACAACCAAGCCCTGGGCGCCTCGGCCGACGGCAACTACTACCTCGGCGCAGGCGAGAGCGCCTACATAACAGGCGACATCACAAGCCATGTCTACGTGGCTGAGGGAGCGACACTCGAGCTCCGCGACGTCAACATCTCGGTGGCCGAGGGTAGCGCCATCACCGTCACGGGCGATGCCACCATTTTGCTTTCAGGCACAAACACACTCTCGTCCACTTCCCAAACCGGCTGCGGCATCGAGGTGCAGGGCGCCGACACTGACCTAGTGATCGACGGCGACGGTTCGCTCTCTATTTCTCTCCTAAGGAATAGCGAAGGGGCCGGCATCGGCTCTGCCGGCCAGGGCGCAAGTTGCGGCAACATCACAGTCAATGGAGGCACTATCTACGCGGAGACCTACGATGGCTGCTCTATTGGCGCAGGAGCCTACGGGTCGACATGCGGCGACATCATCATCAACGGTGGAACTATCTCAGTGGTCACATTAGAAACTGCCCTATCATCGGCCATCGGGGCCGGCGCATACGACGCTGTATGCGGTAATATCATCATTACTGGAGGCGAAGTGACTGCCACACAAGAATGGGGAGGGTATGCCATCGGCTCGGGCTACTCCCGCTGCACCTGCGGCGACGTCACCATCAGCGGCGGGGTGGTCACCACCAACGCCCGGGGCATCGGCGCTATGGGGGGCAGCACCATCGGCACCATCACCTTCTCGGGCGGCGCCGTCGTCAACGGAGTTACCTACGACGAGCCAACCGTCATAAACTGATAAGACATGAGAATACGCAACATCATATACCTGTCGCTCCCGCTGCTGCTGGCAGCCTGCTCCGACGATGTGGAGTCACCTGCGGCCAACGACGGCGAGGCCTTGGAGATACGCCTGACGGCCACCGTCGGCGCCCAGAGCCGCGAGGCCTTCCACCTCGACACGCAGTTCCCCGAGGGCACCGTGCTCAACATCATCGTCACAGACAGCAGCGACGACACAGAGCTCTACAACACCACTGTCACCACCGGCGCCGACGGCTCGCTGACGCCCGCCACGCCCCTCTATTTCCCCATCAACGGCCACGCGGTCGACATCCGCTGCACCAGCAACCGCATCAGCCCTGTACCGGACCAGCAGCAACAGAGTTATATCTATGAGCAACAAGGCCGTAGCGACCTCTACCTGCAGTCTGACCTCCGCTATGCCGTTGCCACCAATGTCAAGCCCACCACCTCGGCTGTGAACCTCGACTTCAAGCACCTCCTCTCCAAGGTTGAAGTGCAGCTCACGGAGGCCGGAGGAGCTGAGGGCTGGCTCGCGGATGAACTGGAGCAGTTGCGTCTTGGCAATTCCTACCGCAACTACTACATCACCCTCGATGCAGATGCTGCTTCAGCCACAGTCACCGGCAGGGGCTCGGACTACTGGACAACGCTGGCCCACGATGTCGCCCCCGACATCAACGAGTGCATCGTGCTCCCCGGCACCCACCCCGCCGGCCAAACTCTCTTCCTGTTCAACTTCACCGACGGCACCGAGCTCTCCTGGGCGCCGTCCGAAGCCGTCATCTTCGAGCCCGGCAAGAAATACCGCTACATCTTCACCGTCACCAAGACCTCCCTCGAGTGCACCGTCACCGTCTCCGACTGGACAACCGACGACACCAACTCTGACATCTTGGAACCCCAGGCGTTGCAGAAGGCCGAGCCCAACGCCGATGGCACATACACCATCGCGGCCAACACCCTCCGATACATCGAGGGAACGCTCGAGGGGGCCGTGACCGTGGAGGACGGCGCCTACCTGGAGCTGCGCAACGTAACCGCCTCGCTCACCAATCTCAACGTGATCACCGTGAGCGGCGACGCCACGGTCCACCTCACCGGCAACAACAGCCTGCAGACCGACCGTGGCACCGGCTCGCCCTATCTCGACGCCTGTGCCATCTTCGTCGAGGAGGGCTGCACCGTCACCATCGAGGGCGACGGCTCGCTCTACGCCAAGGCGGGCACCTACAGTTCGGCAGCCATCGGTGGTTGCACCCGGCTCAACAGCGGCAACATCATCATCAACGGCGGCAACATCACGGCCGTGAGCGGCGCCTACTCCAGCTCCATCGGCTCGGGCAGCTATGGCCACGGCGGCGACATCACCATCAACGGCGGCACCATCTCAGCCACCCCTACCGGCGAATATGGAGCGGCCATAGGCTCGGGCTATTACGGGTCGATCGGCAACATCACCATCAACGGGGGCACGGTCTATGCCAAGGCAGGCGGCAACGCTGCAGGCATCGGCGCCGGATACGGCCACACCGGGCAATACTCCTACTGCGGCAACATCCTCATCACCGGTGGCACCATTGAGGCCTATGGCGGCAGCAACGGAGCAGGCATTGGCACGGGCATGAACAGCACCTGCGGCACCATCACCTTCATCGGAGGCGTCACCACAGCCTCTTCCGTGGGCAAGGGCCGCGGCGGCACCTGCGGCACCATCAGCTACTCCGGCGGCGCCGTCGTCAACGGCACCACCTACAACTGACCCGTCAACCATCCCAACATAAAATCCTCCGGCAGGTATTGCGCATGTCGGAGAATTTTTGTATCTTAGAAGATGGAATTACAACTCTTTAACTCTCTCTGATATGGAAATTCTACTCATCGTTTTGGTGGCGCTGTGGCTGTCGGGCGGACGACGGAAGAAAGCGCGGCGCAGGTATCGTCGGCGCGGGTACTGGCAGGGGTACTCGCCGTATGACTACGAGCAGCACGAAAAGTGCAACGGACATCTGCCTTGGCGTTGATGCTAGCTGTCGGGGAGTTGGCGGAGGTGGGCGACGGCTTCGGACTGGGTGGTGCGGATGAAGTCGAGGAGGAGGGTCGGGTCGAGGGTCTTGGCGGGTCGGAGGGGACTGCTTTTGTACTTGAGGGTGAGGTGGAGATGGGGGCCGGTGGAGCGGCCTGTGTTGCCGGAGAGGGCTATGACCTGCCCGGGAGCCACGTAGTCGCCTTTGCGGACGAGCGGCTGTGAGAGGTGGCAGTATGAGATGGTGTAGTGGCCGTGGCGTAGTTTGACGTATATGCCGCTGCGCTTGTCCTCGCTGACTGCCTCGACCTTACCGAACATGCAGGCGTAGACTTCCGTGCCGTAGGGTGCGCGGAGGTCTAGGCCGTTGTGGTTGGCCGTCTTGCCGGTGAACGGGTCGGTGCGGCTGCCGAACGGCGAACTGATGTGGATTGACTTCAGGGGATAGCTGACGCTGAGATAGCGTCGGATTAGCTGGGTGCGCAGTTGCGCGATGGTGTCAATCTCTTCCCTATCATCTTGCGATTGCGCCGTCGGCGCTGTCGTTTCCGTGACGGCGCGGTCTATGCGTGAAAGGTGTCGGGGCAACTCAACCGTGTTGAACTGCGCCGACACCTCCACACTTAAAAACAAACCTATGAACAATGAAACAATCTTCATTGGGCAAAGGTAGCGCATGGCCATTTGTACTACAAATCTTCTAACCAATGTTAAGACATAGGACAAATATGGTCATCTAATAAGACAAATAAAGGTGAGCGGTCAGTTTCGGGCAGTTTGTACATCAAACCGCGTCATATTTGTCTTATATCGCAAATAAAGTCTAAATGGGGTCGCTGGAAAGACCGGATTTTTGGAGGGGTGGTATGTGCGGTCGTAACTTGGCCGAGGAAATTTCAAATCAGACAAACGAATGAAGAAACGCATTTTCTCGGAAGCCGAGATACCGTACAAGACGCTGGAGCGGTTCGGCCTGTCGCGCCAGATGGTCGAAGACCTGCCGCAGCAGGCGCTCGACAACATCTGCTCGGGCTACCGCTCGCCGCTGCTGCCCATCACCTTCAAGACGGAGGGCGGCGCGATGGTCAAGTCGCAGAGCCGCTTCCGGCTCGTCTACGACCAGGACAACGCCGTGCAGGTGCTGTTCGCGCCCAAGCTGATGGCCACCGACCTGAGCCGCTTCCACCCCGACAACCAGGAGGTGCTGCGCCAGGGCGACGCCGTGTTCGTCGGCGGTGCCGAGCCGAAGTTCTACCAGATCGACCCGGCCACGGGCCAGGTGCTGTCTGTGCCCTCGCCGGTCATCGGCAACAACCTCCAGATTCTGCTGGAGAAGTTCCACCTCACCAGCCCCGAGCTGTCGTGCCTACGCAACGGCGAGCCGCTGACCATCTACGTCGATGACAAGCCCGTGACCATGGGCGTCGACCTCAACTCGGAGTGCGGCGTGCGCGTGGCCAACGGAGACGAGGAGGAGTGGCGCCGCGACAGCAAGCGCGAGTGGGACAAGTACAGCTTCGGCACCAACGGCTGCTGGGTCACAGACGACGACGGCGCGATGAGCTACGTCGCCGAGGACGACTACACCGATGAGCTGTGGAACGAGATGAAGAAGAAGGGCCAGGCCGTCGCCCAGTCGGCCGGTCCGCGTCGCTAACCCCCAAACCCCAAACCATCATGGAAACCTACTACGCAGAGGAAATCCTCATACAGCGCCTCCAGCGCGGCGAGATCAGCCATGTCGAGTTCATCCTCCAGCACTCCCGCGAGTGGAGCGAGGAGTTCAAGGGCTTCTGCCGCAAGCGCAGCCTGCCGCTCGAGGAGAGCAGCGCCCTGGCCTTCATCGCCGAGAAGGACCGGGAGTTTGAAACCGCCATCGAGGAGGGCAACGTCTGATGGCGGTACGCACGCACACCAACCCGCGTTCGCTGGACCTGCAGCCCGAGCTGAAGGACATCCTCCGGCGCAACGGCATGCAGGCGACAATCGTGGCCACCGACACCGGCTTCCAGCTCGTCGTGCAAGGCCACGACTCGCCCACGCTGGCCTATCCCATCACCGAGCAGCAGCTCGGCTACCTCACCGACTGGGGCACCAACTCGGCCAACCGCAAAGCCTACAACACCTTCGCTTCGCTGGTGAAGGACAACTTCATGCTGCCACGCGACTTCGTGCACGCCCGAAACGCTAACGGCCGCGTGGCGATGGGTCTGCATGGCTACCGTATCGGAGCCGGCGAATACGGCCGTGAGGGCTGGGAGTGGCAACACGGCATGGGCTGGCGTGCGCACGCCCCCGGCGGCTACGGCCATCCGTTCCTCGGCTGGTCGCCGCGCCAACAGGAGGGGTGGCACTTGCGCCGCGTCGTTGGCGAGCTCTACTATCCCGGTGCACCGATGGTGGCCGACCGTCCCGACGGCCGCATGAAGCCCGGCGAACTGCAGTCAGGCGGCTACGGTTTCTACTACAAAGGACCCTCGGCACAGCAGCAACAGGACGGCGATGATGTATTGGCGCAACTACAGACGGTATTACCGCCCGTGAGCTACACCAATCGTCCCACGGAGCCGGCGAAGCCTTACTCCGAGGTCATCACCTCCGACGTCTATTTCTCGATCGAGAAATGGCAGGAGGTGCTGGCGAGCCACGGCATAGTCGTGGACGCAAACCAGAAGACGCTCATCCTCCAGTCGCGCGACGTGCCGGTCGACCTGGCCTACGACCTCACCGACGAGGAGGTTGCCAAAATCCTCAACCCCGACCTGAAGGACGTGTCGGTGCCGGAGCGCCTCGACGTCATCAACCGGGTAATCAGCGTCGATTTTGCCGACGGCGTGACCAGCGACATGCTCGAAAGCCGTCTGCTCGTCGATGTGAAGCTGAAGCCCGAAGTAGAGACGGAACTCAACCAGCAGCTCGCCGTGCAGCAAGACCCCGAGGCAGCCGTCCAGCAGGACGTGCTGCTCATGCCCCAGCAAGAGCGGCTGCATCTCCCTGAGGACAACCGCGAGGGGGTCGTGACGATGGACGGCCATCTCATCGACATCATCGACCCCAACCAGGGCTGGTACCGCGAGGGGCGCCACGGCCGCGAGGTGACGGTCGACGACATCCGCGTCGAGCCCATACCCGAAGTAGAGGGCAAGTTCCGCATGACCGCCATCATCGACGGCAAGGTGGTGAGCCACGAGATCTCGCAGAAGGACTATGACAAGTTCCTCGCCCTCGACGACCTGCACCGCTTCAAGCTCTTCTCGAAAATTTTCAAGGAGGTTGACCTGAAGCAACGGTCGAAAGACGAGCGTGTGGAATATGTGCAGCAGCGTGGCGATGGCGTACCCACTGGCGTGAAGGTCACGGCAGGCATCATGGCCGGACTTACCGTAGCCGGCGAGGTCATCGGACTGGTGCGCGGCCCGCACCCCGGTCGACCCATGCCCGAGGTTTACGGTGGCGGCTCCGTCTACCACAAGCCCG
The DNA here is from genome assembly GCA_964562375.1 of uncultured Muribaculaceae bacterium. Lineage (GTDB taxonomy): Bacteria > Bacteroidota > Bacteroidia > Bacteroidales > Muribaculaceae > JAJPXC01. Next base: position 18,609 of record CAZLSW010000027.1, on the reverse strand, counting down.
GCGTGGACACCCCGCAGGACATCGCCGCACGCGCCTTCGAGGCAGGATACAACACAGCAGGCATGGACCATGAATTAGGTCGCGGACGCTGATGGCAGGTGACGGGCTGACATATCGCGATTTCCAGCAGCGCATCTCTATGGAGGATGTGCTGCGCGAGGCCGGCTACGTGCAGAACCGCAAGGACGGGCTGCGCTATCCGTCGTACTCGCGCATCGGTGCCGACGGCAACCGTGTGTCGGGCGACAAGTTCATCGTCACCCGCAATGGCCTCTGCTGCTTCCGTCCTCCCGAGGACAAGCGCTACAACGTCATCTCGTTCATCAAGGCGTTCCCCGAGAACTTCACCGAGTACCGCCCCGGCATGGATCCCGACCGGCTTGTCAATCTCGTGTGTAACCGGATGCTCAACCGTCCTGTCGACCTTGATTGGCCTGCCAAGCCAGAGGTCAAGCCCTTCGACATCACAAACTATGAGGTCAAGCACCTTGACCCCGAGGACTGGGAGAGCATCAAGCCCTTCTATCCGTGGTTCAAGAACCGCGGCCTCGATGTGAAGACGCAGCGTGCCTTTGCAGGCAGTTTCTGTCTGGCCACGTCACCGAAAGGCTACACCAACCTGTCTTTCCCGCTGCGCCGTCCCGGCGAGGATGCTGTCATAGGCTTCGAGGAGCGCGGCAAGCCTAACGCCGAGGGGAAATGCGCCTACAAGGGCATTGCCGCAGGGAGCGACGCTGCCAACGGACTGTGGATTGCCACGCCAGGCAGTGCCCAACCTGTAGCGGAGCCCAAGGAGGTGCTGTGGTTCGAGTCGGCCTACGACGCGATGGCCTACTTCCAGCTCCACCGCGCCGACCGCGACTTCTCGCGGACTGCCTTTGTCTCGACCTCCGGCAATCCCTCGCGCGGCCAGCAGGAGGGCATGGCCTGCTTCGCTCCCGAAGCGCGCCACGTGCTCTGCTTCGATGCCGATGAGGCCGGCGAAAAGTTCGCCCGGAACTTATACACTGCGCACCCAGAGCTCGATGTGGTGCGCAGCTATCCCGACCCTCCTCACAAGGACTGGAACGACCAACTCATAGCCCGGAACAAGCAAGATGAAGACCGCTCTGCACATCGTGGCCGTTAGCCTCTGCCTGCTCGTCGGCGTGCAGGCCAGGGCACAGTATGTCCTGGCCAACCCGCTGGAGTGGATGGCCCTTGCGGAGGGCAACGAGGCCATCAACGGCGAGATCAAGGACGAGACCCAGCGGCAGCTCGAGACGGCCGCGCTCCAGAACACCATCGCTGCCGAGTACACGCAGATCCACGAGTGGGAGCGCAAGTACAACTCCTATCTCACGACCGTCAGCGGCTATGCCTCGTCGGTCAAGGCCGCCACGTCGCTCTACCATGACGGCGTGGCAACGTTCATCACCCTCGCGCGGCTCAAGCGCGTCGTCGCCTCCAACCCCGGCGGCATCGCAGCGTCGATGTCGATGAACAACCTCTACATGGAGACTGCCGAGGAACTCGTCACGGTCTTCACCCTCCTGCGCGATGCCGTAGCCGTCGGCGGCAAAGCGAACATGCTCACCGGCGCCGAGCGGTCCGAGACCCTCTGGCAGCTCCAGGACCGCCTCCACTCCTTCTCACAGAAGTTGCGCCTGCTCTACATGAGCATCCGCTACTACACCGTCACCGACGTATGGAACACCGTCACCGCCGGGATGATTGACCGCTCCAACGGCGCCATCGCGCGGCAGGCCAAACAGCGCTGGAAACGCGCAGCCTTAGCTATCCACGAATGAAGAAACTGCTGTTGCTCACACTGGCCCTGCTGGCTTTACCCAAGGTGCACGCGCAGACCGACCCCACGCTGGCCGGGATGATTGTCGTGTACACCGACAAGGCCAAGAAGGCCCTCCAGAGCCAGGAGGCGGCGATGGCGCTGGAGACCACCGGCCACGTCTGGATCAAGGAGGAGGTGGACGCAACGACACAGCTCCAGCGGCAGTTCAACGACTACCTCGACTCGTTCCGCTCGGTGGTGTGCTACGCCGCTCAGATCTACGGCTTCTACCACGAGATTTCCCAGATGACCGACAACCTCAAGCGCTTCGGCGACCAGCTCGGCGAGGCGCCCACCAACGCCTTGGCAGTGGCACTGTCAGCCAGGCGCAACAACATCTACCGGGAGATAATCTTCGGTTCGGCGGACATCTGCAACGACATACGGCAGGTGTGCTTCTCCGACATCAAGATGACCGAGAAGGAGCGCATCGAGATAGTCTTCGCCATACGCCCCAAGCTCAAGCTGATGAACCAGAAGCTGCGGCGCCTGACGCTGGCCGTGAAGTACACCTCGCTTCAGGACGTATGGTACGACATCGACGACCGGTGCCGCAGCTACTCTGTCGACAAGCAGAAAATCGGTTCGGAAGCCTTCCGTCGTTGGCGCCGCTGCGGCGGCAGCCGGATAAATAATGAGGAAATGGATATAGAAAGACCTGACTGGTCATGGTCAAATAATACAGTCGAAAAGCCAGACACAATCACACAAGGAATTTCAAGCAACAGATGATATGGGTCTTTGGAGAACAGTTGTGAACGCAACGAAGCGCGCCGGGCGCGTGGTGACATATCCCATAGCGCATCCATCGCGCACCTTGGCGGCCGGAGGCACGGCCGTCAAGACCGCTGTAGTGGGCGGCGGTGCGGCTTATGTCGGCTGGGAGGCGCTGGTCAACGACAAGCCGGTGGTGGAGACCGTCACCGACCTCGTGGTCGGCGAGGAGACGGCCGTCAAGCTCAGTCACACGGCCCGCGCTGCCGTCGATACCCTCAACACCACGGCCGATGCTGTGAACACCGTGGCCCACACCGCCAACCAGGGCATCAACGCCATCAGCGGAGCGCTCGGCGGCGGCTCAGGCAACGGCCAGGGAGGGGGCGCCTTCGCCGGCATGGGCAACTTCATGACGGCGCTGACCAGCGGCAACGGCGTGAACATGATCGGCGACTTCTTCGGCAACATCGGTCGTGGCAACGTGTCGGGACTCAGCATCGCCGGACTCATAGGCGCGGCGCTGCTCATCTTCGGCCGCTTCGGCTGGCTCGGCAAGATCATCGGCGCCGTGCTCGGTATGATGATACTCGGCGGCAATATCAACATGGGTCGCGTGATGGGCGGCGGCGAGAGCCAGGCCCAGCAGCAGTCGCCCGCGCAGGCCGTCGTGCCGGTGCAGCAGAGCGAGGTCGCGGCAACACCCCTAAGACGAGGTCGATAATGGAATATACGAATGAGATGAACATAGTCTCGACGAGCGGCTACTGCATGCCCTTCGAGGAGCGCAACGGAAATGTCAACGTGGTGCGCCGCTATGGCGACGGTCACACCGGCGTGGACTTCCGCACTAACAAGTACCTGCTGGCCGCCTGCGCCGACGGCATCGTCAGCGGCATAGGCGTGGACCGTCAGGAGCATGGCCTTTTCATCACTGTAAAGTACGGCAAGTGGGAAGTGACCTACTCGGCACTCTCCGATGTCTACGCCCAGTTCGGCCACCGCGTCAAGGCCGGAGTGTGTATCGCCAAGTCGTCCGACCTGATGCACCTGGAGACACGCTTCAACGGCGAGCTGGTCGACCCGATGGACTTCATCACGATGCTCTTCGGCAACGTGAAGATGTGGAGCCAGCAGGGCGAGCGACAGCCGGAGTTCGCCTTCACGCAGATGGAACTGTTCACCGACTACGAGAAGGAGCGCGAGGAGATCGAGCGGCTGATGCTCCAGTACTACGCCAACTACATGAGCGACCTCTCGCAGGGCGTCTACCTCGTGCCCGAGCGCACCGGCGAGAGCCTGCGCAACCTGTTCACGGTCGGCGCAGTCAAGCGCCACTTCTACGAGACCGTGCCGTCGATGATCAACCCGCTCGGCCTCGGGCAGCGCAGCGTGTCGCTCGTCACCAAGGCGCAGAACCTGCTCATCGGCGACTTCCTCAACTACCTCGCCCTGCGCCACCGCATCTACCTCTCGACGATGGGCGAGGAGAGTAAAAAAAAAGACCTGACGGCGCTCTTGGATTAATCGACCCGCTCGCAGAACTGGAGATAGATGTGCAAAGCTTCGACATACCACGGCTGGTCAGCGTGTACCCCGACAACGCGGGCATACGCTGGTGGACCAAGTGCTGGTTCAACAACCGCGAGGTCGGCGAGCCGGCCGTGGAGATCGAGATGGCCGATGCCATACGCTTCCTGCACTATCATCCCGACCTCGACGAGTGGCTCGAGACCTACTTCCCGCAGCAGATGGCCACGTACCACAAGGCCATCGAGCAGACCCGTGAGCAACTACTCCAACTCTCGCTGACCACATGAGCAAGCCCGCGCAGAGCCAACGGATAGCGGAGGTGGAATACTGCCTCAACAGCTATTTCTACACCCATTTCGTGCCGGTGATGAACGCCGAGCGCGACCGCCTGCAGCACGCCCAGGCGCAGGAGGTGGCAGAGTACACCACGTCGTTTGCCGGCATCATGCAGTCGATGGCCGACCCCTACGGCGGCATGGCCGACACAATGACCTACCTGCGCTACGCGGGCGGGGAGTGCTCGAAGACAGCCGAGGACTATGTGGAGATGGTGCGCGACCGCATCGCCGGCGACAAGGACTTTCAGGCCGACCTGGCACGCTTGGCCGGTGAGTGGCGCAATGCCGTCATCGCCGACGTGGGACGCGAGCGTTACGACCGGATCTCGCAGAAGCTCGGTGCCGACCTCGCGCTGGCATACATCGACTACCGCATCGAGCAGATGATGATTGACCGGATGGTGGCCGAGAAGATGCCCAAATCGTCGATGGAGTACATCATCCGCAAGGGCGCGGCAAACTGCCTCCTCGGCCTTCCGCAAGTGGTGGTACAGTCACCCCTCGAAGCCGAGATTGAGGCACGAGGAGAGGCAGCGTACCATCCCAGCACGGCAGAGCGCGTGGCAGCGCGTGGTGTGTCATTAGTGGCCGACGTGGCGGCCACGGGAGGCGTCTACTCCTGGGGTGCGGTCGGCAGGCTGGTGGGCTGCGAGGTGGTGTTTGCCGGACTCGATTCCTACCTCGACAGCCGCGACCGGCAACAGGGCATGAGCGTCGACGAGATTGTCTCGAAGGCGCTCTACGGCGACAGTAAGGCATTGGGCAACGTGCGTCGTGACTGCTGGCAGATCAACTCGTGGGAGAACAACTACATCCTGGCGTTCAACAACACCCTCTTCCGCCGGATGGCTGTACTCACGGAGAAGCCTGCGTGGGAGACCTTTCAGAATCCTTTCACCGTCGGCTATTCCTTCGGCTTTAGTCTTACCGGCAACAACTCCTTTGGGCTCTTCTCGTCCAACTCCCGACAGGGCATCCCTACGCCTGTAGCACTCGGTCAGGAGGACAATTATCGGCAGTGGCAGGCCGAGTCAGCCTCAGCAGCTCGCGCGAATGTCCCGTTAGTCGTGGCTCCCGGCCATGAGCAGGAATATCTCGCAATGCAGGAGGAATACAGACAGCAAGAAGCGACTGATAATGAGGCAGAAGAAGAAATCGAAGTGGCTGAAGTACCCATAACCACCATGCAGGCGAATGATACTGCCATGGCAGCCCAAGTTGCCAGCCAAGAGGGAGACCAGCAGCCGACCAACGAGAGCGGCTGGGCCGGACTACTCGGCAGCGTAGGCCTAAGCGGCCTCGGTGACATCGGCCACAACCTCGGCTATGTGCTGGCCATGCTGCCCGACATACTGTTCGGCACGTTCACCGGCTCCAGCAAGTCGCTCGGGCTGAAGGACAGCCTGGTGCCGCTGGCCTCGCTCGTCGCCGGAATCTTCATCAAGAACCCGGTGTTGAAGATGCTCCTCATCGGCTTCGGCGGCGTCAACCTCATCAACAAGGCCGGGCACGAGGCGCTGGAGCGTGCCGACGGCAACGCGCAGTCAGCTCGCTATAAGCAGTATGCCGACGAGCCGCTGAACCCGCGCATCACCAATCCCCAAATCTCGTGCAACACGCTGGTGGCGACCATCGACCGTGTGCCGGTGTCGGTGACGCTGCCCGAGAAGGTAGTCGGCGCATATCAGGCAGGAGCATTGCCCCTCAACACCCTCGCCAATGCCGTGCTCGCCCGGTGCGAGCAGACACGCAGCGTGGCGCAGACACAGTACGAGAACCTCGACAGATCAAACACCCCTCAAATAACCCTCAGATGAAAGAAAAGACCCCCAATGAACAGGTGGCCTCTGCACGTCAGTCGGAGCTGCTGGCCACCGCCCTCGAAGGCGCCGCGCTGGACGGCACCTGGCTCAACGCCTCCGGCAAGCTCACGCCCAAGATCTACGGCCACGGGCCGTCAGTCAGTCCGTTCAACGCGCTGACCCTGGCCCTGCACAGCGACGCACACGGCTACCGCTCGAACCTCTACACCTCGTTCGCCGACGCCCGCAAGCGCGGTGACAGCGTGCTCAAGGAGGAGCGCGGCGTGCCGTTCCTCTACTACCGCTGGGACAAGTACGTCAACCGTCACAATGCCGAGGACGTCATCTCCCGTGATGACTACAAGGCGCTCTCGCCCGAGATGCAGAAGCAGTATAAGGGCGTGCGCCAGCGCGAGGTGCGCACCCTCTTCAACCTCGAGCAGACCACGCTGCCGATGGCCGACAAGGCCGGCTACGAGGCGGCGATGCAGAAGGACGGCGCGGCCAGCGAGCGCGGCTTCAAGGGCTACGAGGACCAGGTGGCGCGCACCGAGCTCAACGACTTCATCCGCCACATGCGCGAGAACCTCGTGCAGATGCGGCGCGACGGCGCGGGCCTGCCGCGCTACGACGTTGCCAAGGACACCGTGTTCATGCCCTTCCCGCAGGCGTTCGAGACAGCGGCCGAATACTATCAGGAGACCTTCCGTCAGGTGACGTCGGCCACCGGCCATCCCGAGCGGCTGGCGCGCGAGGGTGTCGGCAACAAGGGCGAGGACGCGGCGCGTCACGAGGCGCTGGTGGTGGAACTCGCCTCTGCCATGAAGATGGTGGAGATGGGACTCCCCGCGCGCCTGTCGCCCGAGTCGCAGAAGATGGTGCCCGAATGGGCGCGCGAGCTGCGCGAGAACCCCTGCTACATCGACGCCATCGAGAGCGACCTCAACAACGCGCTGGCGATGATTGCCAAGGCCGAGCGCGGCGAGAAGGTGGAGCGCGCCACCAAGCAGGTCAACGACGAGGCCGAGCGCTACAAGAAGCGTCCGCAGGTCTCAGGCGCCGAGGCGCTCGTCCTCCAGGACATCGTGCGCCAGGGTGGCATGGCCATCGACGTGCGCCAGTTTGCCGGCGGTCAGGAGGAGAAAAAGGCGTTCATGGAGAAGTTCTGCAACCTCGAGTATTACGAGGGTCAGCTCCTCTACGGCTTCGACCGCGTGGAGAAATACTCCGTCAAGGAGCCCGACCCCGAACTTCTGCCCGTGGCGTGGACGAAGGTCACCGGCGAGGCAGCGCGCATCCACGAGAAGTGCTCCGAGTGGCTGCCGAAGGAGTGGGAGCAGAAGGGCAGTTACTTCATCGCCGACGAGCTGCGGCGCATTCCCGACCGCAAGACGCGCGAGTTCGCCGTGGTCGAGAACCTGCAGACCCGTGTTGTCGACGTCATCCTCCCCGGCACAGCTCGTTCCGGCGGCGACGTGGTGATGCAGAACGGCGACAAGCGCAACTTCTGGCTCACGCCCGATGAGGTGATGACGGCCGACGAGCGCAAGGAGCAGGGCGCGCAGGTGGTGTGGCACAACCTTCCTGGCTTGAACAAGCCCCGTATCCAGGCCGCGCTGAAGGCCCAGGGCGCCGAGTACGTGCGCTTCTACCAGACGGAAGGCGCTCTGCGCTACCGTCCCGACGACGCTTACTTCAAAGAGAAGAAGGTCTACGCCGCCAAGATGTCGGGCCGTGAGATGGCCGTGACGAGCCGATTCGACGTCAGCGACGCCGTGCGCCGAGCCACCGAGACGCAGTTCTCGCGCATTCAGATGCTCAAGGACGACAACGGACGCTGGGCGCTCTACCTCAAGGCCAACGGCCGGGATGCCTTCGCCGTCTATCCCGACCGCGAGGACATCAACCGCTACTTCGCCACGATCAAGCAGGGCGAGCCGGAACAGGCAGCCGACCTGCGCCAGGCCATCGCCCAGAAGTACTACAACCTCGGCGAGATGAACCCGGGGCTGAAGGTCGACCTGTTCTATCAACAGCAGGCTCCAGAGGAGGCGCTCAAGCGTCTGGACCGCGTGCAGATCTTCCGCACGCGCGACGACAAGATCCTCATGGCCGCCACCATCGACGGCCAGCGCCAGCAGCCGCGCGAGATTACCCGCGAGCAGTGGCAGCGCCTGTGGGTGGCACAGAGCGTGCCCGACTACAAGAACGCTCTGGCCGTGCAGGTCTTCAAGGACAAGCTCGGTCTCGAGCGCGAGGCCGAGCAGAAGGCCGAACAGGTCGAGGAGCAGAGAGCGAGCAAGGAGACCGCGCAGAAGGCCGAGGCCGACAAGGAGAAGACCGAAAAAGAGGAGAGAGCGCGCGAGGACAAGCAGCAGGAGGACAAGCAGAGCCAGGAGCGGCGCGAGGACATGCGACGTGCCGTCGGCGCGGCCATCGGCGTGGCCGTGCTGAAGCAGTACGCCGAGCTGAAGGCCAAGCACCCCGACGCCATCCTGCTGTTCCGCGAGGGCGACAGCTACCGGGCATACAAGGAGGATGCACCGCGCGTGGCCTCGGTCATAGCCCAGGAATTGCGCACCGCGCAGGTCGACGGCCACGACGAGCGCTACGCCGAGTTCCCCCACAGCGAGCTCGACACCTGGCTCCCCAAGCTCGTGCGCGAGGGCAACCGTATCGCCATCTGCGAGGACGCCAACCTCGGGCGCCAGGAGGGCGAGAAAGAAGCAGTGGTACGTAGCCGATGAGTGCCCAGAGCGACTACATAGACCGTTATGCCGAGTATGCCATGGAGCAGATGCGCCGCTATGGCATACCGGCCTCGGTGACTCTGGCCCAAGGCATCATCGAGAGCGCCAGCGGCCAGAGCCGCCTGGCTGTGCGCGGCAACAACCATTTCGGCATCAAGGCCAGCCGGTCGTGGATTGACGGCGGTGGCCGCTACGGGCTGCACTCCGACGACAAGCCCGACGAGAAGTTCTGCTACTACGACAGCGTGGCCGACAGCTACGAGCACCACTCGCGTGTGCTCAAGGGTGCCAGCCGCTATGCCGGGTGTTTCGCGCTCTCTCCCGACGACTACCGGGGCTGGGCTCGCGGCCTCCAGTCGGCCGGATACGCCACATCACAACAGTATGCCTCGTCGCTCATCTCGGTCATAGAGCGCAACGACCTGACGCGCTTCGACCGCCAGGTGATGGAGCAGATGCAGCGCGAGGGACGCACCATCGGCGAGGGCTCGACACAACAGGAGCAGGTCGACACCGGGGCGCAGTCCGCGGAGTATTCCTTCCCGTTGAAGCGCGAGGAGTTCCTGTTCATCTCGTCGCCCTTCGGCAACCGGCGCGACCCGATGGACCACTCGAAGACGCAGTTCCACAAGGGCATCGACATTCGCTGCAACTACGAGCCGCTGCTGGCCACCGAGAGCGGCGGCCGCGTCGTAGCCGTCAGTCACGCCACGAACACTGCCGGAGGCAAGACCGTCACAATCGAGTATCCCCGCGCCGACGGCTCGGCCACGCGCGTGAGCTACGTCCACATGTCGGAGATCTCGGTGCAGGTGGGCGACAAGGTGACTGCCGGACAGCAGATCGGCGTGTCGGGCAACACCGGCACGCGCACCACCGGACCGCACCTGCATTTCAGCGTCAAGCAGGTCAGCGCAGACGGCACGTCGCGACACATCGACCCCACCATCTACCTGGCCGAGATTGCCGTCAAGGGCAATATCGCGCAGACGGCAATGTACAACGGCCAGGACGTGCTGGCGCGCTACAAGTCGGCCATCGTTCAGACGGCGCCCCAGCAGGCCGACGGCCAGGCGCAGGTGCAGCAGCCCGTAATCGACACCACGATGTCGCCCGACGAGTGGATGAAGAAGCTTCTCTCGTCGGAGGACAGCGGCGTGGAGATGCCCACCAACGGCGACCCGATACTGGAGATGGCGATGACGCTGTTCACCTCGCTGATGCTCCTGGCCACTCAGATTGACGGCCAGTGTGAGGCCGAGCAGCGCGAGACGGCGACGCAGGCGGCGCTGACGCGCCAGATTGACCTCTCGATTCTTTTCCCTAACCTCCAGAGTTGCGCCTTGCGCATCGACGGGCAGGGAGCGCCGATACTGACCGTCAACTGCACGCTCACGCAGCGCCTCAGCAACGCCGAGACAGTGCGGCTCCAAAGCGTCCTTTCCGACAGCTCGCTCACCGACCAGCAGAAGCAGCAGCGCATTGCCGCTGTCATAGGTGGCATCGTAGCCCAGCGGCAGGCGTCGCTCAACTTCGAGCAGTCGGCCGGCCAGTCAGTCGACCAATCGCAAACCCTCAGCCGATGAAGCAAGTGGTGGCTCTAATGGTACTCGGATGTGTGTTGGGGCTCATCTACCTCGGGGTGGCAATCCTGTTCATCTACGAGTTTCTCGTGGCAAAGTTTCGTGACTAATTTCCTATAAACCAACCCAATCATGTTAAAAGCAAATGCAACAGTCACCGGCACCATCCTCCGCAGTGCCGAAGTGAAGCAGACCCAGGGCGGAGGGCGCTTCGTGTCGTTCCCAATGGTCGTGACCATCCCCGGCGGCAAGGGGCAGCCGGCCAAGCAGGTGGAGGTGCGCGTGGGATGCGACGGCGGCGACGCCGAGGCAGCGCTGTTCTACGCCGGACTGCGCGTGACGCTCACCGGCACGCTCTCGTTCCGCAAGCGAGGCGATGACCTCTACCTCACCTTGCGTGCAAGCCGAACGCAGAGCCAAGCTTGCTTGGGCTCTGCTGAGGCGCAGCCGCAAGCGGGCGAAGCCAACTTCCGTCTCGACACCACCGACGGCAAGTTCGGCACCGACGAGCCTGATGGCATCGCAGCCACATGCCAGTTCCGTGGGGGAGTCGGCAAGCAGGTCGAGGAGAAGACCGACAAGAAGGGCAAGCCATACCTGATGTTCTCGGCGTTCTCGGCCGAGAAGGTCGGCGAGGGCTTCGAGTACGTCTGGGTGCGCTTCCTCGGCTTCGACATGGCGCGTCCTGACTGGCTCCAGCCCAAGGTGCGCGTCGAGGCCACGGGGCAGCTCGACATCACGGTCTACAACGACCGCGTGTCGCTGACCTGCCGTCTCTCAGAAATCAAGCAGTACGTAAAGCCCGACACCTATGGCCAGTGACAAGATGACCGCCGAAGACCGCGCTCTCGACCGCTTCGCCGAGATGATGATCGACAAGATCTCGTCGATGCAGAAGTCGGAGTGGCAGAAGCCGTGGTTCACCGAGGGCGCGATGCGCTGGCCGCGCAACCTCTCCGGGCGTGAGTATTCAGGGCAGAATGCCCTGATGCTCATGCTCCATTGCGAGAAGGAAGGGTACAAGATCCCCGTGTTCTGCACGTTCCATCGCGTCGTGGGCCTCAACTTCGGACCCGACAAAAAGCCGCTGACCGACGCCGAGGGCAACCGACTGCCGCAGGTGACGGTGCGCAAGGGTGAGAAGGCCTTCCCGGTGTTCCTCACCTCGTTCACCGTCGTCAACAAGGAGACGAAGGAGAAGATCCCCTATGAGGACTACAAGAAGCTGTCGGCCAGCGAGAAACAGGGCTACAACGTCTACCCGAAGCTGAACGTCTACAACGTCTTTGCCGTCGAGCAGACCAACCTCGCCGAGGCGCGGCCCGAGCTCTACGCGAAGATTGTCGCCGAGAACCAGAACGCCCGTGAGGCCAAGGATATGGGTGCGGACTTCACCTTCGCGCCGCTCGACGCTATGATTCAGCACGACCTCTGGGTGTGCCCCATCAAGCCCACCTACGGCGACCAGGCGTACTACTCCATCTCGAAGGACGAGATTGTCATCCCCGAGCAGCGGCAGTTCAAGGACGGCCAGGCGTTCGCCACCAACTGCTTCCACGAGATGGCGCACTCGACCGGGGCGGCCACACGGCTCGGACGGCTGAAGGAGGGCAGCAAGTTCGGCTCCGACGAGTACGCGGCCGAAGAACTCCGTGCCGAACTCACCGCGGCGCTGACGGCCTCACGCTACGGCATGACCAAGCACATCAAGACCGACTCGGCGGCCTACCTCAAGGCGTGGCTCGACCACATCCAGCAAGACCCGAAATTCCTCAAGACCGTCCTCGCCGACGTCAAGCGCGCCTCCGGCATGCTCACCCACCAGATTGACCGCGTGCAAGACCGCCTGACCGAGATGCAGGCCGCCGGCATCCAGTACCACTGCGGTGACGGCGAGCTCCGCCTCACCTCCTGGAACGAGCACCCGGACGGCTCCCTCACGTCCCCCGGCCACACCGGCCCGGCCGCCCTCCCCGCTGACGAGCAGCCCGCCGTCTCCTTCACCTTCGACCCGCGCAACCCCTTCGTCGACCTCCGTCCCTCCGCCCAAGTCCTCGACCCCGTCCTCACCCCCCAGGTCGACACCGCCCCCTTCAAGCAAGCCGAAACCCAATCAGCGGAAAGAGTCCCAGCCGAGCCTGTCCTTCAGGAAGAGGAAGCCGTCGCCAAATCCACCTTCCACCGCTAAATCCCCATCCTCATCTGTTGCTGGCCATCCTAAGTGGCCAGCAATTTTTGGTTTTGGACGTGCATTAAATCTTCGTATCTTTGGGCTGAATTTCAAAACAAAGCACAATGCGCAAAACCTTACTATTATTGGGAATCTGTATTCTGGCGGCCATTTCGGTTAAAGCCAGTGAGCGATTCGTATATTACATCGGTAACTTCAATAACTGGATAGAGCCGACGGAGAACAACGCCACTGATTATGAATTTTATAAGCTGTATGAAACCACAGAGAGGTCTAATGTCTATTCTGGTGAGATAGGAGCTTCCCCCTTCTATTCGAGCAGTCAGACCAGTGACTGTTTCCGTTTCCATACGGCCTTGGCTCCAGGTTACAATGGCCAGTCGGACTATGAGTATGGATGGCGACAGAACCTAATACACCCAAGCAAGGCTCATTACCCGGAGAATCGAGATGATCAGTACATCTCTACGAGTGGAACATATTATGCCGATGATGTGACCATCCCTGGTCGCACCCTCACTGACGAAGAGATGAACCACTGGTGGGTAGAGTTCCCTTGTAGCGTCGATAAAGTCAAGATTACGCTTGACCTCAACAACATGACTGTTGAGGTGGTGACACCTCAGGCAGTGGTTCCGGTGCTGGATTCAACTGTTCACCCCTCGATTAAGGATTGGCAGGCGTTATACAGCATCTATCCCGACACCAAGGTCTTTATCCCCGAAGGAAATCACAAGCTAAGGATGTATGACTTCTGGAACCGTGAATGGAAAACCCAGAACATCGGCTTCAGCACAAAGGGTGACGCCTCGGAAGTGGTCTTCGATTCGGAGGCTTACGTCCTTGACGCTTGGCCCGGTGGTGTGGCAAACATATCTCCTACCTGGATTACATTCGATGCAACGAAATATGAGGTACCGCAAACCGTTGGACTGATGACAGTGAGGCAAGCGATAATGCCCACGACGGATAACATTCAGTGGACATATCCGCTATATACTGAAATGCCTTCCGAAGGTGGCCGCTATGAAGTGACCAAGAAAATGGACGAGAACGCTCCATCTTTCTGGTTCTATGAAATCAAGGACGGCACTGTGACGCCATTTGGACCTTCCTCTTCAACGCAAGTTGAGTTTCAGGATTATAAGGCCACTGTCAATCTTCACTCCGGACTCTCCAACTGCATTTCATTGAAATCGGTGTTCGGTCATGACATCACATTCCAAATGCCCACAAGCGGGGACAAACGTACTCTGAGCATCTACGACAGCAATACGATGCCTCCGATCTATGTGGTTGGTGCGTTTACCGGCTGGCTTTCGCCCACAGAGGAAAATGTGGAGCACTACGCCAACTATACCTTGCGGCTAACCACAACCGGCGCCTATTACGGAGAGTTTGAGATTGAAGCCGGGCAGGCTCAATTCAGGTTCTACACCCTGTTGGATAGCTGGGAGAAACACACCTATGGCTGTCAAGAGGAAGATATCGCCACCAATTACTATACCTTTACCGACACCTTCAACGACATCATCATGCCGGGCAAGGGAGTTTGGTGGTTTGAGGATTGGCCCGGAGGACTTATGGCGATGTTGGTGAACATTGACAGGGGTTTCGTCACGTTCTCTACCACCCCAATGGAGGTCGAGTATGCCACCAACGGGATTGAGTCAGTTGTCAGCACAACTAACCAATGCCAGGATTCCAACGTCTATAATCTTCAGGGTATCCGAGTAGGAGACAGCACTGACGGACTGCCCACTGGAATTTATATCCAAGGCGGGAAGAAGGTATTAGTCCGGTAATCCCACCGACACTTATTAATGAGCCGAGACTCCCTCCCGAGCCTCGGCTCTCAAAATTATTAGGTGAACAGCCAGAGGGAGATGAGGATGATGACGCAGACAGCCGTGAGGATGGCGAAGAAGCCGAGGAGTCGCCCGGCCATGTCGCTGTCTTTCCGTTGCTGTCGGCGCTGGGCACGCCCGGGGAACGGCCCTGTGGGCACATAAGGCGGTAACGACGTGCGGGCGCGGTACTCGCGCTCGTCCTGCGAGCACTCGTTGTCAAACTCATCCTCCGGACCCATATACCAGGGATCCTCCGGATTCATCTCCCGGTAGAGCAGATCCTCCTCGCTCATCCCGAAATCCTCGTCGTCGTCCCAGCTCATCCTTTATACCAATTGCTTATCCCAAACTGTTCAAGCCGACCACTATCTGCACTCGGAAATCCTTGGCGCTTATTGGCCTCTGCCGAAGTGAAGTATCTGCTGAGGAAAGCTAATGCCAATTCAAGCTTTCCCTCTGTGCACCAAAAATAGTAATAGGCATGGCCCGGCTTAGTAGGAGCCAAAACAATATCGCCTCCTCCCTTCTCATTAGGCAACACAAAGAAATAGGAAGGAGCGGGAGGAGTGTCTCCCTTGTATCCTTCTGCATAGCATTCGCCATCACTGAAATGGGCGAAATTCTCCATTATATAGTATACCTCCGCCTCTTTATAAGCATTGGGACACCAAGGTATTGAATGTAGATGTCTATACGCTTTTGTCACCTTGAAGATGGGCAAACAGGGACCGAGGAAAAATTTCCAGTCCCACTCATTTCTAAAAATATTGTCTACCTGCTCGAGAATGGCGGCATCAAAACTTCTGTGTTCGCCCATGAAATCAGGCCCCCGGTATTCGCCATCCTTAAACACGAAGCCTTTAATCCCTTTCACAGAAAATTCTCCCGTTTGTGGGATGTACTTACCTCGAATCTGTGGCCTGTCTAATAGACTGTCATAACGATTGTCGAGGTGAAGATACACCTTAGGATTGCCTACCTTGAAAAGAGCATGCTGGGCATTGGGAGCTGACAAGCCTGTGGGAATCTGAATTTTCTCAAGTTCCCTAAGGTTGTCTTCGGCCTCACGAACCTTCACACGTAATGCCTGATGAATCTGGTCTATACAGTCGGACAGGTCAACTCGTCTTCTACGTGCAAAACTCCTAAGCTCAGCGTCCGGCTTCTGTAACTTATCATCTAGGAAGGCTACAATCTTAGGGTCATGAACATCAATTTCCAGACTCCCCTCCTTAAATGTAATCAGTTCTTTCCTTATCTCGGCAAAATAGCAGTTCTGAAAATATTCATCCAGGTTCTTAAGAGCCACAGAGGTGTGATTGCGGGCTATGCGTCGGATTTTAGCCGTTACAGCAGCATGAAGGAAAGTCTGGCAATCTTCCTCGTGGTAAAACTTGAACCGACGGTCATCAAGAATCACGATGTCATACTCCCCCTCCATTTCATCCATGACCGAAACAGGGATGTCTTCTTTGCTTTCAGGACATCGAAGAGCATATCGGTTTTTGAGAATGATACGCCCCTCAATGACTCGAAAGTCAGATGCTTTGCATTTTTCTATATAATGTGGGGTTCTTATCATAGCACTCTTTATGACCAGTGGACTGAGATGGTGCGGCCGAAGGCTTTGGCGATGGTATAGGCGGTGATGCGCATTGAGTTGGCGTTGAGGTTGCAGTTGACCTGCCAACCAGGAGCCACCTCCAGCCACCACTTGCCCTTCTTACCCTCGGCGATGAGCGGGCCGTGGTTGGCCTCGAAGTTCATGTCGCGCACAGCCTCCCAGCCCAGATACTTGATGAACTCAACCAGAGCCACACCGTAGGAACCGGTGAAGGTGGGCCCACCCTGCACGGTGATGAACATGCGCTGCTTGTTTTTCTCGCGCTGACGTGCCTCCCACTCAGCCTGCGCCTGGGCCATAGTGACGCCAGTGCGAATAATGTGGAGCACGCCGTTTTCGTCATAGTACCGGTCGGAGGGCATCTCTTTCGCTTCATCTTCCTTTTCAGGTTCCTCCACTTGCGGCTCGGTATCAATCACTATCTGCAATGGCATGTGGTCGGAGTATTCAAGCCATTCGGTGTGGGTATCGGTCGGGGCAATCTCGAAGTCGGCCACCAGATCGGGATTGGCGAAGATGTGGTCGATGTGGAACGGCTCGGCCGGCTTGCGGCGATGGTAATAGGTCGGTACGGTCTCTTTGCCCTGCGATTCGCCGGAGGTGTGGTGGTAGCAGTCGACCAAACCGATCTCGGCCAGACGGGCCACCAACGCCGTGTGGTTGCGGTCGCCGTGCTTGCGGTCAAAGTTGGCATTGCTGTTGAGGTCGCCAACCAGGACAGTCTTGTCGCCGAAACGGTGGATGAAGGCGTCGAGATAGTCGTGCAGCGCCTCCACGTAGCCGTCCTGGCTATGGGTCCAAGCCGGGATGAGCGTAATCTCACCGCCGACAATCACCGGGACAATGTCGGCCTGGGTCGGGTTCGGCCAGTCGAGACGTTTGAGCGTGACTCCTTCGCGCACCCACACGCCGAGACCCTTGGTCTTGATGCCTATTCGGAAGCCGTTGGCGAAAAGGTGCTTGTACTCCTCGTCATCGTAATACCACGGGTCCTCACATTCCGACACTACGTAGACGTCGGCATCGGGATACGCCTCTAACAACTTGCGGAACTTGTTGCGAAATCCGCCGCCGCAGTTCCAGCTAACAATCTTGCATTTCATGACGGTTCAGAGATTTAAGGGATTGGGATATGGCCACTTCTTCGACAGCAATCGCGTGGGCGAAGTCGGACATCGATGAGGCCAGGGGAATGTTGAGACCGAGGGTGAAGACGTCGCCGCCGTGGCCGCGCAGCGAGCCGATCTTGCGAGAGGCGGTAGCCGATTTTGTCGGGTACAGGAGGCCGCCGGTGTGGCATTGCTCAACGTGCATGTAGGCTATCAGCTGGTGGATGTCATCGCGGTCGAGACTGCTGTCCTGCAGCTTTTTGTATTTGGCGTCGAGCACCACGCCGGGCTTGTAGAAATCGGGATAGCGGGGATAGCCGCTTTTCTCAAAGAGATAGATGCGTCCTTCGCCTGTCTTGTTGCGCGGATGACGGTAGCCCAGGGGTGCGAGCAGCGTGTTGAGATATTCTTCCCATAGCCAGGCACCGTCGAACAGCACGCCGTAGACCTCGTCTTCACGACGGCCGTATTTCAGACCCTCGTGGTTGAGGATTTGCAGGCACAGTCGCTGGAGGTCAGTCCACGCTGTGTAGTAGGGATGGGCGACGGGGCGCAGGTTGGCATTGATCACCTTCTGGCGGTCGTGGGGATTGTAGGTCGGCGTCGAATCGATGACAGTTCGCACGGCATCGCGAACCTCCGGGTTGTCATTGAGCACCGACTCGCCGAAGGGATGGCGCCGGACATACTCAACGGTGTGACGCACGAGCTGCGTGACGTGGTTGTCGGTTGTGTGCTCGCGGGTCGTGTAAGCCACTTTGCCGGCAAAGGGCATATTGCTGCGGATGTGGCGCGCTATGTCGATGGCGCCGCGCACACGGCTGTCGTTGTACTCGCGCCGGCGGTAAGCCTTGAACACTCCCTGGCGCACTGCCTCGGTGAGATGGTAGGGCAACAGGTAGAGCAGGAAGTCGAAAACCGAACTGTCGTCGATGGTGTGCTGAAGGCTGAACACGTTCAGCGCGAACACCCGCGCCAGCATGTAGTGTAGGAAGAAGTCAGAACCGCTTTCGGTGAACCGCGACTGTATGGCCAGACCCGTTTCACCGACGCCGACGAAACCCATCAGGTTGCCGGTCCGGAGGGCCGTGCCGCTCATAGAGAGGATGGCGTTGTCCCCGATGGCATCGCCGTGCTCGCCAAGGCATTGGGGAAAAACAAGCAGACGGGGGTATTGTTCCAGTTCCAGATGCTCGAGGTCAACGTCGGCCAGTCGGCGAAGATTCTGCAAATAAAGAAACCGCAATAACCGACACTATGCAAATGCTGCCGTAAGTGCGGCAA
>CAZLSW010000026.1:0-39016 GCA_964562375.1 uncultured Muribaculaceae bacterium | reverse complement strand
CCCGGCCAGGCTCCGCCAGGCCCGCTGTTATCATCCTTTTAACTACCCATTACCTTTATCAGTGTGGTTGTCCATCGTTGCATGCTGACGTTTCATCTTCATCGGGGCAGGGGTTGTCGGGGGGTGATGCTACCCGATAGTATGTGTCTCCCCTCTTCGACCTCTTATATGGGGGGTCAAAGGAACTATGGCTGATATCGCGAAGTTAAGGCCTGACGCTGTCTAGGGATATGTCATTTTTACCAAGTCGTCAACGGGTCTCGCGGAGCCAGGCTCGCTGGCGACACCATAACCCCAGCACCCATGCTCAGTAGATGGGATGAGACTAATGATACTTTGAGACTAAGGTTAAAACATTTATTATCAAGGTGTTATCGGAAAGTATCAAGTATCATTAGTATCATTGGGGTTTCTCAACGGGAGCAGGACCGAGAAAGGGTGGATTATACAAATTATACATCACAAAACAAGCTAATCAGTTGACGTTAAGCATTTTAGCGTTATATAGTTTGTATAATTTGTATAATCCCCTCTCTGGCCATCCTTGCCACTGAGATATGCCATGGGGGGAAAGCCGTTGTGGAAAAGTGGAATGTGGAAAACCGTTTATCCCGCTGACGCTCACCCAGTTACCCCATATTCCATTTTCCACTTTTCCACTTTACCCTCCCAAATAGAAATCGATCACCAACAACTAACAACTAACAACTAACAACTAACAACTATCGCTTCTCGGTATTTCCCTCGTAGTAGTTGACGTAGGCGCGGTTGACTAGGCGGGTGCCTCCCGGGGTGGGATAGTTGCCTGAGAAGTACCAGTCGCCGGGGTGATTGGGAACTGACGCGTGCAATCCCTCGAGGCTTTGGTAAACGATCTTGACCTCGGCCTTGACTTGCGGGGCAGTCAACATTTGGGCTATCTTGTCGGAGATTTGCTCGGCTGTGAATGGCTCGTAGATGGCCTTGACGGCGTTGCGCTGCTCCGAGGCGGGTTTCTCTAATTCGGCCAGACAGTCGCGATATACCTTTTCAAGGACGTCTCCCCTACCCGATTCCTTGAGCAGCTCCACGGCGGCTCGGAAGGCGGCAAACTCGCCCATGCGCGACATGTCGATGCCGTAATAGTCGGGGTAACGCACCTGTGGCGACGACGACACGATGATTATGCGGCGGGGGTGCAGGCGGTCGAGCATCGTGAGGATGGACTGGCGCAGGGTGGTGCCTCGCACGATAGAGTCGTCGATGGCAACGATGGTGTCAACGCCGTTGCGGATGCATCCGTAGGTGACGTCGTAGACGTGACCGGCGAGGTCGTTGCGCGAGGCTCCCTCGGCGATAAACGTGCGCAATTTGATGTCCTTGATAGCCACTTTCTCCACCCTGAGCTTGCGCCGCATCACAGCCATTACACGCTCGCAATCCAGCTCTCCCTTGGCCTGTAATTCAAGGATAGCCTTGGCCTTCTGGGTGTCGAGAATCTTCTCAAACCCTTCGACCATGCCTATGAAAGCCACCTCGGCGGTGTTGGGGATGAACGAGAAGACGGTGTTCTCCAAGTCGTTGCCCACAAGCGGGTCCAGCTCCTTGACGATGTTGCGCCCGAGAGCTTTGCGTTCCTGATAGATGTCGGCATCCGAGCCTCGGGAGAAGTAGATACGCTCAAACGAGCAGCGCTGGTTCTCCCCCTGGGGCAACACCTGCCGTATCGTCACGCGTCCCGATTTGCCCACCATGATAGCCTCGCCGGGGACAAGTTCCTGTACATCGCGGCGGGGAATGTTCATCACCGTCTGAATCACAGGACGTTCCGAAGCCACTACCACCACCTCGTCGTTCTGATAATAGAAAGCTGGACGGATACCGTGAGGGTCGCGCATGGCAAACATGTCGCCAGAACCCGTGGCACCGCATATCACATAACCGCCGTCCCACGAGGGGCACGCTGCCGCAAGGACGTTGGTGGGGTCGATTTCGTCCTCTATCTTCTGCTCGAGGTAGGGGTCCTCCAGCTTGTCGCGGTATTCGCGGTAAAGGCGGTGGTTTTCCTTGTCAAGAGCGGCTCCCAGTTGCTCCAGCAGCACGATGGTGTCGCTGTAGAGGCGGGGATGCTGTCCACGGTCGACGATATCCTGAAACACCTCATCGACGTTGGTCATGTTGAAGTTGCCGCACATCAGCAGGTTGCGCGACCGCCAGTTGTTGCGACGCAGGAAGGGATGCACATAGCTTA
This sequence comes from uncultured Muribaculaceae bacterium, assembly GCA_964562375.1. Lineage (GTDB taxonomy): Bacteria > Bacteroidota > Bacteroidia > Bacteroidales > Muribaculaceae > JAJPXC01. The sequence goes on along the minus strand of CAZLSW010000026.1, from coordinate 36,786 downwards.
TTCCCGATCGCCCGGTGGTGGAATAACGCAAGTGGCCCATGTAGATTTGGCCGATGAACGGGGCGAAACGGGCCACCTCGTCAGCGGGCATCTGGTCAACGCCCTCCAATTTTGGCATAATTGTGGAGAAGATCTCGGAGATTGCCCCCGAGCCAAGAGCGCGTTCACGAAAAATGTACTCATGACCGGGAACGGCTTCGATTTTCACCACGCCCACGCCCGCGCCCTCTTGGCCACGGTTGTGCTGCTTCTCCATCAGCAGGTAGAGCTTGTTCAAGCCCCACAGGTAGGTGCCGTATTTCTCACGATAATATTCCAACGGCTTCAACAGGCGTATCATCGCCACGCCGCATTCGTGTTTCAGTTGCTCCATGAGGAGTTGTAAGGTTTATAGTTTCTAGTTTCTAGTTTCTAGTTTCTAGTTTTTCAGTGCTGCTGTAAATGAGAAGGGGCAAGCTCATGGCCTGCCCCTCCCGTACTATTTCATGAGGTAATCGTGGATGGCTTGGGCGGCTTTGCGACCCGAGGCGATACATCTCACTACCAGGGAGGCTCCCGTGGAGGCGTCGCCGGCGGCAAACACCTTGTCGACCGATGAACGCTGGGCGGAATCCACTTTCACGTTGCCGCGCTGGTCCAATTCCACGCCCAATTGCTCAAGCAGGCCTTCCTTGACGGGATTGGTGAAGCCCATGGCCAAAAGCACGAGGTCGGCTTTCAGCGTCTCGGTCTTGCCGGTGTGCTTGAGGTTCATGCGCCCCGTTTCGGGGTCCTTCTCCCATTCAACCTCCTCTACAACAACCTCTTTCACCTTGCCGTCAACACCCTTGATTTCCTTGGTGTCGAGCAACCATCGGCGGTCGCAACCCTCCATGTGGGACGACGAGGTTTTCAGAATCATAGGCCAGTAAGGCCACGGTGTCGCTGGGTTCTCCCCCTCTGGGGGCTTGGGCATGATCTCGATTTGGGTGACGGAGAGAGCGCCCTGACGGTTGGAGGTGCCCACGCAGTCGCTGCCGGTGTCGCCACCGCCAATCACAAGCACGTGCTTGCCCTTGGCCGAAATGCGGTCGGCTTTGGGGATCTCGGCACCAGCCACCACGCGGTTTTGCTGCTGAAGCAATTCCAGGGCGAAATGCACGCCTTTGAGCTCGCGTCCCGGGGCCTTGAGGTCGCGGGGAACACCCGAGCCGATGCACACGCACACTGCGTCAAAGTCGTTCAGCAGGTCGGCGCCCTTCACGTCTTCGCCCACCTTCACACCCGTCTTGAACTCGATACCCTCCTCCTTGAGCAGGTTCAAGCGACGGTCGATCACGCTCTTGTTGAGCTTGAAATCGGGGATGCCGAAGCGGAGCAATCCTCCGATTGCCTCGTCTTTTTCAAACACTGTTACCGAGTGGCCACGCTGGTTCAATTGGTTGGCGCAAGCCAGTCCCGAGGGACCCGAGCCGATCACGGCCACCTTTTTGCCCGTGCGCTTCTTGGGAGGACAGGCGTGAACGTAATCCTCGTTGAAAGCACGCTCGACGATAGCGGCCTCGTTCTCGCGCACGGTCACAGGCTCATGCACCTTGTTCAACACACATCCCTTCTCGCACAGAGCGGGACACACACGCCCGGTGAACTCGGGGAAGTCGTCGGTGGCGATCAACAACGCGTAAGCGCCCTTGATATCGTTTTTGTAGAGACGGTCCTGCCATTCAGGCTGCTTGTTGCCCAGCGGACAGCTCCAGTGGCAGAAGGGCACGCCGCACTCCATGCAGCGCGAGGCCTGCAAACGACGATCCTCGCTGTTGAGGGTCTGCTCAACCTCGCCGTAATCCTTGATACGGTCGGCTATCGGTCGATATCCGGCCTCTTTGCGATTTATGGTTAAAAACGCTTTGGGATTTCCCATATCGTTGTAATAATTCAGTGGTTAATAATTAGTCGCGCTCTACCTCGGCGATTTTGCGCTGGAGTTTCTCCATCTTCTCGTCGTGGAGCACTTTCTTGTACTCGAAGGGCACTACCTTGATGAACTGGTCGACATACTCTTGCCAGTTGTCGAGCATCTTGCCTGCCAGGGGCGAGTGGGTGTGCTTGTAGTGGTTGCCGATCAGGCGATACAGCTCGCGGTTGTCGGCCATGTCCTCAATCAGCGACAATTCCACCATCTCCATGTTGCAGAAGTAGTCGAAATCGCCATTGGGATTCCACACGTAAGCCACGCCACCGCTCATGCCGGCGGCAAAGTTGCGTCCCGTGGTGCCAAGCACTACAGTGCGGCCTCCGGTCATATACTCGCAGCAGTGGTCGCCCACGCCCTCCACGACAGCGGTAGCTCCCGAGTTGCGCACGCAGAAACGCTCGCCCACACGGCCGTTGATGTAAATCTCGCCCGAGGTGGCACCGTAGAGGATGGTGTTGCCGGCGATGATGTTCTTCTCAGGCTCGAAAGTGGAACCCACAGGAGGCACAATCACGATCTTGCCACCCGACAAGCCCTTGCCCACGTAGTCGTTGGCGTCACCCTCCAGGCGGAAGGAGATACCATGGGCGAGGAACGCGCCGAAGCTTTGACCCGCCGAGCCGCGGAAGGTGCAGTTGATAGTGTTCTCGGGAAGCCCCTCGTCGCCGTATTTCTTGGCGATAACGCCCGAAAGCATAGCGCCCACCGAGCGGTCGGTGTTCTTGATCGGGAACTCCAATTCTACAGGCATCTTATGCTCAATCGCAGGGTAAGAGCGGTTGATAAGCTCACGGTCGAGTACATCCTTGATGTCGTGCTGCTGTGCCGTTACGTTGATGATAGCGTTCTCCTTGCCCTCAACGGGGAAGTAGATGATGCGACTGAGATCGAGATGCTCGGTCTTGGGAGTCGACACGTCATCCTTGGGCATCAACAGGTCGCTGCGACCGATAATCTCGTCGAGCGAGCGCACGCCCATCTCGGCCAACGTCTCGCGAATCTCCTGGGCCAAGAACTTGAAGAAAGTGATCAAGTACTCGCTACGTCCCGTGAAACGCTTGCGCAACTCGGGATTCTGGGTAGCCACACCCACAGGACAGGTATTCAAGTGACATTTGCGCATCATCACGCAGCCAAGCACAATCAGGGCTGAGGTGGCGAAACCGAACTCCTCGGCTCCCAGCATGGCCATAATCACCACGTCGCGAGCTGTCTTCAGCTGACCATCCACCTGTAGCTTCACCTGGCCACGCAGGTTGTTCAAAACGAGCGTCTGCTGGGTCTCGGCAAGGCCGATTTCCGAGGGCAGGCCAGCGTAACGGATTGAGCTGGCGGGGGATGCTCCCGTGCCGCCTTCAGCACCCGAGATTGTAATCAAATCGCTCTTGGCCTTGGCAACGCCAGCGGCAATGGTACCCACTCCCGATTCGGAAACGAGTTTCACCGACACCTTGGCGTCGGGGTTGACGTTCTTCAAGTCGAAGATAAGCTGGGCAAGGTCCTCAATAGAGTAAATATCGTGGTGAGGGGGAGGCGAAATCAGCGAGATGCCAGGGATGGAGTGGCGAGTCTTGGCGATAATCTTGTCGACCTTGAATCCGGGCAACTGGCCACCCTCGCCGGGCTTGGCGCCCTGGGCAATCTTGATTTGGATCTCGTCGGCGTTAACAAGGTAATTGGCCGTAACACCGAAACGACCCGAAGCCACCTGCTTGATGGCCGAGCGTGCGCTTGTGCCGTCCTCGCGGGGCTTGAAGCGCTCAGCGTCCTCACCGCCCTCGCCAGTGTTGGAGCGAGCTCCGATGGCGTTCATGGCTATACCCATAGCCTCGTGGGCCTCGCGACTGATCGAGCCAAACGACATGGCACCCGTGACGAAGCGGCGCATGATGTTCTCAATAGGCTCTACCTCCTCCACGGGAATCGGCTCACCCTTCTTGTAGGTGAGATAGTCGCGGATGAAGATAGGCTCAGGCTTGTTGTCGACCAGCGAGGTGAACTCCTTGAACTTCTTGTAGCTGCCCAAGCGGGTGGCAAGCTGCAGGGTGGCGATCGTCTCGGGATTCCAAGCGTGCTTCTCGCCGTCCTTGCGAAACGCGTACTGGCCGATATGCTCGATAGGCTTCGAAGGGTTGAACTCGTCGGAGAACGCCTCCTCATGGGTGCGCTTGATGTCCTTCACCAAGTCCTCGAGGTCGATACCGCCAATCTTGGAGATCGTGTGGCCGAAATAAGCCTTGGTCAAGTCCTCACCCAAGCCAATGGCCTCAAACAATTGGGCGCCCTTGTAGGATGTGATAGTGGAGATACCCATCTTCGACATCACTTTCAGCAAGCCCTTGTCGATAGCCTTGATGTAATTCTTCTCGGCTGTGTGGTAATCGAGCTGGATCTCGCCACGCTTCACGATGTCGTTGATCACCGCGAAGGCCAGATAGGGGTTGACGGCCGATGCGCCGTAGCCCGAAAGCAGGGCGAAATGCATCACCTCGCGAGCGTCGGCGGTCTCGACCACAAGGGCAGTCTGCACACGTTTCTTGCGCTCAATCAGGTGGTGATGCACGGCCGAAGTGGCCAGCAGCGAGGGGATAGGAGCGTTGTCCTTGTCCACCGCGCGGTCGCTCAGCACGATATAGTTGCAACCCTCGTCAACGGCCTTCTCAGCCTCGTCACAGAGGGCGTCAATCGCTTTCTTCATTCCCTCGGCACCCTCGGCCACGGGGAAAGTCATGGCCAATTTACGGGTGTTGAAGCCCTTATAGCGCAGGTTGCACAGGATGTCAAGCTCCTGGTTGGTGAGGATAGGACGCTTCAGCTCCACCATCTTGCACAGGTCGCTGGTAGGCTCCATCAGGTTGAGGTTAATGGCGCCGATATAGCTGTGGAGGCTCATCACGAGCTCCTCACGCAACGGGTCGATAGGCGGGTTGGTCACCTGGGCGAAATGCTGGCGGAAATAGTTGAACAGCAACTGAGGTTTCTCGCTCAGCACGGCCAAGGGGGTGTCGTTACCCATCGAGTTGACCGGCTCCTTGGCCTCCAACGCCATAGGGGTGATAATCTTCTCGATCTCCTCACGGTGGTAGTTGAACGAGTGGAGATGACGCTCAAGGTCGTCAACGGTGTTCTCCACCTTGCGGCCCGATGAGATTTTGTCGAGCTTGATACGGTTCTTCTCCAGCCAATCGCGGTAGGGGAACTCGCTGGCCAGTTGCTCTTTAACCTCCTTGTCGCGCAGGATCTTGCCCTGCTCCATGTCCACGAGCAGCATCTTGCCGGGACGCAAGCGGCCTTTCTCCTTCACCTCGGAGGCGTCAAATGTCAACACACCCATCTCGGAGGCTATCACCATCGTGTCGTTGTGGGTCAACAGCCAGCGGGCGGGACGCAGACCGTTGCGGTCCAACATGCCACCCGCATAGCGGCCGTCGCTGAACAACAGCGTGGCGGGGCCGTCCCAAGCCTCCATAAGGATGGAGTGGAACTCAAAGAACGCCTTCAAGTCGGTCGAAATCGGGTTCTTGTCATTGAAGCTCTCAGGCACGAGCATCGCGAGAGCGTGAGGCAAGCTCATGCCGCCCATCACGAAGTACTCCAAAGCGTTGTCAAGCGAAGCCGAGTCGCTCATATTAGGTTGCAGGATAGGCGTCAAGTCGTTGTCGCCGAAAGCCTCGGGATGAAGCACACATTCGCGGGCTTTCATCCACAGGCGATTGCCCTGGATAGTGTTGATCTCGCCGTTGTGGCCAAGCATGCGGAATGGCTGTGCCAGCGACCATGTGGGGAACGTGTTGGTCGAGAAACGCGAGTGTACCAACGCCATCGCCGTGGTGAAATGGGGATTCATCAGGTCGGGGAAGTAGTAGCGCAATTGCAGCGACGAGAGCATGCCCTTGTAGACAATATGCTTCGATGACAGCGACACGATATAGAAATCGGCCTTCCCGGGAATCTTCAACGACTCCACCTTCTTCTCGATGCGGCGGCGCAGGATATACAGGCGCGGCTCAATGGGGTCGTTGCTCACCTCGTCGGCGATGAAAATCTGTTTGATCACAGGCTCGGCCGAGCGGGCCACCTCACCGAGTTGCTCGTTGTTGGTGGGCACGTCGCGCACGGGCAAGAGCGTCAAGCCCATCTCGATGGCCTCACGCTCGATGATATCCATAATAATTCCCTGCTCGTCCTCATTGCGGGGCAAGAATACCAGTCCGGAACCGTAGCGACCCTTCTCGGGCACCGCGATACCTTGCAAGAGGATGAATTCGTGGGGTATTTGCACCATGATTCCGGCACCGTCGCCGGTTTTGGGATCGGCTCCCTCAGCGCCGCGATGCACCATGTGCTCGAGCACTTGCAAGCCTTTCTCTACCAATTGGTGGCTTTTGACACCGCGGATGTTGACCAAAAGGCCAACACCACACGCGTCTTTTTCCTGGCTCGGGTCGTAAAGGCCCTGTGCTTTGGGTAATGCCATATTTTTTTACTTGCTGTAATGTTTGTGATTAGCATTTAGCATCTAGCGTTTAGCGTAAAGCTAATTGGCTAAATGCTAAACGCTAAATGCTAAATGCCTGTATATTAGCGGATGAACAGGAGCTCGCGGTACTTGGGCAGAGGCCACATCTCGTTGTCGACCATCAGCTCGAGCTTGTCGATGTGGTAGCGGATCACCTCCATGCAGGGAGCCACAGTGTCGTGGTAGGCGATGGCCTTCTCACGCTCGTTCTCGATGCGGTTGGCTTTCTTGCGGGCCTGTACCATCTTGTCCACCTCCTCCTTGATGATCGACATGTGGTCGGAGATCTTCTCGATGGTCACCAAGTCCTGCGCCACAATCTTCTCGGCTTTCTTCTCGTCGCTGAACAGGTGCTTGATCTTCACCAGGTTGTCAACGAGAATCGACTGGTAGCGGGTAGCCACGGGGATGATGTGGTTGATGGCGAGGTCGCCTAGCACGCGTGCCTCGATCTGGATCTTCTTGGTGTACATCTCCCACTTCACCTCGTTGCGAGCCTCAAGCTCTACCTTGGAGAACACACCCAGCTTGTCGAACATCTCGATGGAGCTGTCCTTGAGGTAAGCGTCGAACACTTTAGGCACTGAACCCTCGCAGTCCAAGCCGCGACGGGCTGCTTCCTCTTTCCACTCGTCGGAGTAGCCGTTGCCATCGAAGTGGATAGCCTTGGAGCGAGTGATCAACACCTTAATCTCCTCAAGCAGGGCGTGGGTGAGGCTCTCGCCTCGGGCGATGCGCTCGTCAACCTTGGCCTTGAAATCGGTCAACTGCTCAGCTACTGCCGAGTTGAGGGCGATCATTGCCGAAGCACAGTTGGCCGACGAACCCACGGCACGGAACTCAAAACGGTTGCCAGTGAAGGCGAAGGGCGACGTGCGGTTGCGGTCGGTGTTGTCAATCATCAGCTCGGGGATTTGAGCCAAGCCGAGCGACATACCCTCCTTGCCGGCGAGGTTGATCAACTCGTCCTTGGTGCTCTTCTCGAGCTTATCGAGGATATCGGCGAGCTGGCTGCCGGTGAAGATGGAGATGATGGCTGGCGGTGCCTCGTTGGCTCCCAGACGGTGGCCGTTGGTGGCCGACATGATCGAGGCCTTCAACAGCGCGTTGTGCTTGTGCACGGCGGCCATCACGTTAACAACGAAGGTGATGAACTGGAGGTTGGCCATCGGGGTCTTGCCAGGAGCGAACAGGAGCACGCCCTTGTCGGTGCCGAGGCTCCAGTTGTTGTGCTTGCCCGAGCCGTTGATGCCTGCGAAAGGCTTCTCGTGGAGCAGCACGCGGAAGTTGTGGCGACGAGCCACCTCAGCGATCAGCGACATGAGCAACAGGTTGTGGTCGTTGGCAAGGTTGGTCTCCTCAAAGATAGGAGCGAGCTCAAACTGGTTGGGGGCCACCTCGTTGTGACGGGTCTTGGCCGGGATACCAAGCTTGTGGCACTCAATCTCAAGGTCAAGCATGAAAGCCTCAACACGCGAGGGGATAGCGCCGAAGTAGTGGTCCTCAAGCTGCTGGTTCTTGGCGCTCTCGTGGCCCATCAGGGTACGGCCGGTAAGCACCAGGTCGGGACGGGCGTTGTACAGGGCCTCGTCCACCAGGAAGTACTCCTGCTCCCAGCCAAGGTAGGACATCACATGGTTAACCTCGGGATCGAAGTAGCGGGCAACGTCGGTACCAGCCTTGTCAACGGCGTTCAAGGCGCGCAGCAGCGGGGTCTTGTAGTCGAGCGACTCACCGGTGTAGGAGATAAAGATAGTGGGGATACACAAGGTCTTGTCGAGGATGAAAGCGGGCGAGGAGATATCCCAAGCCGAGTAACCGCGAGCCTCGAAGGTGTTGCGAATACCGCCGTTGGGGAACGACGACGCGTCAGGCTCCTGCTGCACGAGCAACTTGCCTGTGAACTCCTCTACAACGCCACCCTTGCCGTCAGGCTCGATAAAGGCGTCGTGCTTCTCAGCGGTGCCGTCGGTAAGGGGATGGAACCAGTGGGTGTAGTGGCGGGCGCCATTGTCTACGGCCCAACGCTTCATGCCCTCGGCTACCGAGTCGGCCAGCTCGCGAGAGATAGGTTTCTTGTTCTCGATCGCGTCGATAAGTGCCTCATAGGTCTTCTTGGGGAGGTACTCATACATCTTCTTGCGGTTGAACACCAGCGAACCGTAATATTGGTCGGGACGCTCAGCGGGGATCTCAACGGGAACGGCTTTGCGGTCGAAAGCCTCTTCCACTACTTTAAATCTCAACATAATTTACAAGTATAATTTGATGTTTATTAATTGCAATGCTAATATGATAATCTGATAATCCGATACTCCGAGTCTTTTCATTTGATGAAACGCGCAAGTCGCCCGGCCGCTTCCTCGGTAGCCTCATGTGACGAGAACGCCGAGAATCGGAAGTAACCCTCGCCCGATGGACCGAAGCCCACACCGGGAGTGCCTACGATGGAGCACTTTTCCAGTAACAGGTCAAAGAACTCCCACGACGACAGCCCATCGGGTGTTTTTACCCACACGTAAGGAGCGTTGACACCGCCCACGGCTTTCAACCCCAGGGAGAGCATCGCCTCACGAAGCATACGGGCGTTGTCCATATAATAAGCTACTGTGGCCGCGGTTTCCTCACGTCCACGGGATGTGTAGAGGGCAGCAGCGCCGCGCTGGGCGATGTAAGAAGCACCGTTGAACTTGGTGGTCTGGCGGCGACGCCACAATGCGTTCAGGCTTACCTTCTCACCTTTGGTGTTCACGCCCTGCAGGGCCTTCGGAACAACCGTGTAGCCGCAACGCACGCCGGTAAATCCCGCCGTCTTGGAGTAGCTGCGAAACTCGATAGCCACCTCCTTGGCTCCAGGGATCTCGTATATGGAATGGGGCACATCCTCCTGGGTGATGTAAGCCTCATAAGCCGAATCAAAAAGAATCAACACATCGTTGGCTCGGGCATAGTCGACCCACACCTTCAATTGGTCGCGGGTAAGGGTAGTGCCGGTAGGATTGTTGGGATAGCAAAGGTAGATCACGTCGGGTGTCTCCTTGGGAAGAGCGGGGACGAAATCGTTGTCGACCGTGCAGGGAAGGTACATAACGTTGCTCCAGCAACCGTTGCCCTTAAGATCGCCGGCGCGGCCAGCCATCACGTTGGTGTCGACATATACTGGGTAAACTGGATCGGTGACAGCCACCTTGCAATCGACTGAAAGGATATCGCCGATGTTGCCGGTATCGCTCTTGGCGCCGTCGTTAACGAAGATCTCGTCAAGCTCCACCTTCACGCCACGCTTGCCGTAATCGCCCGTCACAATGGCTTGGCGCAGGAAATCGTAGCCAGTCTCGGGACCGTAGCCGTGGAAAGTCTCAGCCGATGCCTGGTCCTTGACCGCCTCGGTCATCGCCGCGATCGCCGCGGGGCACAGGGGACGAGTCACATCCCCGATGCCCATCTTGATGATCTTGGCAGTGGGGTTGGCCTCGGCGTAGGCTTTCACCTTGCGCGCCACCTCAGAAAAGAGGTAGCTCCCTGGCAGCTTGCAAAAATTGTCGTTAACCTTTATCATCTTTCTTACCTTTTTACCTTTATCCTTTTAACCTTTAATCTTTATCGTTGAACCCTATAAGCTATTATACTTATTCACTAATCACTAACACCTAACACTTCCCGTGAACGCTTCCTCAGCCGGTCCCGTCATATACACATGGTTGTCGTTGGAGCGCCAGTCGATTTGGAGGTCACCTCCCAAGAGGTGGATTAGCGACTTGCGAGGCGAGCGTCCCGTAATCGCGGCCGCTACAGCCACCGCGCAAGCGCCGGTGCCGCAAGCTTGGGTCTCGCCCGAACCGCGTTCCCACACTCTCATACGTATCTCACCTGGAGCCAACACCTCAGCGAACTCTATATTGGCACGCTCAGGGAACAACCTGTGCCACTCCAATAGCTTGCCAAGGCCGTGAACGTCTACCGTCGAAAGATCGTCGACAAACACCACAGCGTGGGGGTTGCCCATCGACACGGCAGTGAGGCGCACCTCGGTAGACCCAACCCTTACCGGCTGGTCAATCACCTTGTCATCGTCTTCCACAGGAATAGAAGCAGGCTCAAGCGAAGGCTCGCCCATGTCAACAGTCACGCTCTCCACCTTGCCATCCTTGCCAAGATGAAGGTCGAGGGTCTTGATCCCTCCGAGTGTCTCAAGGGTGAATCGGGTCTTTGAAATCATCCCATGGTCGTAGGCGAGCTTGCCTACGCAACGTGCTCCGTTACCACACATGCGAGCCTCCGAGCCGTCGGCGTTGAAGATGCGCATACGCAAGTCGGCGACATTGCTTTTGCTTACAGTGATAATCCCATCGCCACCTATCGAGCGATGACGGTCGCTCAGGCGGTAGGAAAGCTCAGGAAGATTTTCCGGGAAACGGGCGCGGCAATCGAGGTAGATGTAATCGTTGCCGATTCCATGCATTTTAGTGAACGCTAAAACCTCTTCTTTTGCCATACCTTAGAGTGTTAAGTAATGATTACGGCACAAAGGTAAGCATTTTGTCGCAAATACCAACAATTTTTTGAGAAAATTTCTTGAAAAATCGATTTTTCTTGGAAAAATGATAAAAATGAGGTGCTTTTTGTAACAAAATCACGCGATTTCAGTCGTTGTCACGCCAAATTGGAAACTTCTCGCGGAACGAGTCCATATCCTTACGCTCAAATTCGGCGATCACGGCCTCCCCGGGTTTTGACCCTTTGGCGAGCGGTTGACCAAGATAGTCATAGATGACGGTCATGTCGGCCGGGTATTCCCCATAGTCGTCACGCCCTGACCGGTTGGCTCCCACCCAGTAGGCCTGATTTTCAATCGCTCGAGCTGCCGATAGGCAATCCCAAGCCAAGCGTCGCGTCGACGGCCAGTTGGCCGGGACAAGCATCAGGTCGTATTTCAGGTCGTTGTTGCGATCCCATGTGGGGAAACGCAGGTCGTAGCAAATGATAAATGATATGTTCCAGCCGCGAAAACGAATCTCCGGCACTCGTTGCTGGCCCCTGGTCAACAAGTCGGCCTCACGACTCAGATTAAACAGATGATGCTTGTCATAGAAAGTTCCCTCCCCAGAGGGCTCGATAAAGAAACCGCGGTTGTAATAGGCGTCCCCTACCCTGCACAGGAACGAGCCACAGATACCCAGATTGAAAAAAGCGGCCCAGCGACGCAAAGCATCCACTGTAGGACCCGTAAGCGTCTCCGCTTGGTCGGATATGAGGTCACGATCGGGAAGAAAACCCGTGGAGAAAAGCTCGGGAAGCACGGCGATGTCGGTATCCTTGGGGAGACGGTTGAGCGCCTCGGCCACCTGGAGCATGTTTTCTTTCTTGTCGCCCCAGACGATATCTATGGGTAAGGCTGCGATTTTCAATGGTTAATGGTTAGTGGTTAATGGTTAATCGGTGGTGAATTTTTCGGGATGCTTGCCGATTGCACCTCGGTAGTAGCTCTTGATATGGGCAATGTCGGCTTCAATGTCGTCAGTGGGAGTATAAGTGTCGGTAATTGAGACGAGCTTCTTGCCGAAGTCGATCACCCCTAATAATATAGGTACACGCGCGTCAAGGGCGATATGAAGAAATCCCGTGCGCCACCGCGACGTGAGGCTGCGTGTTCCCTCGGGAGTAATAGCCAGAGCCAATCGCTCGCTGTTGTCGAAACGATTGACAATCTCGGCCGACAGCGCGCTTCCTCGTTTCTTGGGAACCGGGATGCCTCCCATCGCCTTGAAAATCAACCCCAGGGGGAAGAAAAACCATTGTTCTTTCATCAAAAAGCACGCCTTACGCCCGATGGAGGCGTAGGCGAGCTTTCCGATTATAAAGTCCCAATTGGACGTGTGCGGAGCCACACAGATGATACACTTGGGATAATCAGGAACGGTGACATCCACCTTCCAGCCCATCAGCTTCAATATCATCCTAGAGAACCACACGATCCTAATGGTTAGTGGTTAATGGTTAATGCTATTTGGCGGCTACGGCCTCCTTGTTGGCATCCTTTTGAGCCTGGGGAAGCACGGCGTTCATCTCATTGACAATCTCCTCGGCTTGCTTGTTGAAGCCATCGACAAGCGCCTTGTAAGCCTTGGCGAAATATTCTTTTTTAGCCTTGACGTAAGCCACTTGGTTGTCGAAGTCGCGAGGGCTCTTGTCGAAGGTTACACCCAGTCGCTCGATGGTGGTCACTTGGAGGTCGGCGATTTTGCCGATGATCTCGTTCATTTTTTCACGGTCGATGCCAGGCACGAATTGCGAGGCGAGAGCGCACTCTGAAGCAAGGGCGCCGCAGATGTTCTTGATCTGCTTCTTAAGGTCGCGTTTATTAGCCATAATTATTTATTTTTTAAGGGGGATTTTAACGATTTAATGTTTTTACGATTTATAAGATAAATCCATTAAAGTCCCATCAGATATTTTTTGAAACAAGCGAGAGTGGGAGAAAGTTTTACGGCGTGCTTGGTGCCTCCGATGAAAGCGGCGAGCTTGGCGGGAACCGACACCTCCTTGCCAATGATCTCCTCCACCGTGGTTTTGAATTTAGCGGGGTGGGCAGTCTCCAAAGCTATGCCCACTTCACCGGGAGCCAGTTCCTCCTCAAGGGCACGATATCCTGTAGCTCCGTGTGGATCGAGCAGGTAACCGGTGCGGTCGTACACCGCGCGGATGGTCTCGGCTATCTGGTCGTCGCTGTAGGTAACACCCGAGATGTCTTGGGCGATGCGGTCACGCGAACCGTCATACAGGTCGAGGATACGGGCGAAGTTGGAGGGATCGCCCACATCCATGGCATTGGCGATTGTGGGAATCGACGCCTTGGGCGAATATACCCCCGAGCGCAGGTATTGGTAGAAAATGTCGTTGCGGTTGTTGGCGGCGATAAAGCGTTTCACCGGCATCCCCATGCGTTTGCCAATCAGAGCCGACGTAAGGTTGCCGAAATTTCCGCTGGGCACGGCGAACACCACTTTGTGGGGATCCAAGCCCATCTTGGCCGCCTGGGCCACGCCATAGAAGTAGTAGAACATCTGAGGCAGGAAGCGCGCGATGTTGATCGAGTTGGCCGATGTAAGCTTCAAGCGTTCATTCAACTCTTTATCCATAAACGCCCCCTTTACAAGGGCTTGGCAGTCGTCAAATGTTCCTGACACCTCCAATGCTGTGATGTTTTGCCCCAGGGTGGTAAATTGGCACTCCTGAATGGGACTAACCTTCCCCTTGGGGTACAGCACATGCACGCGCACACCCTCCACACCGAGAAAACCGTTGGCCACGGCGCTGCCCGTATCGCCCGAAGTGGCGACCAGCACATGCACCTCTTGACCAGGATTAACCTTGGAGTTGAAATGGCCCAGCAGGCGAGCCATAAAGCGGGCGCCCACATCCTTGAAGGCTAGCGTGGGACCGTGGAACAGCTCCAGCACATATCGATTGTCCTCAACCTTGCGGAGAGGTATGTCGAAATTGAGTGTCTCGTTGACGATTTTCTTAAGAGTAGGGGCGTCGATGTCCTCACCAAAGAGGGTGTTGGCAACGACGTAGGCGATGTCCTGAAGGGTCATCTCGCCGATATTGTTAAAGAAAGCTCGTGGAATAGCAGCAATCCGCTCGGGCATATACAGGCCGCGATCGGAAGCAAGGCCGCGCACTACAGCCTCCTGCAACGAGGCCTCTCGGGCTTGGCGGTTGGTGGAATAATACTTCATGGTTAGTAGTTGGGTATCATTGTTTTAGGAAAGCTTCAATGAATTGCGAGGTGACGAGCGAGCCGTAGCTTCCCCTGCGGGCTGTGATCTCGTTGTATTCGGTGTGGCCGTCAGGGGCGACTCCTGGCTTACGGATAAGGAACGGCACGGCGTCGCGGGTGTGGGTGCGCACACGGCACGGCGTCGGATGGTCGGGCAACACTGCGATAGCCAACGGCTCTCCGAGCGATGCCTCAGCCTCCAGAATCGGGGCAATGATGCGCTGGTCGAGGTACTCGATAGTCTTGACCTTCAAGTCGATATCGCCCTCATGGCCAGCCTCGTCGCTCGCTTCCACATGGAGGAACACGAAGTCATCTCCTCCCCGCAAAGCGTCGATAGCCGCTTGTGCCTTGCCCTCATAGTTGGTATTGTAAAGGCCTGTGGCACCCTCCACCTCCACGGGTTTCAGGCCTGCGTACACGCCGATACCTTTGATAAGGTCGACGGCCGAAATCACAGTACCGTTCTTCACGCCACGAGTGGCAGTGAGAGGTTGCATATCAGGTTTGTATCCGGGCGACCACGGCCAAATGGAGTTGGCCATATCTTGTCCCTTGGCCTTACGGGCAAGGTTGACTGGATGGTTCTCCAGCACCTTTTGGGAGCGGACAATCAAATCGTTAAGCAGATCGGCAGTAGCCTGAGCCTCGGGTACTTGCGCCTTGATCAGCAATGGTCGCCAAGGCTCCCCGGGATGATCGTGGGGAGGGAAACATTCGAGGCGCTTGTCGGCGTTTTTTATTTTGATCAAATGGCGATACGACACGCCTGGATGGAACGACACGCGGTCGTAGCCTAATTCCTTTTGCAGGGCTTGAATCAGCTCGGTGGCCTCCTCGGTGGTGATGTGACCAGCCGAATGATTCTTGATTTTACCGTCGGGGGTGAGGCAAATGATATTGCATCGCATGGCCATTTCATCGGGAGCGATGTCAACGCCCATCGAGGCAGCCTCCAGCGATCCCCTACCCTCAAACACCTCGCGCACATCGTAGCCCAACACAGCCAAATTGGCTATTTCGCTGCCGGGATGGAAACCCTCAGGCACCGTGGTCAACAACCCTTGGGCGCCCTCACGAGCCAGGCGATCCATGGCGGGTGTATTGGCGTATTGCAACGGCGTGAGCCCGCCGAGCTTCTCAATCGGCTCGTCGGCCATTCCGTCACCTAATATAATAATGTGTTTCATCGAATATTTGCAATTGAGATGATGTCGGCGAAGACACCGGCGGCAGTTACCTCGGCGCCTGCGCCGTAGCCCTTGATCACCATCGGGTATTCCTTGTAGCGCTCAGTAGTGAGAAGGATCACGTTGTTGCTTCCCTCAAGGTGGTAGAAAGGATGGGCGCGGTCGACGCTTTGCAACGACACGCTCACGCGACCGTCCTCCAACGTGGCCACAAAGCGGAACCGTTTGTGCTCCTCGGCAGCCTTGGCGCGCTTTTCCTCAAATTGGCTATCCAGCTTGGATATATTGGCGAAGAATTGGTCTAGGGTGCCCTCAAAGTATTCCTCGGGGATAAACAGGTTGCGAATCACGTCGGATTGCTCCACCTTATAGCCGGCCTCGCGGGCCAGAATCACCAGCTTGCGGATAACGTCCTTACCGCTGAGGTCAACGCGGGGATCAGGCTCGGAATAGCCCGCCTCCTTGGCCATCGTGATAGCCTTGCTCAGGGGCACGTCCTCGCTCAACACATTAAATATATAGTTGAGCGTGCCCGAAACCACGGCCTCGATCTTCAGGATCTTGTCGCCCGAGTTGATGAGGTTGTTGATGGTGTTGATGATGGGCAGACCGGCTCCTACGTTGGTCTCAAACAGGAATTTGACATCCTTTTTGCGGGCGATTCTCTTTAGCTTGGCGTAGCTCTCGTAATCGGCCGAGGCCGCTATCTTATTGGCTGCCACCACGTTGACATTGTTGCTTAGAAGGTCGTAGTACAAGTCGGCGATATGCTGCGAAGCGGTGCAGTCGACAAATACCGAGTTGAAGATGTTCATCCCCAGCACTCCTTGACGGATATTGTCGCTAGTGGCCGAGACGCTGGATTCCTCAAGCATCTGCTGATAGTGGTCGAGGTCGATTCCGTCGCGGGTGAACACGCATTTGCGGGAGTTGGCGATGCCCACGATTCTCAGCTCCAAGGCCTTGTCGCGGAGCAAAGCCTCCTGTTGGCTCTGAATCTGCTTCAACAAGCGACGACCCACATTGCCTATACCCACCACGAAGAGGTTCAGCACCTGCGTCTCGCTCAGGAAGAATGAGTCGTGGAGGGTGTTAAGCGCTTTCTTCAGGTTTTTGAGAGTGATGACGAATGAAATATTGGTCTCCGATGCACCCTGAGCGCAAGCGATCACATTGATACCGTTGCGGCCAAGGGTGTTGAACAGTTTGCCGGCAATACCTGTCGTATGCTTCATGTTCTCGCCCACGATAGCCACGGTAGCCAAGTCGCGCTCGGCCGAGATGTCGCTGATCTCACCGCTCTCCAGCTCAGGGGCAAATTCCTCTTCCAGAACCGACACTGCCAACTCAGCGTCGGCGTTCTTAACCGCAAACGAGGTGTTGTTCTCCGACGACGCCTGAGACACCAAAAACACGCTTACACCATTCTTGGCCAAAGCGTTGAAGATGCGGGCGTTGATTCCGATGATGCCCACCATGCCCAGGCCAGTAACGGTAATCAGGCAGGTGTCGTTAATCGAGGAGATTCCCTTGATGGCCTTTCCCTCGGTGCCCGGCCGCTGCTCGCAAATGAGAGTGCCGGGAGCGTCGGGGTTGAACGTATTCTTTATAAGAATGGGAATGTTCTTGTGGAACACCGGGTAAATCGTGGGAGGGTAAACCACCTTGGCGCCGAAGTTGCAAAGCTCCATAGCCTCGACGAACGTCAAGTGATCTATCACGTAGGCAGCGTCAATCACGCGAGGGTCGGCGGTCATAAATCCGTCAACGTCGGTCCATATCTCCAATTGAGAGGCGTCAAGCGTTGCCGCGAGGATAGCGGCTGTGTAGTCGCTGCCTCCACGACCGAGGTTGGTAATGTCACCCTCAGCATTGGACGCTATAAAACCAGGCACCAGATAAACCTTGTCATTAAGCGAGTCGAAGCAGCTATGGATAAGCTCAGAAGTAGCCTCAGCGTCAAGGATATGCTTGCCAAACTGCTTCTGGGTGCGGATAAACTTGCGGGAATCCATCAACCGAGCATCCTTGATTAAGTAAGAGATAATGGTGCTCGAGAGGCGCTCGCCATAGCTCACGACGATATCGAGTGTGCGATCGCTCAGGTCACGTATCAAGGATATGCCGCGGTAGATATTTCCCAGCTCCTCAAGCAACGGGGTAGTGATGGAGCGCACGTCCAAGCGAAGCTCCCCGGGGATCACCCCGTCGATAATTTTGTTGTGACGGTCGACAATTTGGGCGTAGCTCTCAAGATGAGCGATGTCGCCCTTGGCCGCCAAACGAGCTGTCGATATGAGTTTGTCGGTGACCCCTCCCAATGCCGAAACCACCACAATCACAGGCTCTTGAGCCTGCTCTACGATGCGTTTCACATTCATCAGGCTCTCCACTGAGCCCACGGAAGTTCCACCGAATTTCAGTACTTTCATTTGTTAAATATTTGCTTGCTGTCTTTGGCTATTATCAAATCAACCGTCAAAGTTACGCAAAAATGTTGAATCAGCAACCACAACAACGACTTTTTCCCTTAAACATAATCAACTGGCGTTGTTTTTTAACAGGAAAATTGGATTTTCGACCGATAGTTAGTAATTTTGCAACAAGAACCTCCTAAACCGTCCAATTTATGGCAGTAGAGAAATACATCAACCCCTTCACCGACTTCGGCTTCAAACGCATGTTCGGATCAAAGGACAGCAAGGAATTCCTCATAGATTTCCTCAACGCCTTGCTAGCCGACGAAAAAGAAGAAACCATTGTTGATATCACTTACGAGAATCCTGAGAAATTGGGCTTGTCGCCTGAGGACAGAGGCGCGATCTTTGACCTCTATTGCACAACTGATACCGGAGGCCATATCATTGTGGAGATGCAAAACGCCAAGCAAACCTACTTTGTGGACCGTAGCATCTATTATGCCACGTATCCAATTCGAGACGCAGCTCAGGCGGGGAAATGGGACTATAAGTTGCCAAAAGTATACACAGTGGCTTTACTTAACTTTACCTTGTCGGGTCACGCCAATGATGGATACAAACATGTTATTCGATTAATCGACACCACCACAGGTCGCGTTTTTTATGACAAACTTACGTTAATCTTCCTTGAGATGCCAAAATACCTCAAAACCTTCGAGCAGACACAAGGCACCCAAGACGAATGGTTGTGGATAATCCAAAACATGAACAAATTATCAGAGTACCCCACATCGTTACAAGGAAGATTATACCAAAGGTTTTTCCGTTTAGCGGAAATTAGTATGCTCACCCGAGATGAGCGTATGGCTTATGAAAACAGCCTAAAGATAATGAGAGATTACGACAATTGCATCCATACCGCCCAAGAAGAGGGCCGCGCCGAAGGCCGCGCTGAGGGCGCCAACAGCAAGGCCTTCGAAATTGCTGTGGCGATGAAGAAAAACGGGTTTGATTGCGACACAATCGTCAATATCACTGGGCTTTCCCCCGATGAAATTGCAAAGATATAACTAGCGACAATGAACGACTATATAGCCACGAGGATTGATCTGAAGCCGTGCGACGAGACGGCTACCGACCTGCTTGCCTACGAATTGGGCGAAGCCGGTTACGAGAGCTTTGTGCCCGACGAAAACGGCTTGACCGCCTACATTCGCAAGGAATTGGCCGACGAGCAGGCCGTGGTAAGAGCTGTGGAAACCCTCTCCGGGGCGCCGCGACAAGCTACCATCACCCATGAACTGATCGAGGGGCAAGATTGGAACCAGGAATGGGAACGCCACTACTTCCAGCCCATTGTGGTGGAGGACCAGTGCGTGGTGCACAGTTCATTCCATACGGATTATCCCATAGCCAAGTACGACATCGTGATTGACCCGAAAATGGCATTCGGCACGGGACATCACGCCACCACTGAATTGATCCTCGCCGGCCTACTGACAATCAACCTCGATGGGCGCTCGGTAATCGACATGGGCACCGGCACTGGCATTCTCGCCATCCTTGCCGCCATGCGGGGAGCCTCCCCAGTCACCGCCATCGAGATCGACCCCATGGCTCAAGAGAACGCCGTGGAGAATGTCGCCCTCAATCACCACCCTGAAATAAATGTACTTCTTGGCGACGCCTCAGCCCTCGAGGACATCCCACCAGCCGATGTATTCCTAGCCAATATAAATCGTAATGTAATCCTTAACGACTTAGCCGTTTACGCCAAAAAGTTAAACAATTACGGCACGATGTTTCTAAGCGGTTTTTACGAGGGCAACGATGCCGACTTGGTGGTCAAAGAGGCCGAGCGCCAAGGGCTCATGAAACTCGCTCAAAGCACAATCAACCAGTGGACATGCGTGATGCTGTCCAAAATCCCTGATATTGAATGAAAAAGCTACTCCTACTCATCACTATACTCCTTAGCTCGCTCAGTGGCCATGCCCAAGAGACTATCGACACTACAAAGGGCTTCGGCTGGGGCGTGGACGCATCGTCGATGATTGACTTGACAGGGCATGATATGTCCACCCTCAACATCGACGCCTATTTCGGCTATCGCTCCCCGTCAATCCTTATGGCTGGTATTGGCGCAGGCATCGATATGATGGTAAGCAACGACTCTAGGTCGTTCCCCGTCTACGCGATATTACGCACAAGCTTCTCATCCAAGCCGCAGTTACTGTTTTTTGAGACACGCATGGGCTGCTCAGTCAACCACATTTATAACGAGAACACCCAAACGGGCTTCTATGGATCTTGGGGCGTGGGCATCCACTTGGCCACCGGCAAGAAATTCCGTAGCTATTTCGTGCTCAGCTACAACCTGATGACCCGCGACAACTACATCTGGAAAGACCAGCATGTGGGCTGCAACGCGTTGCAGTTTGCCGGGGTAAAGTTAGGAGCTTGTTTTTAAACCTTTCCGAATTCTCAACCGCACAAACGTCAACTTTTAAGCGATTTGGCGAAATAGCTTAACATTTGTTTGCTAAATCGGGAAAATAGTTATAACTTTGCGGCCTATATACTCAAAGCAAGGTAAAAAAGATTTATAAATCCAATTATGAGTGATCGTCTATTTATATTTGACACAACGCTCCGCGACGGCGAGCAAGTGCCAGGTTGCCAATTGAACACGGTCGAGAAAATCGAGGTCGCCAAGGCCCTTGAAGAGCTTGGTGTCGACGTGATCGAGGCCGGTTTCCCCGTTTCTAGCCCTGGCGATTTCAACTCCGTGCAAGAGATTTCCAAAGCTGTCACATGGCCTACCATCTGCGCCCTGACGCGCGCAGTGGAGAACGACATTCGCGTGGCTGCCGACGCGCTTAAATACGCCAAGCACAAACGCATCCACACCGGCATCGGTACATCCGACTACCACATTAAATATAAATTCAACTCCAACCGCGAGGACATCCTTGAGCGAGCCGCGGCTTGCGTGTCGTTCGCCAAGAAGTTTGTCGAGGACGTGCAATTTTACGCCGAGGACGCCGGTCGCACCGACAACGAATATCTTGCGCGCGTCATCGAGGCCGTAATCAAGGCTGGCGCCACCGTGGTCAACATCCCCGACACCACGGGCTACTGCCTCCCCCGCGACTTCCAAGCCAAAATCAAGTATCTAATCGACAACGTCGACGGTATAGATAAGGTAACAATCGCCACCCACTGCCACAACGACCTGGGCATGGCCACAGCCAACACCATCTCCGGAATCCTCGGAGGCGCCCGTCAGGCCGAGGTTACAATCAACGGAATCGGCGAGCGCGCCGGCAACACCTCGCTCGAGGAGGTGGCCATGATCTTCAAGAGCCACAAGGAGCTCGGCATCGACACCAATATCAACACCACAAAGATTTATGGCATCTCGCGCATGGTATCATCGCTGATGAACATGCCAGTGCAACCCAACAAGGCCATAGTGGGCCGAAACGCGTTTGCCCACTCCTCAGGCATTCACCAGGACGGCGTGCTCAAAAACCGAGAGAGCTACGAAATTATCAACCCCACCGACGTGGGCGTGGACGAAAACTCGATCGTGCTTACCGCCCGCTCGGGCCGTGCCGCTCTCAAGCACCGCTTGCATGTACTGGGCATCGATCTTGACAAAGAGGCTCTCGACAAAGCCTACCAGTCGTTCCTCCAGCTCGCCGACCGCAAAAAGGAGATCAACGACGACGATGTGCTCATGCTTGCCGGCAAACACCACGCCGCCAAGCGTCGCATCAAGCTCGACTTCCTCCAAGTCACCGCTGGTGTGGGAATCCACTCGGTTGCTTCAGTGGGATTGGATATCGCCGGAGAAAAATTCGAGGCTTGCGCGTCGGGCAACGGCCCCGTCGATGCCGCCATCTCGGCCATCAAGCTCATCATTCGCCGCACGATGCTTGTCAAGGAGTTCCTTATCCAAGCCATCAACAAGGGTAGTAACGACGTGGGCAAGGTACACATGACCGTGGAACACGACGGCAACTCCTACTACGGATTCTCGGCCAACACCGACATCGTAGCCGCCTCGGCCGAGGCATTCATCGACGCCATCAACAAATTCGTTCATTAAAATGGGAAAAACATTATTCGACAAAATCTGGGACGCTCACGCCGTCAATGTGATTGAAGGCGGTCCCACCCAATTATACATCGATCGTCACTATTGCCACGAGGTCACCTCTCCACAAGCGTTTCAGGGCCTGCGCGACCGAGGTCTAAAGGTGTTCCGTCCCGAGCGTACGTTCTGCTCGCCCGACCACAACATCCCCACGCTCAACCAGGACAAACCCATCGCCGACCCCGTTTCACGCAACCAAGTTGACACCCTCACTCGCAACGCCAAGGAATTTGGCTTGACCCTCTACGGCCTCGGCAACGAGCGCAACGGCATCATCCACGTGATAGGCCCCGAGAACGGCTTGACACTCCCCGGTTACACCATCGTGTGCGGCGACAGCCACACATCCACCCATGGCGCATTCGGGGCCGTCGCTTTCGGAATCGGCACATCGGAGGTGGAGATGGTGCTCGCCTCACAGTGCATCCTCCAGCCCAAACCCAAAACCATGCGCATCAATGTCGAGGGCAAGCTACGCCCTGGCGTCACAGCCAAGGACATTGCCCTTTACATCATCGCCAAGATGACCACCGGCGGCGCCACGGGATACTTTGTGGAATACGCCGGCGAGGCTATCCGCTCGTTGTCGATGGATGAGCGCATGACCGTGTGCAACCTCTCCATCGAGATGGGCGCACGCGGCGGCATGATCGCTCCCGACGAAGTGACCTTTTCCTACTGCAAGGGTCGCGACTTCGCCCCCCAAGGCGAGGAATGGGACAAAGCTGTTAAGAAATGGAAAGAGCTGTACAGCGACAAGGATGCTAAATTTGACGCCGAGATCACTTTCGACGCTGCCGACATCGAGCCTCGCATCACCTTTGGCACCAATCCCGGAATGGGTATCGGCATCACCGAGGCCGTTCCCGAGCCTGACGCCGATGACGAGGCAGGCCGCATTTCCTTCATGAAATCTTTGGACTACATGGGCTGGAAACCTGGCCAGAAACTCGAGGGCACACCCGTCGATTACGTGTTCCTCGGCTCTTGCACCAACGGTCGTATCGAGGATTTCCGCGCTTTTGCCAACGTTGTCAAGGGCAAGAAAAAAGCCGACAACATTACCGCTTGGCTAGTCCCCGGATCGTGGAAAGTGGACAAGCAGATACGCGAGGAGGGTCTCGACAAAATCCTTGAGGAAGCCGGCTTCCAGCTCCGTCAACCCGGATGCTCGGCTTGCCTGGCCATGAATGAGGATAAGGTACCCGCGGGCAAATTAGCAGTCTCCACCTCCAACCGCAACTTTGAGGGACGTCAAGGCCCCGGCTCGCGCACGATCCTTGCCGGCCCGCTTGTAGCAGCAGCCACTGCCATCACCGGCGTCCTCACCGATCCCCGTTCGCTAAATGCTAAATGCTAAACGCTTAATGCTAAAATGAAACAGAAATTCGACACCATCATATCCGCTTGCGTTCCCCTGCCAATGGAGAACGTCGACACCGACCAGATCATCCCCGCGCGCTTCCTGAAAGCGACCTCACGCGAGGGCTTCGGCGAGAACCTGTTCCGCGACTGGCGTTACGACAAGCAAGGCCATCCCATCGCCACTTTCCCCTTGAACGACCCGCGCTACAAGGATGCTAAAATCCTCGTTGCCGGCAAGAACTTCGGCTCCGGCTCCTCCCGCGAGCACGCCGCTTGGGCGATCGCCGACTACGGTTTCCGCGTGGTCGTATCCAGCTTTTTCGCCGACATCCACAAGAACAACGAATTGAACAACTTCGTGCTACCCGTAGTGGTTTCCGACGATTTCTTGGCTGAGATTTTCGCCACAATCGAGGCCAATCCCAAGGCCGAGCTGAAAGTGGATCTTCCGGCCCAGACCATCACGAATCTTACGACAGGGCGCTCGGAACAATTTGACATCAACCCCTACAAAAAGCATTGCTTGATCAACGGCCTCGACGACATCGACTATCTGCTCACCAAGCAGGCCGACATCGAAAGCTATGAGGCAAGCCGATAAGCCACATACCCCAGCTCCTCGCGGACGACGCGTGGAGATCATGGACACCACGCTGCGCGACGGAGAGCAGACTTCGGGCGTGTCGTTCACGGCCACCGAAAAGCTCAACATCGCGCGCCTCCTGTTGCGCGAGCTCCACGTGCCCCGTATCGAGATTGCGTCGGCCCGCGTGAGCGACGGCGAGCTGGAAACAGCCCGTCGCCTATGCTCATGGGCCGAGAAAACCGGCAATCTGGAGAGAATCGAGATTCTTGGATTCCTCGATAACGGTCGTTCCATCCAATGGATTAAAGACGCTGGCGGCAAGGTGATTAACCTGCTTAGCAAAGGATCGGAAAAGCATTGCCGCTATCAGCTTGGCCAAACCCCTGAAGAGCATATCCAGGCAATTACCCGCGAGGTATACCGGGCCAAAGAAGCCGGATTGGATGTAAATCTCTACCTAGAGGATTGGTCGAACGGCGTGAAAAACTCCCGCGCCTACCTTTACCAAGTGATGGACGCAATCCAACGCCTTCCCATCAAGCGATTCATGCTCCCCGACACTCTCGGCATCCTCACTCCCACCCAGACTTATTACTACATGCGCCGTATGATCGAGCGCTACCCCGATTTGCACTTCGATTTTCATGCCCACAACGACTATGACCTCGCCGCTGGTAACTGTTTCGCCGCATTGCAGGCCGGGGCGCACGGCGTTCATGTAACAATCAACGGACTGGGAGAGCGCGCCGGGAACGCCACGCTGTCGTCAACAGTAGCCGTTATCCACGACCACCTGCAATTGGTAACAGGTATCGATGAGCGCAAAATCAACAAGGTGAGCCACATCGTGGAATCGTTCTCCGGCATCATGGTTCCTCCCAACAAACCTATCATAGGCGAGAACGTGTTCACCCAATGCGCAGGCGTGCATGCCGATGGTGACTCCAAGAACAACCTGTATTACAACGAGTTGCTCCCTGAGCGATTCGGTCGCGAGCGGGAATATGCTTTGGGCAAGACCTCCGGCAAAGCCAATATACGTCACAACCTCGAAACCTTGGGTATCGAGCTAAGCGACGAGGACATCAAGAAGGTAACCGACCGAGTAATCGAGCTCGGCGACAAGAAAGAGATCGTCACCCCATCCGACCTTCCCTTTATCGTAGCCGACGTGCTGAAACACTCCCCCTTGGAACAGTCGGTGAAGATTATCAACTACGCCTTGTCATTGTCCCACGGCTTGAAGCCCACGGCCTCGGTAAGGCTGTCGATTAACGGCGAGGAATACGAGACAGTAGCCCGGGGAGACGGCCAATATGACGCCTTTGTGAAGGCCTTGCGGGCCATCTACAAGGATTTGGGACGAAAGCTCCCAATCCTGCTCAACTACGCCGTCAATATCCCCCCTGGAGGTCACACCGACGCCCTTGTGCAAACAACCATCACTTGGGAACTCGACGGAGGACAGCAACTCAAGACCCGCGGACTTGACGCCGACCAAACCGAGGCCGCCATCCAAGCCACCCTGAAAATGCTCAACATCATTGAAAATAATCTTCAATAGTATATGAATTTCAATATCGCAGTGTTGCCCGGCGACGGTATCGGGCCTGAAATCTCCCAGCAGGGAGTCGACGTGATGAGCGCCGTTTGTGAGAAATTCGGCCACACGGTCAACTACACTTACGCCCTTTGCGGAGCCGCAGCCATCGACGCCGTGGGCGACCCTTTCCCCGAGAATACCTACGAAATCTGCCGCGACGCCGATGCCGTGCTGTTCTCGGCCGTGGGACATCCCAAATTTGACAACGATCCTACCGCCAAGGTACGTCCCGAGCTAGGCTTGCTGGCAATGCGCAAGAAACTGGGTTTGTTCGCCAATATCCGTCCCGTGGAGACTTTCGAGTGCTTGCTTCACCTCTCACCCCTGCGCAAGGAGCTGGTTGAAGGGGCCGACTTCATCTGCATCCGCGAGCTCACCGGTGGCATGTATTTCGGCGAGAAATACCAAGACAACGACCGCGCTTACGACACCAACGCTTACACGCGTCCCGAGATCGAGCGCATCCTCCACACGGCTTACGCCTACGCTCGGCGTCGTCGCAAGCACCTTACTGTGGTTGACAAGGCCAACGTGCTTGCCTCCAGCCGCTTGTGGCGAAAAATAGCGCAAGAAATAGCCCCTCAGTACCCCGACGTGGAGACCGATTACATGTACGTCGACAACGCCGCTATGCGCATGATTCAGGAACCTCGTTTCTTTGACGTGATGGTCACCGAGAACACTTTCGGCGACATCCTCACCGATGAAGGATCGGTGATTTCCGGCTCAATGGGATTGCTCCCATCAGCATCCACCGGCGAGAGCACCCCTGTATTTGAACCCATCCACGGTTCATGGCCCCAAGCGGCAGGCAAGAACATAGCCAATCCCTTGGCACAAATCCTGTCGGTAGCCATGCTCTTTGAGTACTTCGACTGCAAGGCCGAGGGTGAACTGATACGCAAAGCCGTCAACGCCTCTCTCGACGCTTGCGTGCGCACCCCCGAGATCCAAGTGCCCGGAGGAGCCGCCTACGGCACCAAGGAGGTAGGTGCATGGATCGTCGACTATATCAAAAAAGCCTAAGGAGATTCCCTAATTTTTTGCAACCCACCCGGAATTATCGATTATGGGCGCCACTTTAACAGTTGTTAGATGGCGCCCATTTGGCTCGGTAACGAAAAGTTGCTAATTTTGCGGCGTAAAACGGAAAATGATGAAAAATTTCTCCCGATCGATATTATTGCTCGTGTGCCTTACCGTGGGCCTGTGCGCCTCGGCCCAATTCCGCTGGGGTCCCATGGTGGGCGCTGAATTCTCCAACCTCAAGTTTAAGCAAGACCTCGTGGCAGTGGACCAGGCCTACGGCTTTGACGCCGGCGTGGTTACCGAGACTATGTTCCCCGGTATAGGTTTCGGCCTTGACACCGGAATCTTCTATTCTCTGAAAGGAGCCAAGGTTAATCTTGGCGAGAAGTATGTGTGGGCGAGCGAAGGTTACGGCGATTCCCGCGTATACATGCATTACATCACCGTTCCACTCCACTTACGCTTCAAATGGACGCGCATGGGCGGCTTTGAGGAATACCTTGCGCCGTTTGTCTATGGTGGTCCGGCGGTAGGCTTCCTGGCCGGGCACAGCAGTATCGGCGCTTTTGATTGGGCCGCGGCCGATTTCGCCCTCGAGGTGGGTTTTGGCGTAGAGATCAAGAAACAATTCCATATCACGGCCGTGCGCAACTGGGGCATGACTTACGCCCTCAAGACCAAGGTGCTTGACGACTTCTCGGCGCGTAATCGGTCCTGGTCGATTCGCTTCACTTATTTCCTGAAATAAGACCTATGGACCTATACGCCCTATAGCGCCCCATAAGGTGGAATATCCGCAAGGAATTCCACCTTTTTCTCTATATAATCCACCTTTACGCAATAATGACACAACCCATTTGACACCATGAGATACCTCGCCTGAAGCACCATGTTGTAACGCACCACCTGATCAAATACCTCCTGGGTGATCGTCACATCGGGAGCCTTATATTCCACAATCACTAATGGCTGTCCCTGTCGGTCGAAAACCACCGTGTCGCAGCGTCGCCGGGTGTTGTTTAATTCTATCCCTATCTCGTTAGCCATCAACGAAGCCGGATAGCCAAGATGAGCTATAAGAAAATTCACAAAATGCTGCCTTACCCACTCCTCGGGGGTTAACGCCACAAGTTTCCTCCGCAGCGTGTCGTACACGCGGGGGAAACGTCCGGTGAAATCCACCTTGATGTCGAAGGCAGGCAAATTGAGATTTTCCACTACTTTTACACGATAATTTTGGCAAATAAGAAATTATTGGTAAATTTACACATTATTTTTGAAACAGCATCTATTTTCCCTATGGCCGAGGCCGAAATCACATATCCAGTGCTCTGCTCCCAGCTCTCCAAAGGGCAATACGCGCCGTTGTATCTCCTTCACGGCGAGGAGGGTTACTACATCGACGAGCTGGTAAAGCGCTTTGAGCAAATAATTCCTGAGGGGGATCGCGACTTCAACCTCTACGTGATGTACGCTCCCGAGGTGGAGCCGTCGCAGGTAATCGAGGCTTGCCGCCGATACCCGATGATGGCCGATCGTCAAGTGGTGATCCTTAAAGAGGCACAAGCCGTGCCCGCCGCTTGGCTCAACGCCCTGGGCGCTTATGCCGCCTCCCCTACTCCCACCACTATTCTCGTAATCTGCTCCCGAGGGGAAAAAGCCAAAGGGAAGGACCTGATTGCCCCGCTGAAGAAATCGGGTGGCGTAGTCTTCGAGTCCAAGAAGATGAACAACGTGAGCGGAGCCGTGTCACAATTGGTGAAATCCAAAGGCCTTACCATCGACCCCAAGGCGTTGACGATGCTCACCGACTATATCGGCTCCGACCTGTCGAAAATCTACAACGAGGTTGACAAGCTCACAGGCATCCTTGGACCGGGCGCCATGATCACTCCCGAGGCCGTGGAGCGCCATATCGGAGTGAGCAAGGATTACAACAACTTCGAGCTTGTTGCCGCCATAGCCAACCGCAACGCCCAAAAGGCTTTCACCATCATACGCTATTTCCGCTCCAATCCCAAGAACAACAATCCCATTCCCACGGGTGCGGTGTTGTTCAATTTCTTCTCCAACGTGCTTGTGGGCCAATACACGCCCGACAAGAGCGATCGCTCGCTGGCTGCGGCGATGGGTCTCAAAAGCACTTACGCGCTTAAGGACGTGCTACCGGCGATGCGTAACTACAACGCCTGGCAAGTGATAGAGATAATCAACGATATACGCCGATTCGACGCCAAATGCAAGGGCGTGGGCTCGCGACAGGACCCGTTTGACCTTCTCCACGAATTGATATACAAAATCTTAACCTACCGCAGATAATGGCACAGCATAACGACTTAGGCGTCTGGGGCGAGGAGATGGCCCGTCAGCATCTCATCTCCAAAGGTTACGGCATCGTCGACACCAATTCCCATGTGGGTCCCGAGGTCGATATCATCGCCACCAAGGACGACCGTATCGTGTTTGTGGAGGTCAAGACGCGCCGATCCGACTTCGGAGATCCCCTGGCAGCTGTCGACCGCAAGAAAATGTCGCGACTGGCTACGGCCGCCAATGCGTTTATCCGTCACTACGGCGTGAAATTTTATCCGCAATTCGACGTGATAACCGTAATCGGTGAGCCAGAAATGTACGAGATTACCCATTACGAGGACGCCTTCCGTCCCCCATTGCGCACCCGTTAACCCCCCACCATGGAAATCGACCATCAAGCGATAGTGAAACGTGTTGAGCCCGACGGCATCACCGTGGCCATCATCTCGAGCGAGCGTTGCGGGGGATGCGCCGCCGCTGTGTTGTGCGGGGCCTCTCAAAGCTTGGAGCAAAAG
The DNA here is from genome assembly GCA_964562375.1 of uncultured Muribaculaceae bacterium. GTDB lineage: Bacteria > Bacteroidota > Bacteroidia > Bacteroidales > Muribaculaceae > JAJPXC01. Next base: position 7,347 of record CAZLSW010000026.1, on the reverse strand, counting down.
GTGGAAGTGCCACGCCCCGAGGATTTCACCGTTGGCGAGCGAGTGAGCGTAACCGCCACCGAGCCGAGCCAAGTGAGAGCGGTATGGCTAGGGATCGGTATCCCCTGTGTGCTTTTCTTGCTTGTAATTTTCGGATTGCTCGCTTTAAGAGTGGCGCAAGGCTGGGCAGCCTTAGGAGGCCTGATTGTGCTTATCCCCTATTACCTCATCCTCTATCGCTGCCGCAAGCGCGTCACGCGCCGCCTCCAGTGGATCGTCAAAAAACTTCCCGAGCATCCCACTCGAAATACCGAAATAACCTGATCACATAATAACGATTTTCTCTCCACCATTAGCCTTAAACTTTAAACTTTAAACTTTTCACTTCACCCTTTTACGAAGTAATAATGTCAATCATCATCTCATCCATCATAGTGCTCGGCGGCATCGGCATCATCTCAGCCGTGCTGCTCTATTTCATCGCCAAGCGCTTCAACGTGCCAGAAGATCCTCGTATCGAGCAGATTGAGGCACACCTCCCCGGTGCCAACTGCGGCGCGTGCGGCTACAACGGTTGTCACGATTTCGCGGTGAATTGCGCCAAAGCCACTTCCCTTGAAGGCTTCAACTGCCCTGGCGCGGGAGCGGCCGCCATGGAGAAAATCGCCGATATCATGGGAATGAAAGTAGTGGCCGAGAAACCCAAAATCGCAGTGATCCACTGCAACGGCACATGCGAGAACCGCCCCATCAAGAGCCATTACGACGGAGCCCGCTCGTGCGCCATCCTGTCGATGGTAGCGGTGGGTGCCACCGACTGTGCCTACGGATGCTTGGGTGAGGGCGACTGCGTGGCAGCTTGCCCTTGGGACGCCATCCACATGAACCGCCTGACAGGAATGCCCGAGGTCGACGAGGACAAATGCGTGGCCTGCGGTAAATGCGTTGACGTGTGCCCGCGATCATTGATTGAGTTACGTTTAAAAGGACCTCGCGGAATGCGCGTATACGTGGCTTGCTCCAATAAGGAGAAAGGCGCCCTGGCTCGCAAGGAGTGCAAAGTGGCCTGCATCGGTTGCGGTAAATGCGCCAAATCCTGCACCCACGACGCTATCACCGTGGCCAACAATCTGGCTTACATCGACTTCGAGAAGTGCAAGCTCTGCCGCAAATGTGTCGACCAGTGTCCCACAACAGCCATCCATGCGGTCAATTTCCCCAAACCGAAACCCAAGCCCGAAGCCGTCGCGGCTGAATAGCAGATGCTCACTTGTGAATTTGTGCATTCGAAAAAGAAAATAACCCAATATGCTACATACATTCCACAAAGGCGGCGTTCACCCGCCAGAATATAAAATCACAGCCCACAAGCCGATTGTCGAGTTGGAGCTGCCCACACAGGTGGTTGTGACTTTCTCCCAGCACATCGGAGCCATCGCCAAGTGTGAGTTGAAGAAGGGCGACCACGTCAACCGCGGCGACATCATAGCCAAGGCCGCGGGCTTCGTGTCGGCCAATGTCCACACTCCCATAACCGGCACAATCACCAAGATTGACCGCCACAAAACGGCTTTCGGCAATCCCGCGGACACCGTCACCATCGAAGCCACAGAGGAGGAGCACCTGGCCGACCTTGAGGCTATCAAAAACCGCCAGCCAATTCGCTCGGACGAGGAAGCGCTTGCCCTTGAGCCAAAGGAGATCATTTCAATCATCGACGAGGCCGGTATCGTGGGCCTGGGGGGTGCTACCTTCCCCACCAAAGTTAAACTTTCGCCTCCCCCGGGATCGAAAGCTGAATTGCTCATTATCAATGGAGTGGAGTGCGAGCCATTCTTGACCAACGACCATGCCATCATGCTTGAGCAACCCGAAGCTATCGTGCTTGGTATCAGGCTGTTGATGCGTGCCGCTGGCGTTGATAAATGCGTTGTTGGCATCGAGAACAACAAGCCCGACGCCATTGAGGCTATGCGCAAAGCCACTGCTTCTTACCCCGAAATTGAAATTATGCCCCTTAAGGTAAAGTATCCCGAGGGGAGCGAGAAACAACTGATTGAGGCAATCATGGGCCGCGAGGTGCCATCGGGAGGACTTCCAATTGCTGTAGGAGCCATTGTGCAGAATTGCGCCACCGCTTTAGCCGTGGCCGACGCCGTGCGCTATGGGGAGCCTTTGATGAGCCGTGTGCTTACGGTTACAGGTCCTTCGGTAAATAATCCCGGCAACTTCCGCGTAGCCATCGGTACGCCCATATCCACGGTGGTGGAAGCCGCCGGTGGGGTGCCTCAGGACACTGGCAAGATTATCCTTGGTGGACCGATGATGGGCAAGAGCGTGGTGACGATCGACGCGCCTACGATCAAGGGAGTGTCGGGAGTGCTGATGTTGCCTGAGTCGATGAGCGAGCGCCGCAAGGTGGAGCCCTGCATCCGTTGCGCGGCGTGTGTCGACGCCTGCCCCATGGGTCTGGAGCCTTATCTTTTGGCTACTTTGTCGCGCCTTGGCGAGTTTGAAAAGGTGGAGGCAAACAAGGTGATGAACTGCATGGAATGTGGCTCCTGCTCCTACACCTGCCCCTCGGCCCGGCCGATTCTTGACTACATCCGCTTAGGTAAGAACAAGGTAGGAGCAGCGATGCGTGCCCGCAATGCGGCCAAATAATCTCGTTTATTCGTTAATTCTCTCGTTCATTCGTGCATTCGTTCACTCGTTCATTCGAAAAATAATAAAAAATGAACCAATTATTAACTATATCAGCCTCTCCTCATATCCATACGCGCCGTACTGTCTCCTGGTGCATGTGGCAAGTGCTGATCGCGCTGGTACCGGCACTGGCTTGCGCGCTCTATTACTTCGGCATCGGGGCGGCAATCGTAATCATCACATCTATCCTCGGATGCATCATCACCGAGTATCTGATCAACCGCTACATGCTTGGCCGCCAATCAACTATAGCCAACGGCTCGGCCATACTCACTGGCTTGCTTTTGGCGTTCAACCTTCCGAGTAACCTGCCCGTGTGGATCGTGCTCACCGGAGCGGTTGTGGCAATCGCAATCGGAAAGATGTCGTTCGGTGGACTTGGATGCAATATCTTCAATCCGGCATTGGTGGGCCGAGTGTTCCTATTGATCTCATTTCCAGCCCAAATGACCACTTGGCCTGAACCTTTGGTTAACCCCTGGAACTACACCGACGCCTCCACAGGAGCCACCATTCTCGGCGCCATCAAAATGGGTGAGATTTCGCCTGATGCTGTCGACTTATTGCAAAAAGCGTTGGGCATGGCTGGCGGTTCGCTGGGCGAGGTTGGTGGAATCGCGCTGATTATGGGCGGCTTGTATATGATTTGCCGCAAGGTGATCACCTGGCACATTCCCGTTTCGATTATCGTTACAGCCGGGGTGTTCTCTTGGGCCATAGGCATCAACCCGTGGGTGCAGCTTCTTTCAGGTGGCATGCTTCTGGGTGCTATCTTTATGGCCACCGACTATGTAACGTCGCCTATGAGCCATCGCGGCATGGTGGTGTACGGCGTGATGATTGGCCTGATTACCATCATAATACGCCAATGGGGAGCCTACCCCGAGGGTATGTCGTTCGCCATCTTGCTTATGAACGGTTTCGTACCATTGATCAACCGCTATGTTAAGCCCCGAAAGTTCGGAGAAAGGAGGGCCAAGAAATGAAGAAATTATCATCATCTCTGCCGCATCTCATTCTTTCCTTAGGCATCATCACAATAGTGGTTGGCGCTGTGCTGGCGTGGGTTTATGAGGTGACCGAGGATCCCATCGCCCAGGTGGAAAAACAGAAAAAGGTGAATGCCATCGCGGCTGTAACGCCCGCTTTTGACAACGACCCGATGGCCGAGACCGTGGAAGTGGATATGGATGGCCACAAGATACCCGTGCATATCGCCACCAAGGGTGGAAAACTCGTTGGCGGCGCAGTCGAAAGCTACTCCATGAATGGCTTCTCGGGCGAAATTGACGTAATTTATGGCTTCAATCGCGACGGAGAGATCACTGGTTATCAGGTGATCAAACACGCTGAAACTCCGGGACTTGGCGCCAAGATGGAGCAATGGTTCCGCGACCCTCAAGGTCATCGCTCGGTAATCGGCCAAAATCCCTCGAAGAAAGAGCTCACGGTGGCTAAGGATGGAGGCCAAATCGATGGAATAACGGCCGCCACCATCAGCTCGCGTGCCTTCCTCGACGCTCTCAACCGCGCCTCGCGCGCTTATCAACAAGCTAAATCACAGTACGATGAATAAGTTACAAATCATATACAACGGCTTGGTAAAGGACAACCCTACGTTTGTCCTCCTCTTGGGCATGTGCCCCACCCTCGGCACCACGGGCAGCGCCCTGACAGGCATGTCAATGGGCTTGGCCACCATGGCTGTGCTCATCTGCTCCAACGGCGCCATCTCGGCCCTTAAAAGCCTGATTCCCGACAAGGTGCGTATCCCGGCCTACATCGTGGTTATCGCATCGTTTGTGACTGTGTTACAGATGATTATGCAAGCCTATTTGCCGGCGTTGAACGAAAGCCTGGGCATCTTTATCCCCCTGATTGTCGTCAATTGTATCTTGCTGGGTCGCGCCGAGGCGTTCGCGTCAAAGCACCCCGTGGGCGATTCCTTGTGCGACGGTCTGGGAATGGGACTTGGTTTCACCTGCGCGTTGACCCTCTTAGGCGCTGTGCGCGAGTTGCTTGGTACAGGCCGCATTTTCTCCTTGGAGCTGTTCCCCGAAAGCTACGGCTCGCTCATCTTCGTGCTAGCCCCCGGCGCTTTCATCGCCTTGGGATTCCTGATTGCATTCTCCAACTATATTAAAACCCGACACGCCTGATGCTCACCTACTTATCAATTATCGTCACAGCGATATTCGTCAATAATATCGTATTTGCCCAATTTCTGGGCATATGCCCCTTCTTGGGCGTTTCCAAGAAGTTGAGTTCGGCCGTCGGTATGGGTGGTGCTGTTACTTTTGTGATGGCGTTGGCCACTACAGTCACTTGGCTGCTACAAGAGTATATCCTTGTGCCACTGGGACTTACCTTTATGCAAACCATAGTTTTCATCCTCGTCATCGCGGCGTTGGTGCAAATGGTGGAGATCGTTTTGAAAAAAATCGCCCCAGCCCTGTACACGGCCTTAGGAGTGTTCCTACCTCTTATAACGACCAACTGTGCTGTGCTTGGCGTGGCTATATTGGTGACACAAAAGGGATTTGACCTTGGCGAATCGGTGGTGTATGCCGTAGCCACGGCTATCGGTTTCACATTGGCGCTGACCATGTTCGCCGGCATCCGCGAGCAATTGGCTATGACCGAGGTACCCCGACCCATGCGCGGGGTGCCTATCGCGCTAATCTGCGCCGGCCTGCTGGCAATGGCCTTTATGGGCTTCGCTGGCATCACCATCGGCTAACAACCGGCCCCCAAGCCCCCGAAACGGCGGTGTCCCACCCGGATGGCTACTTTAAACTTTAAACTTTTAACTTTTAACTCCCAGTGAAACCTCTTTTCTCCATAATCACAGTCACTTACAACGCCGAAAAGACGTTGCCAGTGACCATGCAGAGCGTTAGAGAGCAAACGTGCCAATTGTTTGAGCATCTGGTTATTGACGGAGCTTCCACGGATGGTACGCTCCAGATAGCCTACGAGGCCAAACTCCCTCAGACAGTTATTGTATCGGAGCCCGACAAGGGTCTCTATTACGCTATGGATAAGGGACTTGCGATGGCTCAGGGCGACTATGTGATATTCCTCAACGCGGGGGACAAGTTTCATGCTCCCGACACACTTCAGCGTATCGCCGACGTGGCCATGGACAACGCCTATCCCGGCATTATCTATGGGCAAACCCAAATCGTTGATTCCCAAGGACATCGCATAGGCGAGCGACATTTCCGCGCACCCAAGGAGCTGTCGATAAAGAGTTTTGCCAATGGTATGGTAGTGTGCCACCAAGCCTTTGTGGCGTTAAGGAAAATCACCTCACCATTCGACCTACGTTACCGATTCTCAGCCGATTACGAGTGGTGTATACGCTGCTTGCAACATTCCCGCCGCAACCATTATATCGACGACTACCTGGTAGATTACCTCAACGAGGGGGTCACCACCCGCAACCATCGCCGATCGCTCAAGGAGCGTTTCCGCATCATGTGCCACTATTACGGCGTTCTCCCCACTGTTTGGCGTCATATACTTAAAGTGCTGAAACTCCAGAAGAAATGATACTTTTAAATACCTCTTTTCACGTCCTGAAGTCGCTGACCCGAGATTTTGAAACTTGGGCCAAGGATGTGTATATTCCTGCCGTAAAAGGAAGCGGCATTTTCGGTGAGCCTCAGTTTTTGAGGATTTTAGTGGAGGTGGATCCAGCATTGGCGAGCTATTCTATCCAGATGCCCTCCCCTTCCCTTGAGGAGGCTACTCGCTGGCACGATGAGACGGCAGCGTTGCTTCGCGACGACCTACGCAGCCGTTGGGGAGAGAATATCGTGTGGTTTTCCACCTTTATGGAGTTGATTTAGTGGAAAGTAGCTACGACAAGATAATAATCGGCATAGACCCGGGTACCAACATCATGGGATATGGCATCCTGGGCGTCACTGGCAAGAAACCGGCCATGATAGCCTTGGGTGTTATACGCCTCAACAAATTCGACGATCATTACATGCGCTTGGCACGCATTTACGAGCGGGTTCTGGGGCTGGTGGAGCAGTATCTGCCTGACGAGATGGCCATTGAGGCCCCGTTCTTCGGCAAGAACGTGCAGTCGATGCTCAAATTGGGGCGCGCTCAGGGTGTAGCCATTGCAGCCGCCTTGGCTCGACAAGTGCCCATCACGGAATACGAACCGCGCAAAATCAAGATGGCGATTACCGGTAACGGCGCCGCCAGCAAGGAACAGGTAATGGAGATGCTGAAAAGGATTTTGGCCATTCCGCCTGAGAATCTCACCGACACACTCGATGCCACCGACGCTCTTGCGGCCGCATTGTGCCATTTCTACGAGACGTCAAAGCCTATCCCCTCCAAGGGTGGAGCCAAGTCGTGGAAGGATTTCGTGGCCAAGAATCCCGACAGGGTAAAATAATATATGATTTAAGTTTCGCTTGTGGTTAGAGAAACCACGAATTAACACTAATTTTCACTAATTCAGCGCTTTAACTTATATTTTAATCATAAATTAAACTTTGCTGCGCAAAGAATTAACACGAATTTCGATACTAAACCCCTACCGGGATTAGTGTGAATTAAAGAGCGTAAGCTCTCTAAAATTTAGGCGTATGGGTCAAATTGCAGGATAAATTGACATAGGTTCGCGTCAATGGGTCA